>CAZIBD010000019.1:0-45628 GCA_964536935.1 uncultured bacterium | reverse complement strand
AGCATCATCCGCTCGCCGTATCTGGAACCCGTCTATCTGTTTCACGGTGCCCGACCCCTCGACGAGCTCACGTCGAAGTGGTTACTGGCCGAAGCGTCCCCGGTACACCACGAGATCGACGCCGGAAACCTCGAGCTCGCGGGGATCGCGTTCGACGTCCTCGACACGTCCGGACACGCCCACCGTCAGGTCGCGCTTCGGGTGGATGACGTGTTGATCGCCGCCGACGCGTTCTTCGGAGACAGCGTGCTCGAGAGGTACGCGTTGCCGTTCGGGCAGGACATCACGGGTCAGCTCGAAGCGTTCGAAGTCGTGCGCCGCAGCGGAGCCCGGGTAGCGCTTCCGGGCCACGGCGACCCCAGCAGCGATCTCGAGCGCTCCATCGATGCCAACGTTGCTGCCGTGCACCGTGCCGCCGATGCCGTTGCCGAAAGCTGCACGGGCGTCGGCACCGAGGACGTGCTGGCCGGTAGTTGCGCGGCGCTCGGCATCGAGCTGAACGATCTTCCCCGCTACCACCTGAATCTGTGTACGGTATCGGCCTACCTGGCCCACCTGCGTCGGCTGGGACGGGTCGACGCCGTCCTCGAGGGCGGCCGTCTTCTGTGGCGGCAGGCGAGCGCCTAGGACCGGAAGAGGTAGG
This sequence comes from uncultured bacterium, assembly GCA_964536935.1. Taxonomy (GTDB): domain Bacteria; phylum Deinococcota; class Deinococci; order Deinococcales; family Trueperaceae; genus JASBRS01. Next base: position 44,985 of record CAZIBD010000019.1, on the reverse strand, counting down.
GCTGCAGCAGTGGCATCACGCAGACGCGTTCTTCGAGTGGCTCGCCGAGGAGGTGCGTCTGGACCGCCTCGCGCTCCTCGAAACCCACCCGCCGGTAGAACGCGCGCGCAGCCTGGTTGCGCTCGGCGACGGTCAGGCGGATCTCCTTGGCGCCGCGCGCCGCGAACCAGGGTCGCGCCGTCTCGAGCAGGCGCCGCCCGTGTCCGTGACGCTGGGCCTCGGGCAGGACGTAGATGGCGCCCACATACCCGACGTCGCCACGCATGCTGAGCCGCTCGTAGCCCACCACGCGGCCGTCTTCCTCCAGTACCCAAAGGCCGCCATCGTTGACGGCGGCCAGGATGCGGTAGTCGCTGTAGGCACGCCTGAGGAAGGCGTCGATGGTGTGTGCGCTCAGGATCTCCTGGTAGGTGGCGTGCCAGGTCGTGGCCGCCACCTCACGCACCGCTCCCAGGTCGGCCGGGGACGCGATCCTGACGGCGGCGTAGGGGTGCACGGCATCGATGGCCAACACGGGACGGGCTCCGACGGTTCTCAACGTCGCGGGTAGTATAAGGGACGCCGCCGCCGGATGTGCCCGGGGCGGAAGGGAAGGGGCCCGGAACCATGGAGATCCTGAGCGCGGGCGCTGCCCGCACCGTGACGGGCAGCTGTCACCACCTCCGCCTCGACGACGCCAGCGTGCTCCTGGACTGCGGTTTGTTCCAGGGCGGGGCCGTCCTGGAGGCGCGCAACCACATGCCGTTCCCGTTCGATCCAACCGCTCTCGACGCCGTTCTGGTGAGCCACGGTCACCTCGACCACGTGGGTCGGTTGCCGCTCCTGGTGGAGCGCGGCTATCGGGGACCGATCTTCGCCACGCGCGCCACGCGCAACATCGCCGAGGTCATCCTGCGCGACGCGGCCAGGCTGCAACAGGAGGACTACCGTCGGGCGATGCGCAAGGCCACGCGTGCCGGCCGTGAGAACGAGGTTCCGGAGCCCCTGTACGAGGACAGCGACGTCGACGCCACGATGGAGCGGTTCCGCCCCGTCGAGATGGACGAGACGATCGAGGTGGCGCCGCGGGTCCGAGCGACCTTCCGCCCGGCCGGCCACGTCCTCGGAAGCGCCACCATCGAGCTGCAGGACGGCTCGGCCCGGGTGGCGTTCTCGGGGGACCTCGGGAACCGGGAGAGCGCGCTCCAGGCGCCGGCGGAGCCAGCGCAACCCTGCGATGTGGCCCTCATCGAGACGACCTACGCCGAGCGCAACCACCGCAGCCGCAAGGCCACGGAGGCCGAGTTCGCCGAGGTGCTGAAGCGCTCGCTGGCGCGTGGCGGCAACGTGCTGATCCCGACGTTCGCGCTGGAACGCAGCCAGGCCGTGCTCTTCGAGATCCGGCGACTCATGGAACGCGACGCGCTGCCCAGGGTGCCGGTGTACCTCGACTCCCCCATGGCCACGCGGATGACGCGCTTCTACGAGCATGGCGAGAACGAGTTCCGTGACGAGGTCAAGGCGATCCTGGCCCAGGGCCGGGACCCGTTCGCGCCGCCCACGCTCGAGTTCACGGTCGACACGGAGGCTTCCAAGGCGATCAACGAGGTCACCGGCGGCGCCATCATCCTGGCGGGCTCGGGGATGATGACGGGAGGGCGCATCCTCCACCACCTCAAGCACAACCTCTGGCGCGAGGAGGCGAGCCTGGTGATCGTCGGCTACCAGGCCTCCGGCACCCTGGGCCGCGCGCTGGTCGGTGGCGCCAAGCGGGTCCACATCTACGGCGACGAGATCAAGGTGCGCGCCCGCGTACACACCATCAACGGCTTCTCGGCCCACGGCGATCACGACGACCTGCGCCGTTGGCTCGACGGCACGGGGGACGCCGAAGTGTTCCTGGTCCATGGCGAGCCCGAGGTGATGGACGCGTTCGCCGCGGAGCTTCGCGGTGACGGACGGACCGTCACGGTTCCGGAGCCCGACCGCACCTACCGGCGCTGAGGTCGCGCTTTCGGGTCCACCCGGTCCCGGCACGGACGCCGGCCAGTCGTCAGCCACCTTACGGAGGACGGCGGAGGCGACAGGGTTTACTGAGGCATGGATTGGGAACTGCCCGTCATCGCGTTGCGCACCCAGGTGGTGCTGCCGCGCACCCTGGAGAACGTGGACGTGGGACGTCCGAAGTCGAAGCGGGCGCTCGAGGAGGCACAGGCTGCCGACAACCGCGTCCTGCTGGTGGTCCAGCGCGAGGGCCGGATCGACGATCCCTCGGGCGAGGACCTCTTCGACGTCGGCACGCTCTGCGTGATCAAGCAGGTGATCCGCCTGCCCGACGATACGCTCCAGGTGCTGGTAGAGGGTCGCGAACGGGCGCGCATCGACAGCTACCTGGCCGGTGCCTCGCTGCGTGCCCAGGTGACGACCATTCCCGAGGTCACCGCCGAGCGTCCGGAGTCGGGCGCCCTGGTCGAGCAGGCGAAGCAGGCGTTCGCCGAGTACGCCCAGCAGAACAAGAACCTGCGGCTCGACTCGTTCCATCTCGAGAACCTTCGCGGCCTTCGCGAGGCCGGGCCCCTCGCCGACGTGATCGCCAAGTACGCGACGTGGGAGGTCTCCGACAAGCAGGCGGTGCTGGAGGAGCCCGACGTCCACAAGCGGCTCGAGCTCGTCTACGGTTTCCTGACGCGCGACCTCGAGCGGTTCGACACGGAGAAGCAGATCAGCGCGCGGGTCAAGCAGCAGATGGACTCCAACCAGCGCGAGTACTACCTGCGGGAGCAGATGAAGGCGATCCAGCACGAGCTGGGCAACGACGACGCTTCCGAGACCGAGGAGCTGCGGGAACGGGTCGAGGCGAAGCACATGCCCGAGTACGCCAAGGAGCGCGCGCTCAAGGAGATCGAACGGCTCGAGCGCATGTCCGGCGGATCCCCGGAAGCCACGGTCGTGAGGACCTACCTCGACACCATGCTGGAGCTGCCCTGGAGCGAGGAGGACGAGGAGCACCTCGACATCACCCACAGCGAGGCCATCCTCAACGAAGACCACTACGCCCTCGAGGAGCCCAAGGAGCGCATCCTGGAGTTCCTGGCGGTACGACAGCTCACCGAGGACAACGAGGAGTCGGACTACAAGGCTCCCATCCTGTGCCTGGTGGGGCCCCCCGGCGTCGGCAAGACCAGCCTCGGCAAGTCGATCGCGCGGAGCCTCAACCGCCACTTCGTGCGCATGAGCCTGGGCGGGGTTCGCGACGAGGCCGAGATCCGTGGTCACCGCCGCACCTACATCGGGTCGTTGCCCGGCCGGATCATCCAGGGGATGAAGACGGCGGGCACGGTCAACCCCGTGTTCCTGCTCGACGAGGTCGACAAGATGACGGCCGACTTCCGAGGCGACCCGTCCTCGGCGCTCCTGGAGGTCCTCGATCGGGAGCAGAACAACACCTTCTCCGACCACTACCTGGAGATCCCCTACGATCTGTCGCGGGTGATGTTCATCACCACGGCGAACACCCTGGCCACGGTGCCGAGGCCACTGCTGGACCGTATGGAGGTCATCCAGATCCCCGGCTACACGCTGGACGAGAAGATCCAGATCGCGCGGCGCTACCGCATCCCGCGCCAGATCCGCGATCACGGCATGCAGGGCAAGCTGGAGATCACCGATGGCGCCGTACGTCGCATCGTCACCGAGTACACGCGCGAGGCTGGCGTTCGCAACATGGACCGTTTGATCGCCAAGGCGACGCGCAAGGCGGCGCGCGAGTACCTCACGGACGCCTGGGAGGACACGCGAATCGTCGACGACGAAGAGGTGCGCGACCTCCTGGGCGTGCCCCCCTTCCGTGATGAGCAAGCCGAGAAGCAGCCGCAGGTCGGGCTTTCCCATGGGCTCGCCTGGACCTCGGTGGGCGGCGTGACGCTCGATATCGAGGCCGTGGCGGTGCCCGGCAAGGGCAACGTGACCCTTACGGGCCAGCTCGGCGACGTCATGAAGGAGAGCGCTCAGGCGGGGATCGCCTACCTCCGCAAGCACGCCAAGGAGTTCGGGTTGCCGGCATCGTTCCACGAGAAGCAGGACCTGCACGTGCACGTGCTCGAGGGCGGTACGCCCAAGGACGGGCCGTCCGCCGGCATCGCCATCGCCACGGCGGTGGTGAGCGCGCTGTGCGGGCGCCCCGTGCGCGGCGATGTCGCCATGACCGGGGAGATCACCCTGCGGGGGCGTGTGCTTCCCATCGGAGGCGTCAAGGAGAAGCTGCTCGCCGCCCACCAGGCCGGGATCCACCACGTCATCCTGCCGGCCGACAACGAAGCCAACCTGGAGGACGTGCCGAACGCCATCCTGCAGGACCTCGAGGTCATGGCGGTGCGCGACTTCCACGAGGTGCTCGACGCCATGCTGGTGAAGGAGGACGCTGCGGACGCCGAGTTCCTCCCGCCTCAGACCGAGGAGAAGCCTTCCAGCGGCCCCGGCGCGCGCGCCTGAACACCTCGATAACCTGAACGTGAGCCGCGCCGACGGGGCGTTTCCCCGGCGGCGCGGTTGGCGTCAGTCGGAAGCGTACAGCGCCTCGCGCAACACCGGCATGAGGGCGAGCAGGACCGCATGGGCGTAGAGCTCGGGCCGTTCGAGCGCGCCCAGCGTCAGCAGGCCGACGGCGCCGCCTTCGCGCTTGCTCCCCACCACCCCGAAGACCCGGTCGATGGCGTCCCCGAGCTCGAGCCCTTGCTCGAGCAGCCGTGTCACGCTGGCCGGGAGCGCGAAGGCGGCGCTGCGGGCCGCTCCGGAGGCCCCACCGGGCGCCACGGCGACGACCCAGGAGAAGCTCCACACCGGCCCGCCCCGGCGCAGGACACCCCCTTCGATCCCCACTCCGATGGCATCGCTGCGGTCCGCCAGACGCAACGCTCCAGCCGCGCGATTGCCGGCCCCGCGCAACGTCTCCGCGTCGCCCCACGGCTGCGCAGGCACGCCGGACGGGACGTCGTGCCACGAGAGCTCCGGCGTCGCGTCCGGGAAGACCGCCGCCAGCGCGATCTGGACGCCGCTGCGCTTGGCCGGGTTGGTGGATCCGACCGCCACCTCTTTGGGCCGGTGCGGGTCGGTCCGCTGCGGCTCAGTCGGAGGAGGAAACGGCACCGTGCCCCTCGAGCGTCCCGCGACCCCCGCCGCCCTCCTGCTGCATGGCGTGGAGGCGCGCGTAGAGGCCGCCGCGGCGCAGCAGCGTCTCGTGGTCACCCTCTTCCACCACATGACCGTGATCCAGGACCGCGATCCGGTCGGCGTCGCGCACCGTGGAGAGGCGGTGTGCGATGACGATGCTGGTCACTTCCTGGCGCCTCGTGAATAGGCCGGACAGAGCATCCTGGATCACCGACTCAGACTCGCTGTCGAGGCTCGAGGTGGCCTCGTCGAGGACGAGCAACGTAGCGCCGCGCAGCAGGGCGCGGGCGATCGCGATGCGCTGCTTCTGCCCGCCGGAGAGCTTGACGCCGCGCTCACCGATCTCGGTGTCGAACCCGTGCGGCAACGCTTCGATGAACTCCAGGGCGTTGGCGAGGCGTGCAGCCTCGTCCACCGCGGCGTCGTCGGCGCCGGGTCTGGCGTAGCGGATGTTGTCGCGCACGGAGCCCGAGAACAGGGTCGGATCCTGCGGCACGACCGCCAGGGCGCCTCGCAGGCTGTCCAGCCGGAGCGAGCGGAGGTCGTGCTGCGCCACATGGATGGCGCCGCCCTGGGGGTCGTAGAGCCGACCCAGGAGCTTGACGACGGTGCTCTTCCCTGCCCCGGACGGGCCTACCAGCGCTACCGTCGAGCCGGTCGGCACCTCCAGATCGAAGTCGTCGAGCGCGAGCGCGCGCGAGCCGGGATAGGCGAAGCGCACCCGTTCGAAGCGGACATCGCCGGCGGCGAAGGCCCGCTGCGTGCCGGCGTCCTCCGGGGTCTCGGTCAGCAGGTCATCGATGCGTTCAAGCGCAGCGGCACCCGCTTGGAGCTGGTTGTTGAAGTTCAGCACGAAGACGACCGGAGTGACCAGCTCGCTGACGTAGAGCAGGAAGGCCGTGAGCTCCCCGGTGCTGAGGGAGGCCGCGCCGAAGGGCATCGGAGCCCCGGTCTGCTTCAGGACGATCAACCAGCCCCCGACCAGGAGCAAGGCGCCGGTGCCGAGCCCGGAACTCAGGCCCACGCCGGCTTGCATCAGCCCGGACTGCCACCGCCTGGCCATCCCGAACGATCGATATCCGTCGCTGGCGTCGGCGAAGCGGCCCAGCTCCTCGCCCTCGGCCGTGAACAGCTTGACGACGCCGGCGTTCTGGATGGCCTCGCTGGCCACTGCCGTCAGCTCGCCCACCTGCGAGCGGATGCGCCGGGACAGCCGCCGCAGAGGCTCCTGGAAGTGCAAGGTGATCACGGCCATGGCGGCTACGATCGCCAGGCACACCACTGCCAGCAGCCAGTTCATCACGAACAGGATCGCGAGCACCACCAGGATCCCGAACAGGCGACCCAGGATGCGTGACGCTCCCGCCTGGATCATCGACTCCAGAGCGTTGACGTCGGAAACGACGCGCGCTACCAGAGAGCCGGAGCGCTCCCTCGTGAAGCGGGCCATCGGAAGGCGCAGCAGGTGGGCGTAGGCGGCCGTCCGGAGGTCGTGGATCACGCGTTGCGTCAGGGCGTAGCTAAAGTACATCGACACGAACGACAGCGCCTCACGCAGCACGTAATAGCCGAGCATCGCGAGGGCGAGCATGAGGAACACATGGGGCCGACCGCTGGGGATCGCCACGTCGATGACCACGCGCGCGAACTGCGGCGCCAGCTGGGCTACCAGGGCGCCTGCCGCAATGACCGAAGAGAGGGCGACCACGCGACCGCGGTAGGGCGCCAGCAACGCCGCGAGGCGCCGGACCGCGCCACCGGGGCTGGCCTGCTCCTTCGCCGGCGCGGCCGCGCGCGTGCCTCCGAGCTGGCTCACCTGCGCTCCGTTCCCGGCACGGTGTCGCGAGGCCGCGGTGGCCCGTCGGGCGGCGCTACGGCGCAGCGCAGCACCTCGCCACGTCCGTCCAGCTTGTAGCGCCCGAGCGAGGCAGGCAACACCAACGCCGACCCCTGGTCCAGGTGCTCGTCTCCAGCTGCGCAGTGCAGCGTGGCGCTGCCGCGCGTGACGACGAGGATCTGCAGACTGCTGGGGTCGGTGCGCCCGGCCCGCGGTACCTCCTCCACCGTGACGGCGTCCATCACGAAGTGCTCGCAGCCGACCAGTCGCCGCCAGCCACCGCCGAGGGGTGTGGGCGTTCGCCTCGCGTCATCGCCCCCGTGGAGCACCGCTACCTGCAGGGCGCGCTCGAGGTGAAGCTCGCGCTGCTTGCCGGCACGGTCGCGTCGCAAATAGTCGAACAGGCGGTAGGTGAGGTCGCTCGATTGCTGGATCTCGAACAGCAGGATGCCCGCGCCGATGGCGTGGACGGTTCCGGCCGGGTTGTAGATGACGTCACCGGGCGCCACGGAGACCCGGTTCATGAGTCCGGGGAGCGAGCCGTCGGCGACAGCCTCCCGTACCTGGTCCGGCGTGACGTCCTCGCGGAAGCCCCACAGCACCTGAGCGTCCGGGGCAGCCTGCAGCACGTACCATGCCTCGCTCTTGCCCAGGTGACCGGAGGAGGCCTCGTGCAGAAGGGCGTAGGCGTCGTCGGGATGGACCTGGACCGAGAGGCGATCCGCCGCGTCGATGAATTTGGCGAGCAGTGGAACCCTGCTGCCGTAGCGGGCGGCGCTCGCCGTGCCCACGAGGCGCACGCCCAACGACTCGGCCACACCCTGCAGCGTGCGCCCGGCGAAGCGACCGTTCAAGACCTCGTTCCCGGCGTACACCAGCCAGCCCTCCCCGACCGGCTCGTCGCCATCCTCGACCGCCGGTTGCGCCAGGAAGGCGGGGAGCCTGTCCCCGCCCCAGATGCGCCGGCTGTAGCGAATCGCGAGCCTCAACGGGTAGATGTCGCCGACTGCCATGTCACTCCCCTCGCGAACCCCGGACCCGAGGCGGATGCCCTTCCGGCCGAGCGGTCACGCGAGGACCCTGGAGGACGGATGAGGCCGTACGATGGGACGCGACCCGATGACCGAAGCCCTCTCGCACTTTATCAACGATGCCGGCTGGCTCGCGCCCCTCTACTACGTAGCGTCGTTCCTCGTGACGGCGCTGCTGCCCTTCATCCCCACCCCGCTGGTGGGGGCCCTGGGGGGCAAGGCGTTCGGCTTCTTCGCGGCTGTCGCGTACGGCGTCATCGGTCTCGGGCTGGGCGCCTTCGTGGGCCTCTTGCTCGCGCGCCGCATCGGCCGGCCGCTGCTGATCCTGCTGGTCCGACGAGAGGCGCTGCAGGAGTGGGAGGAGCTCCTCGGCATCCGCTCCGTGGTCGTGTGGGGGGCGCTGTTCTTCCTCCTCAACCTCGACTTCGTGGTTCTGCTCTCCGGGCTGACCTCGCTGCCGCTCACGGAGCTCTGGATCGCCGCCATGATCGCCCGTACCCCATGGCTGATCGGCAGCGCCTGGCTCGGGAGCGCCGTGCTTGTCTCCGACACCGTCCTGTGGCTCGCGTTGATCCTCTTGATCCCACTGCTCTACCTGCTCAACCGGCTCCGGCCGCGGATCCGGCACTGGATGTTGCGCTTCCGTCCCGGCCCGGCGGGGCGCACCGGCGAGAATGTCAATCCGGGATCTTCTTCCCGGGATTCATGATTCCCTCGGGGTCGACCGCACGCTTGAGCCGGCGCATCAGGGGCAAGGCGTCGCCGTGTTCCTCCTCCATGTAGCGCAGCTTCCGGATGCCGATGCCGTGCTCGCCGGTGCTGGTGCCGCCCAGAGCGATTGCGTGGCTCACCATCCGGTGCGCCACGTCCTCGACCTGCTGGTGCTGGTCGTCGTCGTAGAAGATGGTGAGGTGGAAGTTGCCGTCGCCGACGTGGCCGACCAGGTACGCCGTCAGACCCGAACGGTCACAGTCCTCCAGGGCGCTGGCAACGGCCTCCGGCAGACGTGAGATGGGCACGGCAACGTCCGTCACCAGGTTGCGCTTGCCGGGGTTCGCCGCCACCGTGGCGTAGAACGTCTTGTGACGCGCTTCCCACAGCCGCTCGCGTTCCTCCCGTCTGGAGGCCGCTTCGAAGCCGAGGGCGCCCGCGTGCGAGGCCAGGTCACGCGCCAGCGCCACATCGGCCGCTACTCCGGCAGGGTTGCCGTGGAACTCCAGGAAGATCGTCATCTGCTCCGGGAAAGCGGTGCCCGCGAAGGCGTTGACGGCGTGCACGCTACGGGCGTCGATGATCTCGCACCGGGCCGCCGGAACCCCGGCCTGGACGAGCTGGGTCACGAAGCTCGTGGCACGGCGGGCGTCGGGGAACGGCACGCGCGCCGCCGACGCCGATTCGGGGACGCCGACCAGCCGCACGGTGATCTCCGTGATGATGCCGAGCGTTCCCTCGGCCCCGGTGAAGAGCCCACAAAGGTCGTAGCCTGCGGCGCTCTTGCGAGCGCGGTTGCCGACCCGCACGATGGCCCCGTCCGCAGTGACCACCTGCAGGGCGAGGACGTAGTCGCCGGTAACGCCGTAGCGGACGGCCATGGTGCCCGAGGCGTTGGTCGAGACCATGCCACCGAGGGTGGCGTGGGCGCCTGGATCGATCGGGAAGAACACGCCGCTGTGGCGAGCCGCCTCGTTGAGGGACCGGTACCCGACCCCCGGCTGCACGACCGCCAGGAAGTCCTCGGGGCGGATCTCGAGGATACGGTCCATGCGCGTGAGGTCGACGGAGAAGCCCCCGAACAGCGGCACCGTGTGCCCCTCGAGACTCGAGTTCGCGCCGACCGGCGTCAGCGGGATCCTGCGCTCCGCCGCGAAGCGGACGATCCTGGCGACGTCCTCGGCGCTCTCCGGGAACAGCACCGCGTCCGGCAGCGACGTCTCGCCGTACGACTCGCCGTGTCCGTGCTGGTCCAGCACGGCCCTGGTGGTAACGATCTGATCGTTGCGCAGCAGACCTGTCGGGAGCTCCGGCATGGCCCAGCTTACGGGCCTGGAAGGCGGGTCTCAACCGGCTACGGGCACCGCCTGCAGCTCGCCTTGCGCAAGGTGGTACCGCCGCCCGACCGACCGGACCAGCTCCTCGTCGTGCGTCACCATCACCACAGCGGTCTCCCTCTCGCGTGCCAGCTCCAGCAAGAGCTCGAAGACGTCACGAGCGTTCTTGCGGTCGAGGCTCCCGGTGGGCTCGTCGGCCAGCAGCAGGCGCGGTTCGAGAGCCAGCGCTCGCGCCACCGCCGCTCGCTGGCGCTCCCCACCGGACACGCGGCCCGGCACCGCCTCCTGCCGGGCTTCCAGCCCGACCCGGGCGAGCAGCCCACGGGCGCGCGCTTCGTCGATCTCGCCCAGGATCCTGCCGGGAAGCATCACGTTCTCGAGCAGGCTCAGGTCCTTCATCAGGTAGTGGTTCTGGAACACCAGCCCGAGGGTACGCGCACGGTCGGCGGCGAGTGCCTGCGGGCGCCGGAGGTGCACCGCCAGCTCACCCCACCACACCTCGCCCGAATCGGGCGTGTCGAGTCCGGCCAGCAGATGAATGAGCGTACTCTTGCCGGATCCGCTCGGCCCCAGGATGGCCACCACTTCGCCGGCCTCGACGCGCAGGCTGGCGCCGCTGAGCACCTCGAGCCCACCGCTGGGACCTGGGTACCGGCGGACCAGATCACGGCATTCCAGCACGGCGGACACGGGGTTACTATACGTTCTGAGGCGCACGCGAGGATCGCGCTCGCCGGGCGGTGTGAGCGATGGACGCCGCTCGTGGGAGCGGTGGACTCGCGCGGCTTCCGATGTTGTGCTGGAGGGGATTGATGGCTCGAGATGAGAACGCCGCAGAGGCTCTGACCGCCTTCCTCCACGAGGTGCCGCTGTTCCGTGGCGCCCCGGATCGGGCGCTGGCGATCGCGGCCACCGCGGTCCGACGGCGCGTCTACGAAGCCGGCATCTCCGTGTTCCAGGAGGGGGACAAGGGGGAGGCCCTCTACATCCTGTGGTCCGGCCAGGTAAAGCTCTCCAAGATCGACCTGGGTGGGCACGAGAAGACGCTGGCCATTCTCCAGCCCCCCGAGTTCTTCGGGGAGATGGCGCTGCTCGGGGAATCTACGCGGAGCGCGACGGCGCTGACGCTCACCGAGGTCACTGCGTACCTGCTGTTCAATGACGACTTCCGGAAGCTGCTCGCCGACTATCCCTCGATCAGTCTCAACCTCACGACCACGCTCGCCAGCCGCCTACGCGGCATGGACGACGAATCGCAGATCCTCTCGTACAAGGATGCGCAGGGACGTGTGGCGTACGTGCTGCTTCGCCTCTATCGCGGCGGTGTGGTCGAACTCGAGGAGGAGCGGGCGCTGGTGCGTCTCACGCACCAGGAGCTCGCCAGCCTCGCCGGCACCAGCAGGGAGACCGTGACACGAGCCCTGAAGGCGCTGGAGGCCGAGGGCGTGATCGAAACGCGGCCCAAGGAGGTCTACATCACGGACGCCGAAGCTCTGGCGGAGATCCTGCACGGCGTTCGTTGACCGCAAGGGTGGCGTTCAGACCCGCTGGGCGTCCGCCAGCCGCCGAGCGAGGCGGTCCTCCAGATGGGCGCGCACGTGCGGCCAGTCCTCGTCGGTGACAGCGAACACCATGGTGTCGCGTACGACGCCGTCCTTGGCGACCATGTGGCGGCGGAGCACACCCTCGTAGCGGGCGCCCAGGGCACGGATGGCTCGCTGAGACCGCACGTTGCGTGTGTCGGTGTGGATCTGGACGCGGTGGAGCCGCAGCGCATCGAAAGCGAATCCCAGCATGAGGCGCTTGCAATCGACGTTCACGCCGCTGTTGAAGACATCGGGCCGGTACCAGGTGTAGCCCAGCTCGCACCGGAGGTGATGATCGTCGATGTCGGTCAGGCGGCTGCTGCCGAGCAGCCGGCCCGACGACGGCGCCTCCACGGCGAACACCACCGCCGTGCCCGCTTCCATCTCGCGGAACGCACGCGAGAAGTAGGCGTCGGCCTGCTCCTGGGAGGCCGGGGTCGACGTCAGTCTGTACTCGCGTGGATGGTCCAACGCGATCTGGGTCAAGCGGCCGACGTCCGCCTGCGAAAGAGGCCGAACGCGTGCGAGAGGGCCTTCCAGGGTGCCGAGGGGGGGGATCTCCACCGGTCCAGGATAGCCCGGAGACGGAGTGGACGGTACCGGCCAGCCGGGCTCAGCCGCTGTGCACGCCGTGTTCGGCGGGGGTGGGCGCAGGGCCCGGGTGGTCGAGATCGATCTCGAACGGGACGATCTCGGCGTGATCCACCAGCCGCCGCATGCCGACCAGGCTGCCGATCACGACGCCGTGCGTGACGACCACCACGCTGTGGAAGCGGCGGTAGCGGTTGAGCACGGTCAGGACACGCTCGCGCACCTCGTTGAGGCTTTCCCAGGGGGCCGAAGGGTCCTCCGCCTCGCTCCCGGACAGCGTCTGCTTGGCGCGTTCCAGGAGGTGATCGTCGACGTCGGCCAACGGATCCTTCTGGGGAAGCCATTCGTGTAGGTCGTACTCCACGAAGAGCGGCTTGTTCAGGGCCCGGCTGAGAAGCGCGCCCGATTCCAGGGCGCGCGTAAAGGTGCTGCAGAGGATGGCGTCGGCCTCCTGCAGCCTGAAGTCCCGCGCGATGGTATCGATCTGCAGGCGACCGAGCTGGGTGAGCGGGGCGAAGTCCTTAGCCCATCCGCGTGCGCCGCGCATCTCCACCAGGTCCCAGTCTGGCTCGCCGTGTCGGACGAAGAAAAGCCTCACCCGGTCGCCTTTCGAGGGGGCGAGTCCGCGGCCGTCTGGGATACTGCGAGATTCGTCGTCATCAGGACCTCTGGGCCCCGCCCCCATGCGTCCAGGGACCGTCCAGGACAGGGTAGCAAGAGTGCCCGGGGGTCACTGTTCGAAGTTTTACTCGGCCTTTGGACGCGGCGTCTCGGTGAGCGCCGGTCCCCTCAGGCCTTGCCGAGGTAGGCCGCCTGCACTTCGGGTGAGGCGAGGAGCGCAGCAGCGGCGTCCTCGTGGACGATGGTCCCCACCTCGAGCACGTACCCACGGTCTGCCAACCGGAGGGCCATCCGCGCGTTCTGCTCGACGAGCAGGATCGTCACGCCGGTATCGCGGATGTCCTCGAGCGCCTTGAAGATGCCTTTCACGAGGAGCGGCGCGAGCCCCAGGCTGGGCTCGTCGAGGAGCAGGAGGCGCGGCCTGGCCATGAGAGCGCGGCCGATCGCGAGCATCTGCTGTTCCCCCCCGGAGAGCGTACCCGCGAGCTGCGTGCGCCGCTCGTACAGGCGTGGGAAGAGCTCATAGACTTGTTTGCGGGACCCCTCCACCTCGTCCGGCGGGCGTGTGTACGCGCCCAGCCCCAGGTTCTCCGAAACCGTCAGCGTGCCGAACACGCGCCGACCCTCGGGCGACTGGGCGATCCCCAGTCGGACGATACGGTCGGCCCCGAGGTGCGTCACCTCCTCCCCTCGATAGACGATCCGCCCGGCCTTCGGGGGGATCAACCCGCTCAACGTACGCATGAGCGTGGTCTTCCCCGCCCCGTTCGCTCCCAGCATGGCGACGACCTCGCCCTCGGCCACCTCCAGCGAGATGCCCTTGAGAGCCTGGATCTGGCCGTAGGCGACCTCCAGATCGGTGACTTCGAGCAGGCTCACGCGATCGCCTCCTCGTCGTCCTGACCGAGGTAGGCCTCGATCACGGCGGGGTCGGACTGGATCTCGGCAGGCCCGCCCTCGGCGATCTTCTTGCCGAAGTTGATGACCACGATGCTGTCGGTCACGTTCATGACGACGTTCATGTCGTGCTCCACGAGCAGGATGGTGATCCCCGAGTCCCGGATGGAGCGGATGGTCTCGTTCAGCGCCGAGGACTCCTTGTCGTTGAGCCCGGCGGCGGGTTCGTCGAGGATGAGCAGCTTCGGATCGGCCACCAGCGTGCGCGCCAGCTCGACCCGCCGCTGCATCCCGTAGGGTAGTGAGGTGGCCGTCTCGTGCGCCACCGTTGCGAGGTCCAGACGCTCCAGCGTGGTCATGGTCCGATCGACGAGCTCCGCCTCCTCGCGCCGCTGTGCGGGCGTTGCCAGCAGGCTCTGCCACCACGTCTGCCGGGTACGCAGGTGTTGTCCGGCCAGAACGTTCTCGAGAACCGTCATCCCCGCGAACAGTCGGATCGTCTGGAAGGTGCGGAGGATGCCGCTGCCGGCCACCCGGTGGGGCGGCCGACCGGTGATGTCCTCGCCGGCGAAGTGGATCCGTCCGTCCGTGGGCTCGTACACGCCCGTGATCATGTTGAACACGGTGGTCTTGCCGGCGCCGTTGGGGCCGATCAGCCCCTTGATCTCCCCCGGAGCGACGCTGAAGGTGAGATCGTCGACGGCGCGCAGCCCTCCGAAGCTGATCCCGACCCCGTCGAGCGCGAGCAAGGGCGTGCCGCCGGCCGGCGGCGTCATCGCGCCCTTCCCCGCGGCCAGATGCCCTGCGGCCGCAGCACCATCACCACGATCATGGCGATTCCGAAGGCGAAGTAGCGGTACTGCGCCAATCCCCTGAAGACCTGCGGCACCACGAACATCAGGGCGGTGCCCAGCAAGACGCCGGGGATGGATGCCTGCCCCCCCACGAGCACGATGGCGAACAGCGTCACCGACTCGGTGAACACGAACGAGCCGGGGCTCACGCTGGCCAGCTGCACCGCGAACAGGGTGCCCGCCGCGCCCGCAATGCCGGCGCCAATCGCAAAGGCGAGGATCTTGTAGTTGCGTGCGTTGACACCCAGCGTGGTGGCGGCGAGCTCGTCCTCCTTGAGGTACCGGAAGACCCGCCCGATGCGGGAACGTTCGAGGTTGCGCATGAGGAGCAGAACGGCGGCAAGAGCCAGCCAGTCGAGGTAGAAGAGCGTTCCCTGGCTTGAGAGCGCCCACCCGAAGAGGTGTGGGACCCCGACCCCGAAGATCCCGTCGGGGCCGCCGGTCAGGTTCGCCACGTTGTTGCCCAGGGCGAGCACGAAGATGATGTTGAAACCGATCGTGGCGACGAGCAGGTAGTCCCCCCGCAGCTTGACGATCGGCGCGGATAGGAGAGCGCCGATGAGCGCCGCAGCGACGATCGCTACGGGCCAGGTCACGAAGATGGGCCAGCCGAACTGGGTGTTGAGGATGGCGGTGACGTACGCACCGACACCGAAGTAGACGGCGTGCCCCATGTCGTACATGCCGGCCCGCCCCAGCACGATGTCCTGCGACAGCGCCACCATGGCGTAGATGGCGAAGATCGCCATGATGCTGATCCAGCTGCCGTTGAGCAGGATCGGCACGAGCAACCCGAGCAGCCACAGCAGCGGCCCGACGGCGCGCCGTAACGCGACCCAGGGGGTTCGCCGGGAGGCGACCACGAGCTACCCTCGCTCCGCGGCCGGGCTCATATCTTCTCCGCTACCCGCTCGCCCAGGATGCCCGTCGGCCGGACGAGCAGGATGGCGATGAGCAGCGCGAAGGTGATGGCCTCCTGCCAGGAACTCGACACGTATCCGGCGGCGAAGGCGTTGAACAGGCCAAGCAGGAGCCCGCCCAGCATGGCCCCGGGGATGTTGCCGATGCCGCCGATGATGGCCGCGATGAACGCGTTCAGGCCGTAGATCCAGCCCATGTTGAAGTAGGCCTCGCGGTAGTACAGGCCGACGAACAGACCGCCCACCGCACCCAGTGCCGGGCCCAGCACGAACACGCTGGCGATCACCCGGTTCACGTTGATGCCCATCAAGCGCGCGGCGTCCTGATCGATGGCCGAGGCGCGGATGGCGGTGCCGAAGCGTGTGTGGTGGACGTAGAAGTAGAGCCCCGCCATGAGGATCAACGATCCGAGGATGATCATCACCTGGACGAAGCTGATGGACGCGGTTCCCATCTTCCAGCTGATGTCGGGGAGCAGGTTGGACGGAAACACCTTGACCTCGGGGCTCCAGATGAGCATGATCCCGTTCTCGATCAGCATCGATGCGCCGAGCGCCGACACCACGGCAGACAAGCGGTGCGCCTTGCGGAGCGGACGGTAGGCGGTGAACTCGAGCACCGCGCCGGCGATGCCGATGGCGACCGCCGCCACGATGAAGGCGGCAGCCAGCAGGAGGGCGCCTGCATTCGCGCCGCCGATGCCGCTGGTGAGGACGCTAAGGCCGATGAACGCCGCGAGGATGCAGAGGTCGCCGTGCGCGAAGTTGATGAGCTTGAGTACCCCGTAGACCATGGTGTAACCGAGGGCGATCAGTGCGTAGAAACCGCCCACGGTCACACCGTTGATGAATTGTTGGAGGACGACGTCCATTCGGGACCGGGCCCGCGCGCGCGGCGCGGTCCGCTCGCTACTGCGCCGCCGACCCCGGGTAGACGATCTTGTACGAGCCGTCGGCCTGGATCTCGAAGGCCGTGAACGGGCTGCCGATACGCTCGCCGTTCTTGTTCCACGAGAAGGTGCCGGTCAGGCCCTGGAAGTCCTTGAGATTGTGAAGGTAGTCGATCAACTTGGTCGCGTCGGTGCTCTGGGTGGCCTTGATGGCCTGGACGACCGCACGGAAGCCGTCGGCATTCGTGAACGTATAGATGCTCGGCGGGTCCTGGCCGTAGGCGGCCTTGTAGTCCGCAAGGAACTTCTTGGCCGCCGGGTAGGGCAGGTTCTCGGGCGAGGGCACGTTGATGATGATGGCGCCCTGGGCCGCGTTGCCGGCGATCTTGGCGAAGGCCACGTTCTGGTTGGCGTCGCCGCCCACGAAGGTGGCGCTCATGTTGAGCTGCTCCATCTGGGCGCGGATGAGCCCGCCATCGGGGTAGTAGCCCGAGAAGTACAGGACGTCGGGATTGACGGACTTGATCTTGGTGAGCACGGCCGTGTAGTCCTGCGAGCCCGCCGTGATGAAGCCGCTGTAGACGATGTTGCCGCCATCGGCCTTGACGGCTTTGATGACTGCGTCGGAGAGGCCGGTCGCGAAGCTCGAGTGGTCGGAGAGCACCGCGATGCGCTGGAAGTGCTTGCCGTTGACCAGGTACTGCGCGGTGAACTTCGCTTCGGCGCTGTTGGGGGGCGCGTTGCGGAAGAACGTCTTGTACCCTCCGGCCGTGAGCTTGTCGCTGGTGCCGTCGGACGTCTGGATGACGTCGGCGCGCGCGTAGATGGGCTCGGCCGCCAGGGCGGCGCCGCTGGTGTACGTGCCGATGACGGCGACGACGTGGTCGTTGACGAGCTGGCGGGCGCAGATGGCGGCCTGCGAGGCCTGGCCGGCATCGTCGCAGGCCTTCACCTCGATGGTCCGACCGAGCAAGCCGCCCTGGTCGTTGATCTGCTTGGCGATCAACTTGACGGCCTTCTCGATCCCCTGCCCCTCGTTGGCATATTGGCCGGTGATCGGCGCCTGGACCCCGATCACGATGGGGCTGGCCGCGAAGCTCAGCGCTCCCGCCAGCACCAACGCCAACACAGCCAACACCGATACGATCCGCTTCCTGCTCATGGATCCTCCCCGTCGGCTCCGGGCCACCACGCCCGGGGCACGGCAGCTCGACGCCGCCGTCATGAAAGACGCTGGCCCGCCGATGGCGGGCAAGGACGCCGCGTAAACGACAGCGCAAGGCTACGGCGCCGACCGACCCCTGTCAACGTGTGTCCCCCGTGATGAAAGCGAGTACCGGAGGGCGCGGGAGCCCCGTCACATCCCGCGAGGGCGGAGGTATCGTGGCGCGTGTACGCGGCAGTGTGTTCCTTCGTACCTGATAGGGAGCGCCGATGATGCTCGATGGTGCGTATCGACGGACGTTGCTGGCGGTGGCCGATGCACCGCTGGTACGGGGCTTCGTCACGCGGGTGGGCTGGCGACTGGGCGTTGCCCGGTTCGTGGCGGGCGAATCACTTGACGAGGCCCTGCCCAACCTCCGTGCGCTCGTAGGATCCGGCAAGGGGATCGTACTCGACGTCCTGGGGGAGTTCGTCCGAGACGAGTCTGCCGCACGCCAGGCAGCGGGTCGGATCGGTGCGGCGCTCGAGGCGGCGGCCGCCTTCGGGCTGGAGCCCTACTTCAGCGCCAAGCCCACGCAGCTCGGGCTGGGTGTCGATCCGGACCTGGCGTTCGAACTCGCCACGGGCCTCGCAGAGGCCGCGGCCCGGCATGGCGGTCACCTCTGCCTCGACATGGAGAGCAGCGGCTACGTCGATGCGACGTTGATGTTGTTCGAGCGCCTCTGGGCCGCAGGGCTGCACGACGTCTCCACCGTCCTCCAGAGCTACCTGTACCGCACCCCCGAGGACCTGGAACGGCTGCTGGCGCTCTCCCCCGTCCCCGCCGTGCGGATCGTGAAGGGGGCGTACAACGAGCCCCGGGATGTAGCGCACCAGGACAAGGCGGACGTCGATCGCGCCTACCGGGCGCTGGTGTACCGCGCCCTGGAGGGCAACGGGAAGGTCAATGTCGCCACCCACGACGAGCGCATCCTCGACGAGGTGGGGGCGTTCGTACGCGGCGCGGGCCTCGAAAGCGACCGCTACGAGTTCCAGCTCCTCTACGGTGTGAAGCCCAGGCTCCAGGATCGCCTCAGCCGGGAGGGACACCCCTTGCGCGTGTACGTGCCGTTCGGTGAGGACTGGTACGGTTACTTCAGTCGCAGGCTGGCCGAACGTCCCGCCAACCTCGCGTTCGTGCTGCGAGGCATCGCCGGCTGAGGCGCCCTCGCACCCCGATTCGAAGGAGTGCCCAGGCATGTTGTTCGAACCCTACGAAAATGAACCGTACCTCGACTTCTCGGACGCGGACACCCGACAACGCTTCGAGCGCACGCTGGCGAGGGTGAAGTCGCAGCTCGGCCGCGACTACCCCCTGGTGATCGGTGGGGAGCGCGTGGACACCGGCGAGTACCTTCCGTCGATCGACCCCTGCAAGACCGAGCGCGTCGTCGGCCGGAGCGCCAAGGCCAAGGCTCCCGAGATCGAGCGCTCCATGACGGCGGCCGAGGAAGCCTTCCGCTCCTGGTCGCGGCTTCCGATGGAACACCGGGCCCGCACCCTAATCAAGCTGGCGGCGGTGATGCGCCGCAGGCGCGAGGAGTTGGCGGCTTGGGAGGTGTTCGAGGCGGGCAAGAACTACCTCGAGGCGATCGCCGACGTCGCCGAAGCGATCGACTTCTGCGAGTACTACGCGCGGCAATCGCTGAAGCTCGCCGGGCCCTTGACCACCTACGACCACCCTGGCGAAGAGAACACGAGCGCGCTCCGGGCGCTGGGCGTCGGCGTGGTCATCCCGCCCTGGAATTTCCTGCTGGCCATCCTGGTCGGCACTACGGTCGGCCCTGTCGTGGTCGGGAACGCCGTCATCCTCAAGCCCTCTCCGTCGACGCCGATCATCGCCCAGAAGTTCATGGAATGCGTTGACGAGGCGGGCTTCCCGCCCGGTGTGATCAACCTGCTCACCGGTGAGGACGTCGACCTTGGCGACGCCCTGGTGGACCATCCGCGGACGCGCTTCATCAACTTCACCGGCTCTGTGGCGACGGGCATGCGCATCAACGAGCGGGCCGCCAAGGTCCACCCGGGCCAGAACTGGCTCAAGCGCGTGTTCACCGAGATGGGCGGGAAGGACGCGCTGATCGTCGATGACACCGCCGACCTGGACTTGGCGGCGGACGCTGCCGTCGCCAGCGCATTCGGGTTCCAGGGGCAGAAGTGCTCGGCCATGAGCCGACTCATCGTGGTCGAGGCGGTCTACGAGTCGTTGCTGGAGAAGTTCCTGGACCGGACGCGGAGGCTCCGGGTGGGTCCCGCCGAGGACAACGCCGATGTGGCTGCCGTGATCAACCAGAAGCAGTTCGACAAGATCCTTCGTTACATCGAGACCGGCAAGCAGGAGGCGCGGCTGGTGCTCGGCGGCGAGCGCGGCGAGGACCAGGAAGGCTTCTACATCCAGCCGACCGTGTTCGCCGAGGTGCCCCAGAGCGCCACCATCGCCTGCGAGGAGATCTTCGGGCCGGTCGTGTCCGTGATGAAGGCGCGGGACTTCGAGCACGCCCTCGAGATCGGCAATGCGACCATGTACGGCTTGACGGGGGGCGTCTGCTCGCGCGATCGCTTGCGGATTGAACGGGCGCGCGAGGCATTCGACGTGGGCAACCTCTACATCAACCGCAAGATCACCGGCGCGCTCGTCGGGGTCCAGCCGTTCGGGGGCTTCAAGATGTCGGGGACGAACGCGAAGGCCGGCGGTCCCGACTATCTGCGAGGGTTCATGGAGATGAAGACGGTGACCGAACGCTTCTGAGCATGTCCTCGTCGATGGGACATCGTGCCCCGGTAGGACGTTTGTAACCCCCCCGTCGGGCGGACGGACGTGTTACAAGAGGACGAGATTGAGCTGCTCGAGACCGGCGACCAGGCGAAGGACGCCTCCCCCTGACCGCACGCTGCGCGCGCCTAGACGGGAAGCCCCCTTCGACCCGGTCGCCGAGTCCGTGAGAGGGGCCCCATGCCCGAAGCCCTGCAGTCCCTGATCGACAAGCTTCAGGGCGAGGTGGTCGACGAAGCCGAAGCCAAGGCTCGTACCATCCTCGCTGATGCCGAGGCCGAGGCCGGCCGGCGCATCGCGGCCGCCAACGCCGAGGCGAACCGCATCCGGAGCGACGCCGAGCGTGATGCGACGCTCACCCGCGAGCGTGGCGAAGAAGCGCTCAAGCAGGCCAGCCGGGACCTCCTCATGGCGGTACGGCGCGGCGTCGAAGATGTCGTCATGGCTCTCGTGCGGCAGTCGCTCGGCGAAGCCCTCACGCCCGAGACGCTGCGCGACATGCTCCTGGTGATGGCGGAAGCGTACGCCAAGCGCAGCGGTCCCGAGCGGCGTATGAGCGTCCTGCTCGGCGAGGAGGATCGCGAGAAGCTCGCCCGGTTCTACGCCGACGAGTATCGGCAGAAGCTGGCCACGGGCGTCGACATCCGCCTCGGCCGCGACATCGACAAGGGCTTCCGGGTATCGGTCAGCGGCGATCACGTCGAGCACGACTTCACGCTTGAGGCGATCACGTCGGTCCTGGCCGACATGTTGAGGCCGGAGCTCGCCAAGCTCCTGACCGAAGATGGCACGAGCCCGGGGCCCGACGGCGCCGAGGCCGGAGCCCGGCCCTAGGGGCCGGCGCGCGAGGCTCGCGTGTACGCCTATCTTCTCTCCACCCTCCCCTCGTTCGGTCCCTACGACACCCCGCCCATGACGGTCGACGTCCTGGTGGAGCGCTGCCGCCCCTACCTCGGTGAGAGCGAGCTCCGGGCGTTGACCGAGCCGGAAGCTGCGGCCGTATCCGGCGGCGAGCCTGGCGACGTCGCGCGCCGGTGGCTCGACGGCGAGCGCCAGCTTCGCAACGCCGTCGCAAGGCGGCGGTCGGCTGCGTGGGGTGTGTCGCCAGAGCCCTATCTGCGGGAGCACGAAGGCTTCCGCGTCGAGATCGAGGACGGCGTCGGCCGCGCCTACGACGCCGGTGATCCCCTCGAACGGGAACGGGCGCTCGATGCCCTGCGCTGGCGCCTCCTCGACGACCTGGCCGGCGTGGTGCCGTGGGGCTTCGCGGCATTGTTCGCCTACGGGCAGCGTCTGAGGATCGCCCAGGCGTGGGCGAGTCGCAACGTTGACGACGGACGGCGCTGGCTCCAGGAAACCCTCGACAGACTCGAGGAGCACCATGCTTGAGGTCCACCATGGCTAACATCGGACACATCGTTTCGGTGAGCGGTAATCTGCTCACCGTCGCCTTCGAGAAGCCGGTCATCCAGAACGAGGTCGGCTACGCCGTGCTTGGCGACCTCAGGCTCAAGGCGGAGCTGATCCGCGTCCGGGGGCAGTACGCCGACCTCCAGGTGTTCGAGGACACGACCGGCCTCTACGTCGGTGGAGCCGTCGAGTTCTCGGGCGACCTGCTCACCGTGGAGCTGGGACCCGGCCTGCTCGGGCGTATCTTCGACGGGCTCCAGAACCCGCTGCCCGAGCTGGCGGAGGCCGCCGGCTTCTTCCTTCGGCGCGGCGTCTACCTCACGCCGCTCGATCGCGAGCAGCGTTGGTCGTTCACGCCCGTGGCCGCGGCCGGTGCGCACGTCCGCGCCGGCGACACGCTCGGCACGGTTCCTGAGAACGCCATCACGCACCACGTCATGGTGCCGTTCGATCTCGATGGGCGTGCCGAGGTGGAGTGGATCGCCCCGGAAGGTGAGTACCGCGTCGAAGACGCCGTCGCCACCTTGCGCGACGAGCGCGGACGGAGCCGCCAGGTCACCATGGTGCAGCGCTGGCCCGTCAAGGTGCCCATCCGCGCCTACCGCGAGCGGTTGCGTCCGCGCGACTCGCTGGTGACCAAGGTGCGCATCCTCGACACCCTCTTCCCCGTCGCCCTCGGTGGGACCTACTGCATCCCCGGACCCTTCGGGGCCGGCAAGACGGTGTTGCAGCAGATCACCAGCCGGCACGCGGAGGTCGACGTGGTCATCATCGCCGCCTGCGGGGAGCGCGCGGGCGAAGTGGTCGAGACGCTACGAGAGTTCCCGGAGCTGGTCGACCCCCGCACCGGCCGTAGCCTGATGGAGCGCACCCTCATCGTCGTCAACACCAGCTCCATGCCGGTGGCCGCCCGTGAAGCGAGCGTGTACACGGCCGTCACGGTAGCCGAGTACTACCGCCAGATGGGCCTCAACGTGTTGCTCCTGGCGGACTCGACGTCGCGTTGGGCGCAGGCCCTGCGTGAGATCTCGGGGCGGCTCGAGGAGATCCCCGGCGAGGAGGCCTTCCCCGCCTACCTCGAGTCGGTCATCGCCGCGTTCTACGAGCGCGGCGGGGTGGTGCGACTGAACGACGGGCGCACCGGCTCCGTGACGATCGGCGGGGCGGTCAGCCCGGCCGGCGGCAACTTCGAGGAGCCCGTCACGCAGGCCACGCTCAAGGTCGTGGGGGCCTTCCACGGCCTGTCGCGCGAGCGCTCGGACGCCCGCCGCTATCCCGCCGTCGACCCGCTCGACAGCTGGAGTCGCTACGACGGCGTCGCGGAGCCCGACGACGTGCGTACGGCGCGGGACATCCTGCGCTCGGGCCACGAGGTGGACCAGATGATGAAGGTCGTTGGCGAGGAGGGCACGGCGATCGGCGACTACGTCACCTACTTGAAGTCGGAGTACCTCGATGCTGCGTACCTGCAACAGGACGCCTTCCACGAGGTCGACGCAGCCAGCGGCGCGGGACGGCAGCGTCACGTCTTCGGGCGCCTCGCGGGCGTGCTGCGCACTCCGTTGGACTTCCCCGACAAGGATGCCGCGCGCCGATTCTTCCAGGAGCTGACGCAGCTGACCAAGGAGTGGAACCTCGTGCGCATGGAGGATCCGGAGTTCGAGGCGCTCGAGGCGCGCCTCGTCGAGAAGGTCGAGGGGGTGACCGCAGGTGCGTAAGGTCTATACCCTCGTCGAGCGGATCGCCGGCAACGTGGTAACGGTGCGTGCCGGCGACGCGACCTACCGTGAGCTGGCCGAGGTCAGCTGGCCCGGGGGCACCTCCCTGGCCCAGGTCATCAAGATCGAGGGCGACCGCGCCTCGCTCCAGGTCTTCGCCGGAAGCCGCGGCATTCCTACCGACGCCCACGTGCGCTTCCTCGGCAAGCCCGTCCAGGTACCGTTCTCGGACGCGCTGCTGGGCCGGGTGTTCGACGGCGCCGGCCGACCCCGCGACCACCGTCCCGAGGTCGAGGCCGAGCCCATCGAGGTCGGCGGACCGTCCGTCAATCCGGCGCGGCGCATCATTCCTCGCAAGATGGTGCGCACCGGCATCCCCATGATCGACGTGTTCAACACCCTGGTGGAGAGCCAGAAGCTGCCCATCTTCGCCCCCGCTGGCGAGCCGTCCAACCAGCTGCTGGCCCGCATCGCGTTGCAGGCCGAGGTCGACGTGATCGTGCTCGGGGGCATGGGGCTCAAGCACGACGACTACCTGGCCTTCCGTGAAACGCTCGACGAAGCCGGGGCCAGCGTTCGCACGGTGATGTTCGTGCACACGGCCGCCGACCCGGTGGTGGAGTGCCTGCTCGTGCCGGACCTGTCGTTGGCGGTGGCCGAGCGCTTCGCCCTGGAAGGCCAGCGCGTGCTGGTGCTGCTCACCGACATGACGAACTTCGCAGACTCGCTCAAGGAGGTCGCGATCACGATGGAGCAGATCCCGTCGAACCGCGGCTACCCGGGCGATCTCTACAGCCAGCTCGCGGCGCGGTATGAGAAGGCCGTCGACTTCGAGGGAGCCGGCTCCATCACGATCCTGGCCGCCACGACCATGCCCGGGGACGACGTCACCCACCCCGTGCCGGACAATACCGGCTACATCACCGAGGGCCAGCTCTACCTCCGAGGGGGTCGCATCGAGCCGTTCGGCAGCCTCAGCCGGCTACGGCAGCTCGTCAACGGCCGGACGCGGGAAGATCACCGCTCGTTGATGAACGCCATGATCCAGCTCTACGCCGGCTATCGGGAGACCCTCGAGAAGCAGGCGATGGGCTTCAGCATGAGCCGGTGGGACGAGCAGCTGCTCAAGTACGGCCAGGCGTTCGAGGACCGCCTGATGAGCCTCGAGCTCCACCTCCCGCTCGAGGACGCCTTGGATGAGGGCTGGCGCATCCTCGCGGAGTGCTTCGAGCCGCCTCAGACCGGCCTTCCCAACGCCTTGATCGATCGCTTCTGGCCCGCCGATGCCGCACGCGCGGCGGAGGTCCAGGAGACGGGCGCTTGAGTCACGTCCGGGCCAGCAAGCAGGAGCTGAAGCGGCAACGCGATGCCCTGTCGCGCTTCCGACGCTACCTGCCGACGCTGCAGCTCAAGAAGCGCCAGCTACAGATGGAGATTCGCCGGGTCGAGGCCAAGGAACGCAAGGCCGAAGCCGATCTGGCGGCTGCCGAGGCGGCGCTCGACCCCTGGGTCGCGCTCCTGGCCGACGCCATCCCGCTGGAGGAGCATCTGAGCATCGCAGGGGTGCGACTGACCAGCACGAACATCGCCGGCATCGAGGTTCCGGTGCTGGAAGATCTCGACTTCGCACGAACCGTGCCGGACCTTCACGCCACGCCGCTATTCTTCGACGACGCCATCGCCGCGTGCGAGGCCTTGTCGCGTCTGCGTCAGGAGCGTAGGGTGCTTGCCGAGCAGCGCGCGTTGCTCGCGAACGAGCTGCGCGTGACGTCCCAGCGGGTGAACCTGTTCGAGAAGGTCAAGATCCCGGAAGCGGAGCGGGCCATCCGAACGATCCGTATCGCCCTGGGAGACCAGCAGGCGGCCGAAGTGGTCCGAGCCAAGATCGCCAAGGCCAAGACCCTGGAGCAGGGGGTGGCGATGTGATCGTCCCCATGAAGCGGGTGAGCGTGGTGATGCTGAGAAGCCACGTGGAGCCCTCGTTGGCCATGCTGCAAGACCTGGGTGTGCTGCATCTGGCCAGCGATCCGGTCGGCGAGGGCGACGGCGTCACCGAGGCCAGGCACCGCCTGGAGGCGGCGCGCGCGGCCGCGGATGTTCTGCGTCGCCTCGCGCCCGCGGACGGCTCCGGTTCCCGCGCCGGCGACCTGACCGACGCCGATGCTCCTGCCCTGACCGCGCGGGTGGGATTGCTGGCGCAGCGTATCGACCAGATCGACCGGGAGCGTACCGACATCGAGGGCGAGCTGAAGCGCCTGTCCCCCCTCGGAGATTTCGACCCGCGCAGCCTTCATGCCCTGGCCACGCGCGGCGTAGGTGTCCGGCTCGTCCGTGCACCCGCCCGCTGGGAACCGGAGCTGCCCGAGGATGTGGTCCTCCACGAGCTCGGACGGGAGCGGCGGGAGCGCATCGTTGCCCTGGTGGGACCGACCGAGCCCCTTGCCCGGATCGGGCTGGGCGAAGGCGCCGCAGCGGCTGAGGAGATGGTCGTGCCCCAGCGAGGGCCGAAAGCACTTCGCAAGCGGCTGGCGAAGCTCACCTCCGAACGCGACGAGGCGGTCGCCTCGCTGCGCGAGCTGGCACGGGATCGTGCCGCCGTCGAGGCGTCGATTCCCGCGCAGGAGGACAAGGTCGCCTTCGAGACGGCGCGTGCCGCCACGGCCCTGACCGGGCCGCTCGCCGTCGTGTGGGGCTTCTGCCCGGCGCCGAAACTGCCCTCCGTCGAGGAGGCGGCGGTGCGGAACGGCTGGGGATTGTTCGTAGAGGACGTCGAGAATCCAAGCGACGCCCCCACCGAGATCACCATGCCGCGCTGGGTGCGACCCATCCGGGCGCTGTTCTCGTTCACGGGCGTGTTGCCGGGCTACGACCAGGTCGATGTCAGCGTGCCGTTCCTGCTGTTCATGAGCTTGTTCTTCGCCATGATCGTCGGGGACGCGGGCTATGGGCTTTTGTTCCTCGCGCTCACGGAGTTCGGCCGCTGGCGCATGCCGAACGCGCCGCGTGCGATGTTCTCGCTGTTGCGAGTGATGAGCATCTGTACGATCGTCTGGGGCGTGCTCACGGGCACCTACTTCGGCATCGCGCTTTTGCCCCACCCCCTGAAGGCGGTCCAGGTCTCGTGGCTCAGCGATCAGAGCCACATGATCCTGTTGAGCTTCCTGATCGGCGCTATCCACCTGACCGTCGCTCACGGCTGGAACGTGGTGCGATTCTTCCCGTCGCCACGGGCGCTCGCCCAGCTCGGTTGGATCTTCAGCACCTGGACGATGTTCTTCCTGGCGCGGTCGATGGTGTTGGGTACGGGCTTCCCCCACGTCATGCTGTACGTGCTGGCCGCGGGCATCGTGTTGATCGTGCTGTTCATGACGCCCCCGAAGGCCCTCAAGTCCGAGTGGTTCAACCACGTCATGCTTCCGCTGAGTCTGGTCAGCAACTTCGTCGATCTGGTGTCGTACGTGCGCCTGTTCGCCGTCGGCGCCGCGACCTTCGCCATCGCCCAGGCGTTCAACCAGATGGCGGTCGGTTCCGGCATCGGTAACGTCGTGGCCGGGCTGGTCGCCGCCCTGGTCCTGTTCTTCGGGCACAGCCTCAACATCCTGCTCGCGACGATGGGCGTCCTGGTCCACGGAGTGCGGCTCAATATGCTCGAGTTCGCGAGCCACCTGGGCATGGAGTGGACGGGTCGCCCATACCGGCCCTTCGCTCACACGCCACGTCAGAAGGAGGGGGCATGAGCCCCCGTCATGAAGGAGGAGCTTGATGGATCCCGTTTTGATGGCCGCCCTGGGAAAGGCGGGCGGCGCCGCTGTGCTCGGCCTCGCCGCGTTGGGTTCGGGACTCGGCACCGGTACTGCCGGTATGGCCGCCGTCGGCGCATGGAAGCGCGCCTACGCCCAGAACAAGTCGGCACCCTTCATCCTCATCACGTTCGTGGGCGCGCCGTTGTCGCAGACGATCTACGGCATGATCCTCATGAACGCCGTGGTGCGCTCGGTCTCGACGGCGCTGTCGAACCACACCACCGTGGCCTGGCCGGCGATGCTGGGCCTGGGCCTCTTCGGCGGCCTGGCTATGGGGATGTCGGCCTACATGCAGGGGCGCGTGGGTGCCGCGGCTGCCGACGCCCTCGGCGAGACCGGGCAGGGGTTCGGTAACTACCTCATGGCGATCGGTGTCGTCGAGACCGTGGCGATCTTCGTCCTGGTCTTCATCACAGCGACCCTCTAAGCGCCCCCCGGGGAACGCACGCGCTGCCGCTCGGAGCGACCGGGCGGCAGCGTTGCGTGGATCGTTCAGTCGGGCAGAACGTAGAGCGCCATCATCGCAAAGTGCGCGCCCCAGCCGGCCAGCACCAGCAGGTGCCAGAGCCCGTGGTAGCCCACCGTGGCGGGCGCCGGGTCGGGGCGTTTGAAGGCGTAGACGACTGCGCCCACGGAGTAGAACGCGCCGCCCGCCACCAGCAAGGCGATTCCGCCGACAGGCATGGCGCGCACGAGGGGACCGATCGCTAGTAGGGCCATCCAGCCCAGCAGCAGGTAGAGCGCGGTGGACAGCCACCGAGGCGCGCGGAACCAGAGGAGCTTGAACAGAACGCCGCCCAGAGCGAGCGCCCAGACCGCAATGAACAGCGGCCAGGCAGCGCGAGCGGCATGGTTTCGGAGCGTCACGAGCGTTACGGGCGTGTAGCTGCCGGCGATGAGCAGGAAGATCGCCGCATGGTCGCTGCGCCGGAGCCAGGTCTCCAGCCCCGGTCCGGCCCGTACGCCATGCAGCAGGGTGCTGGCGGCGAAGAGGGCCAGCGAGGCGGTGCTGTAGACGACGAAGCTGGCTGTCCGCCAGGGCTCTCCCGCCGCGGCCACGACCAGCCCGATGCCGCCGCCGAGTGCCGCAAGGGCGCCGGCGAGATGGGTCAGGGCGTTGAACGGCTCCTTGAGGCGGCCCAGGCCATGCACGCGGCAGTCTAGCAGGGGCCTGCACGCACGGCCGGCAGCGGAAGGGCTCTCGACAGGCCCTGCACGTCTCTCACCCGTCGTGTTCCGATGGAACCGGACATACCTTCGAGGCGGTCTCGTCACCTTCCCGTTCGGTTGGGATCGAGTCGTTGGTTCCCGCTGGTGGACGCTCACGCGCCACCATCCAACGGCCGGTTTCGCACGCCAAAGGGTCGTCCGTTGCGGCGAGTGCGGCCGCGATGCGCTGGCGTTCGACGGCGCTCTTGTTGCCGCTGAGCTTCGCTCGGCCCTCCAGGCGGTCGACGGGCATCTCGAACCCGACGATGCCCCGCAGCATGGCATGGCGGTACCCATCCGGGAATCCGTCCCAGCGTGCCTGATAGGAGGGCTCGTGCTCGGCGATGAGCTCGGCGAGAAGGGCCTCGTGAGCGGGCACGTCCTCGCCTGGTAGCGTGCGCGCCGTGCCGCTGGCATGAACCGTGACGTAGTTCCAGGTCGGTACGCTTCGCTCTGCGTCGTAGTGGCGAGGCGAGACGTAGGCGTGCGGCCCGGAGAACACCACCAGCACGCGCGCGCCGTCGAGCGTCCGGCTCTGGGGGTTCGCTCGTGCGAGGTGCCCGCGAAGCATCAGCGAGGCGCCTTCCCCCGAGAGAGTCACGGGGATCGAGGTTGCCAGG
The DNA here is from genome assembly GCA_964536935.1 of uncultured bacterium. GTDB lineage: Bacteria > Deinococcota > Deinococci > Deinococcales > Trueperaceae > JASBRS01. The sequence continues at coordinate 15,826 of CAZIBD010000019.1, read as the reverse complement.
GGAACCCCGTCGACCGCGGAGATGAGCAGCGCGAACGGGTGACCATGCAGGAACGCTCGCACCTGGGCGGCATCGTCGAACAGGTCGTGAGGCGGAACGTACATGACGTGAGTGTACGGGTTCGTGGGGCGCGGGCTGTCGAAAGCCCGATCGTGCTTCACGGCCCCGCGGCGCGCGCCCGCCTTCTCCATTTGGCGCCCTCCTGGCCGGCCGGTGCTCAACGCTGCGCTCGTGGCCGGATGAGCAACTGCGCGCCGAGGGTCCACGCTGCGCCTAGCGCCCAGCCAGCCAGCACGTCCGACGGGAAGTGCACTTGCGTGTAGCAGACGGCCACGCCAATGGCGAAGGCGAGCGCCAGGCCGGCCGTACCGCCCCAGCGCAAGGGTCCCCGGAAATTGCGCCAGAGAAGCAGCTGCAATGCCAGGAAGAACGCCACGCCCCCCACGGCGTGGCCGCTGGGGAAGGCATGGCCGGAGCGCGGCAGCAAGGCCGGGTACAGGGTCGGCCAGGGGCGCGCGAAGAGGGCCTTCGCGGTGGCGTCGAGCATGCCGGCGCCGCCAACCTGGAAGGTGAACCGCAGCGCCATACGGAGGCGTCGCAGACGTAGGAGGATGGCGAGGACGAGGATGGTTGCGGCTGCGATGCTGGTGGGATCGCCGATGCGTACCAGGGCGCGTCCGGCAGTGGTGCGTGCAGGCGTCTGGCGAGCATGCAACCAACGGAGGATGGGGTCGTCGAATCGGAAGCCCTGCCCGGCCTGGAGGTGCGCGGCCATGATCGCGAAGAGAGCGAGCAAGAGCGCTACGGTAAGCCATGTGCGGGCGGCCATCGCCCGGTGGCGCGGACCGTCCCGTTCCACGCTCATGTCCGCCACGCTACCGCGTCTCGCTTGGACGGATCGCCTGGCCAGAGGCCGACGTCGCGTCCGCCACGCAGCGCTCTCGGACCGTGCATCTCTCCCCCACGCGCTGCATTTCTCACTCCGCGATGCACGATCCCGTACCGCCGCTCGGCACCCGTGTCTCGTTCAAGTCACGACCCATTTCAGATCCGTGGGAATCCGCTCGGTGTGGCAGACGCCGCGCCTTCGAGTCACGGCGTCAGCGGGCGGGGGTTCCGCTCGATGGGCTGCTCAAGGCGATCGACGAGCATGGGCCGGTCGATGCCACCGAGGGTGCACGGCCCAGAGTTCGGCGGGCCCCCGAGTTTCACCGGGAGCCCGCTTTCCTGTCCCTGACGGGACTCTTGCCTTGGAGCCAAAGGTCGGATTTGAACCGACGACCTGCCGATTACGAATCGGCTGCTCTACCGCTGAGCTACTTTGGCGCACCTCCGCACCTTGCGGAGGACGGGCCCGCGACCCGTGATGGTGGCCAGGGGCAGAATCGAACTGCCGACACTGCGATTTTCAGTCGCATGCTCTACCGACTGAGCTACCTGGCCAAGAACCGGTGGCGCCCCATCGGGGCGCCAGCCGGGGTGTGGCGGAGCGGACGGGATTTGAACCCGCGACCTTCTGCGTGACAGGCAGATATGCTAACCGCTACACTACCGCTCCGCGCGGGCCCGTGAGCAAGTCGCCGACGCTCAGGGCGGAACGTAGGATACCCGGCCTCGACGCGCACTGTCAACGGCGTCGAGGCCGCTCCAAGGGGCTACTTGGCCGCGTTGGCCGACCCACTCGCCGCGGCTGCACGCTCGTTTCTGTCCGCTTGTGTGGTGCCGTCCACCGCAGGCGCGAGACCGAGCTCCCTCAGCGCGGCACGGATCCCCGCAGGCCCGTACCCCATCGCCTCGTGCTGCTTCTCCGGGGTGCCGTGCGGCACCGTGACGTCAGGAATGCCCAGCCGCCGGAGCGGGACGGTGAGGCCCGCGTCCACCAGCGCCTCGGCCACGGCCGAGCCGAATCCGCCGACGACGGTGTGATCCTCGATGGTGATCAACGCGCGGTAGGACCGTGCCAGGGCGGCGAGCAGCTCACGATCCAGCGGCTTGATGAAGCGGGCGTTGACGACACCGATGCGCGGGTCCTCTGCGGCTGCCTGCAGCGCGTAGGCGACGGTCGGGCCGGTGGCCAGCAACGCGACCTCGGTCCCCTCCTTGAGAACCTCCCAGGTTCCCCACGAGAGGTCGGGCCAGCGTTCGAACGGTCCATCCAGCGCGGCGTCGACGGCGCCGCGGGGCCAGCGGATGGCTCGCGGGCCCCCCAGCTGGAGCGCCGCCTTGAGCATGCCCCGCATCTCGTCGGCGTCCTTGGGCATGCCGATGGCCATGTTCGGGACCGTTCGCAGGTAGGCCATGTCGTAGATGCCCTGATGCGTTGCGCCATCCCCGCCGACGAGGCCGGCGCGGTCGATGGCGAAGATGACGTCGAGATTCTCGAGCGAGACGTCGTGGATGACCTGGTCGAACCCGCGTTGCAGGAAGGTGCTGTAGATCGCCACGATCGGCTTCTCGCCGCGTAGCGCCAAGCCCGCGCCAACGGTCACGGCAACATCCTCGGCGATGCCGACGTCGATGAAGCGGTCGGGATGCGATCGGCTGTACCCCACCAGGCCGCTACCTTCCCGCATGGCCGGGGTGATCACCCAGACGCGGTCGTCGGCATCGGCCATGGCGCTGGCAGCGTCCCCGAAGGCATTGGACCAGCTGTACGCCTTGCCCTTCACCACCGGATGATCCAGATCGAAGGCCGACGCGCCATGCCACGTGATGGGGTCGTTCTCGGCGACCTCGTAGCCCTTGCCCTTGCGGGTGACGATGTGGAGCATGGTGGGTCCGTCGAGCCGCCGGATGTGCTCGAGGTAGTAGAGGAGTTGCGGGATGTTGTGCCCGTCGATCGGCCCGACGTACCGCAGGCCCATCGCGTGGAAGGGGTTGTTGCTGGCCGGGTCGAAGAAGCGCCGGGCCGCCTTCTTGGCTCGGCTGCCGATGTCCGCCAGCGGCTCCCAGACGCCGGAGAGCGCCTCCTTGGAGTCCTTTTCGGCCTGCTGGAACCAGCGTTGGACCTGCAAGGTGCTCAGGTAGTGCTTGAGCGCCCCGACGTTCTCGCTGATCGACATCTCGTTGTCGTTCAGGATGATGGTCATCCGGGGCTTGACGTGGCCGATCTGGTTGAGGGCTGCCAGCGCCATACCGCCCGTCAACGCCCCGTCACCGATGACGGCGACCACGTCGTAGTCGTCGCCTCGAGCGTCGCGTGACAGCGCCATGCCCAGCGAAGCGGCCAGGCTCGTGCTGGCGTGCCCGACGGTGAGCGCATCGTGCACGGACTCGCTGCTCGTCGCGAAGCCGGCCAGACCGTCGTCCTTCCGGATGGTGGTCATGCGCTCACGCCGTCCGGTGAGGATCTTGTGACCATAGGTCTGATGCCCCACATCCCAGACGATCCGGTCGGTGGCCGTGTCGTAGAGGTAGTGAAGGGCCACCGTGAGCTCGATCGCCCCGAGGCTGGACGCCAGATGACCCCCCGCCTTGGAGCACGCCCTGACGACCTCGTTGCGCAGTTCCTCGGCGAGTTGTGGAAGGTCGTCGCGCTTCAGTTGTTTCAGGTCCCGAGGGAACCGGATGTCATCGAGTAGTGCCATTGCCGTACCACGCCTCCTCGGTCGGCCATCATCCTCATGAGTCTACCAGAGGGCATTCCATCGGTACGGTAGCCGCCGACCCGCTTCTGGTCGCCGTTCCGGAGCTTGACTCGATCGCCTGCCGGCTCAGCTCCCGCCGGAGGATGCGTTCCCGGCGCTCGGCTTGGGCTTCAGCACGTTACTGGCGATCAGCACGTTGTTGTTCTCGTCGCGCACCTCGCCGATCTTCGGGGCGAACCAGAACTGCTGGGTGAGCTTGCTGGTGACGTTGGCATTCTTGTCCAGGGTTCGGGTGGTGAACGCGACGACATAGACATCGAACGAGCCAGACGGGAGCGTGACGGTGCGCTGGTCCACGACCGTGTAGACGTAGTGCACATTCAGCGTCTTGCTGGCCTGGCTGTTGTCGCTTCCGGTGGCCTGGACGTGCACCGTGGTGTCGCCGTCCCAGGTTGCACCCACCCGGAGCGTGCCCTCGGTGGGGTACTCGTGGATGGGCGGATCGAAGTTGATGATGGTGCCGAGCTTGTTCTCGCGTCCCAGGTACACGCCGTCGCTCTTGTACTGCCGGTAGCTGGTGACGTCCAGGCCGCGCCCCTGCGTGCGCCAGGCAATCCACACCTGACCGTTCATCACGGTCGGCCCCTCTACGTCGACGACGAGCCGCGGATCGGACAGCTTGGCGCCGTCCGGCAGGTACTGCCATTGCGCTCCCGTCTGGTGCGGGTAGTAGCTGATCGGTTTCGTGAGCTGCTGGACCGTGACCTGCTTCTCGCTGGTGGGCGCGCAGGCGCCGAGCAGGACGAGGATCCCCACCGGCACGAGCACGAGGGCGATGCGTCGCATGCGCCACTGTACCCCGCACCCGGAACGCCGGGATGTGGGGCTCTCATCGTTGGCGTCAATCGACGGCCGCCTCCGCGCTGTCCCGCACCTGCTGGTAGACCGTGGCGTCCCCCGGGTCGAAGTCGTGAAGCAGGGCGAGGTAGGCGGCGACCCAGGTGATCAGGTACCACATCACCAGCCCTTCGCCTACCGGATCGTCGAGCCCTTCCAGCGCATCGGCGGCGTGGGCGTTGAGGCTCTCGATCTGCGCCACCCGGGTTCCGAGCACCTCGCGGACCAGGGCGACCTCGGGATCCTCCGGACCGAGCACCAGACCGACCACGTCGTCACCGAGCTGATGACGCCCTTCGAACGCGCCCGCGACCACCCCGCTGGGATGGACGCCCGCCGGGATGGCGAGCGCCTTTCCCACCCGTGCCAGCACCTGTTGGACGAGCGGCTGGATGCCGGCGCGGGCACGGCTGCTGATGAGCAGCGGAACCCGGTTCCACAGCGCCCACGCGATCGTCTTCGCGGGGTTGATCTCGGTGGGAACGTCCGGGCCCAGTCGCGGAAGCAGCTGCCGCAGGCGGTCCTCGGCTGCGGACAGCACCTCGCCGTGTCCGGTGGCGTGCCCCAGGTAGTGAAGGTGCGTGTGCACGCTCAGCGCTCCCCCCGGCACGCGGTAGGTCGGCTCGAAGGCGGCGTCACCCAGAACGATCGGTCGAGCGCCGGCCAGCTCGGCGTTGAGGCGCAAGGCGGGCACCTCACCGAAGTCGAAGCCCGAGGTCAGCAGGAACTGCGTGCCGCGCCCCACCATGGGGGCATCGACCCACGGGGCGAGGAGGGCCGTCAGCACCGACGCCTCCCCGAAGCCGAGCACACCGTACGGTTCGGGCTGCACCCCGTCGGGGCCGTCGTAGGAACCCGGCAGCGCTGCCAGGCGGGTCAGGAAGCCGCTCGTGTCGAGTGCGGAAAGCGCCTCGAAGTCATCCAGCATGGCTCCATGGTAGCCCGGTCCGCTTGCGGTCCGCGTTGTGGTGTGGGCGGCTCAGTGACGAAGCAGCCGGCCGCCGATGTCGCGGCGCATCTGGACGCCGGGGAAGCGGATCCGATCGGCCGCCTCGTACGCGCGGGCGACCGCGTCCTCGAGGGTGCCGGCGGTCGCCACCACGTTCAGCACCCGCCCTCCGCTCGAGACCAGGTGCCCGTCGACCCGGTCGGTGCCGGCGTGGAAGACGGTCACGTCCGGCCCCAGATCGGTGGGGATGTCGATGGCGATGCCCTTCGGGTACGAACCCGGGTAGCCGGGCGCCGCCATGACCACGCAGGCGGCCTTCCGACCGGTCCAGCAGAGCTCGAGGCGGGCCAGCCGCCGGTCCACGACGCTCTCCAGCACACGCAGCAGGTCGTTGTCCAGAAGCGGCAAGACCGCCTGGGTCTCGGGGTCGCCGAAGCGCACGTTGAACTCGAGCACCTTGGCCCCGTCGTCGGTCATCATCAGGCCGATGAAGAGGATCCCCTGGTAGGCGATCCCGTCGGCGTTGAGCGCCTGGAGGGTCGGCTCGACCACGCGGGTCATCGTCAGCCACTGCTGCGCCGAGCTGAGCAACGCGGCGGGTGCGACGGCGCCCATGCCGCCCGTCATGGGGCCCACGTCGCCCTCGTGCGCCTGCTTGTAGTCCTGCGCAAGGACCATGGGCCGGTAGGCGAGCCCGTCGGTGAAGAGCAGAAGGCTGATCTCCTGCCCCTCGAGGAACTCCTCGATGACCACCTCGGCGCCCTCACGCCCCAGCACGGCATCGACGGCGGCCTCGGCCTCGGCCACGGAGCGGGCCACCGTCACGCCCTTACCGGCCGCGAGCGCCGAGTCCTTGACGACGATGGGAGCCCCGACCTCGTGGAGGTAGGCGTGGGCCTTGGCCCGATCCCGGAAGCTCTTGAACGCTGCGGTCGGGATGCCGTGACGGGCCATGAACTCCTTGGCGAAGCGCTTCGACCCCTCCAGCCGGGCGGCCTTGGCGCTGGGCCCAAAGATCCTCAGGCCCGCGGCCTCGAACGTGTCGACGATACCGGCGACGAGCGGGGCCTCGGGGCCGACCACCGTGAAGTCCACGGCCTCGCTCTTCGCGAGCTGGAGCAGTGCGTCCACCGTGAGCGGCACCTCGACGGTGCGCGCGACATCCCGCATCCCGCCGTTGCCGGGTGCCACGAGGATCTCGTCGACGTGTTCGGAACGGGCCAGCTTCCAAGCCAGCGCGTGCTCGCGTCCGCCGCTCCCCACCACCAGGACCTTCATCCGTGCACCTCCACCGTCGAAGGGCTCACCCTGCCGGTCAACACCAGACGCACCGCCTCCGGGAAGGCGAGGTGCTCCTCGGCGCGGATGCGCTCGGCCAGGCTGTCCTCGGTGTCCACGTCGAGCACGGGAACCCTCCGCTGGACGATGATGCCGCCGGTGTCCACACCCTCGTCGACGAAGTGCACCGTGCATCCCGACTCCGCCACCCCTGCCTCGAGGGCCTGGCGCTGGGCGTGCAAGCCCCGGAACGCCGGCAGCAGGCTCGGGTGCACGTTGAGCAACCTGCCACGGTAGCGCCGGACGAACGAAGGGGGAAGGATGCGCATGAAGCCGGCCAGGCAGACCAGGTCGACAGCCGCGCCGTCGAGCGCCTCCACCGCGTCGTCGACGAATGTCTGCGGGTCGCGGAAGGGGATGTGGCGCCCGTCCACGTTCGCGGCCCGCGCCTTCTCGAGGGCGGCCGCCGAACCGCGGTTGCTGATCACGAGTCGGACCTCGCCCAGAGGGTCGCCCGACGGAAAGGCGCGCAGGAGGGCCTCCAGGTTCGAGCCACGCCCCGAGGCGAGCACGCCGATGCGGGCGGGCCGCGAAAGCGGGAAGGCGGTCATGCGACCAGTCTACCCAGAGGGTGCGCGCCCGGTCTCATGGTGCGTCCGGCAGGCGCTCGGAATGGTGCTTGCGCCAGTACCGGGCGACGCCCATGACGGTCATGGCAGCGTCGCTGGTCACCTTGTTGCGGAGCCGCACGCCGGCGTTGGCGCCGGCGCGGTCGAGCTCCCCGTCCTCTAAACGCTCCACCCGGGCGACCAGCTCGTCGTCGCTCTCGCCGGCCTGCAGGCCGGCGAGGACCTCCTCGGCCCAGCGCCGGTTGCGTTCCGGCAAGCCGCCCAGGTGCTCGTCGGCCGGTGCCACTTCGCCGAAGTGCGTGAGGAACAGCCGGTCCGGACAGGCGTCACGCATGCGCGTCACGCTTTCCTCCCAGGCCTCGAGCGACAGCTCCGGCGGTGGCAGGGCGGGACGCGTCAGCGGCGAGCCCGGCAGGCGGATGCCGGCGCTGTCGCCGGTGAACATGGTGCCGTCCGGAAGCAGGTAGCTGACGTGGTGGGAGGCATGGCCGGGCGTGTGGAGCACGCGGACCGCCAGCCCACCGACGTCGAGGGTCTCACCGCCCTCGACGGCGTGGAGGCGTTCGCGGGGAACGCTCTCCATCGATCCCCAGAGTTCGTCCATGGCCTCGCCGTAGATGCGGCGTGCACTGTTGACCAGCCGTGCAGGGTCGGCCAGGTGCGGGGCGCCCACGCTGTGGACCACGACCTCGGCGTCGGTGTGGGCGGCCAAAGCGCCCGCAGCGCCGGCGTGATCGAGGTGAATGTGGGTCAGCAACAGGGAACGTAGGTCGTCGAGCTCCCAGCCGGCGGCCTCCACACCGGCCACGACGTTCTCCAGGGTGACGCCCGGGCCGCTCTCGACCATGGCGAAGCCGCCCTGAGGAAGCGGTACCAGGAACACGGCGATCGTCCCCGGGAGGCCGTTGTGGAAGGTATCGACGGTCCACACGCCGCCCGCATCGCGGACGCGCGGGAAGTCGGGGAACGCGCTCATCCGCTCGCGACCTCGTTCATGAGCGTCCCCACCCCCTCGACCTCGACCTCGACATGGTCGCCCGCCCGCAGCGGCCCGACCCCGTCGGGGGTTCCGGTCAGCACCAGGTCGCCCGGACCCAGCGTCATGAAGCGGCTGACGTAGCTCAGCACCTGCGCGACCGGGAAGATCATGTCCCGCGTCGTGCCGTCCTGCTTGGTCTCGCCGTTGACGCGCGTCTGGACCCGGACGTCCGTCGGGTCGAGCTCGGTCTCGAGCCACGGACCCACCGGGCAGAAGCCGTCGGCCGACTTGCCGCGGACCCACTGCAGGTCGGAGCGTTGGCGATCGCGGGCCGTGACGTCGCAGGCGCAGGTGTAGCCCAGGACGTAATCGAGCGCGTCGTCCGGCTCCACATCGCGCATCTCGCGGGCCACCACGACGGCCAGCTCCCCCTCGTACTGCAGGTCCTGCGTCCAGGATGGGTAGGGAATGTCGTCTCCGGGACCCCGCAACGTGTTGATGCCCTTGAGGAACAGGCCGGGCTCCTTGGGCAGCCCCTCCGCCTCGTGACCCATCTCCTTGATGTGGCGCGCGTAGTTGCGGCCGACGCAGATGATGATGCCGGGTTCGCAAGGCGGCAGCAGGGTGACGTCGCTGAGCGGAACGGTGTGGCCGCTCGGGCGGCCGAGCATGCCGGTGAGCTGCTGGATGTAGCCGCCTTCGACCTCGCCCCAGTGGACGCCGTCGAAGCTACGATAGCGAACGCGTTGCACAGTGTTCCTCCTTCGGCCCCGGCGTTGCGGGGCGCGGCCGCAGCCGTCAGGTGGCTCCGAGCCGTTCCGTCACGTCTTCCCATGCGGCCATCGCGTCGATGAGCTGGCGCTCGAGAGCGGCGTGGCGCTCACCGATGGCGATCAGGTCGTCGGTCCCTTCATCGGTGGGGGTTTCCAGACGGCTCGCCAGGTGGGCCAGCTCGCCCTCGAGCGCAGTCACGCGCTCTTCGAGGCTTTCGCGCATGCGCTCGAGCTTCCAGCGCGACGGGCCGCTCCCCTGCCCCGAGGGCGCGCCGGAGGCGCGCCGTTCGGTGCCGGCCCGTTCCTCCGCCGCGGCCTCGGCCGCCTGCTCGGCCCGCCTGCGCCGCAGCCGCTGGTAGAACGCCCAGTCTCCCTCGAACGCCTCGAAGCGCCCCTCCCGCACCTCCCACACCTCGTCGACGAGGGCCTCCAGGAAGCGCCGGTCGTGCGAGACGAGCAGCAGCGTGCCCCGGTACGCCCGCAGGGCGGCCTCGAGCGCCTCGATCATCTCCAGGTCGAGGTGGTTGGTGGGCTCGTCGAGCACCAGCAGGTTGTAGCGTCCGAGGGTCAGCTTGAGCAGGGCCAGGCGGGCGCGCTCCCCGCCGGAGAGGTCGCGCACCCGCTTGTACTGGGCGTCGAACGGGAACAGGAAGCGCCCCAGCAGGTTGTGGGCCTCGACGTCCCCGACGAGACGGATCATCTCCTCGATGAGGGTCGCGTCCGGGTCGACGCCGCGCAGGTCCTGGTCGTAGTAACCGAGGCGAACGCGGGCACCGGTCCGCACCTCGGCCCGCGGGTCGTCGCTCGGCGCCTCTCCGAGCAGCAGGCGCAGGAACGTCGTCTTGCCGGCTCCGTTGGGCCCGACGAGGGCGATGCGTTGCCCCTGGCGGAGCTCCAGGCTCACGTTCTCGAAGAGACTCCGGTCGAAGCGCTTCGTGAGGTGGCGGGCGCTCAGCACGATCTCGCCCGACGGGTCGCAGTCGAAGGCGAAGCGCGTCGTTCGTTCCGGGCCGTCCGGAGCATCGACCATGGCGCGCGCGTAGCGCTCCACGCGCCGCTCCATCGCCTTCGCGCGGCGGTGGAGCTTCTCGTTCTGCCCGGCCCACTGCTTCATCTGGGCAGCCGCCGTCTCCAGCCGCGCGTGCTCTCGCTCCTGGTTGGCGCGCGTCGCCTCCTGTATACGGCGTTCCTCGGCACGTGCGGCGCGGAAGGCGGTAGGCGTTCCGTCCCCGACCCGCAGACGTCCGCCGGCGACCTCGGCCGTTCGGTCGCACGCGGCGTCGAGGAAGGCGCGGTCGTGCGAGACGATCAGCGCGGCCCCGGGGTAGCGGCCCAGGTAGCCTTCGAGCCACCCCCGCATGTCGATGTCGAGGTGGTTGGTGGGCTCGTCGAGCAGCAGCACGTCGGGCTGTGCCATGAGCAGGCGGGCGAGCCCGAGCCGGGTGCGCTCGCCACCGGAAAGCTGGTGGACCCGTTGGGTTTCGCGGCCCCGGAAGCCGAGGGCGTCGAGCACCGCGTCACGCCGGGCGCGCCGGGCGTAGCCGCCGCGCCGCTCGAACGTCTCGTGCAACCGCTCCCAGCGCGCGTACCGGTCGGGATCGTGGAGCCCGGCCGTCTCGAGCTCCTCCAGGCCCGCCTGCATGCGCTCGAGGTCGGCGAACGCCTGCTCGGCCACGTCAGCCACCGTGGCACGCTCGTCGAAGGCGGGATCTTGCTCCAGCAGCGCGGCCGTGACCTCGGCACCGCGGTAGACGGCGCCCTTGTCGGGGCGGTCGAGCTGCATCAGAAGCCTCAGGACGGTCGTCTTGCCGGCACCGTTGCGACCAACGAGGGCCGTGCGGCTACCATCACGAAGCTCCAGGGTGGCATCCTCGAGCACCACCTGGTCCCCGTACGCCTTCTCGACTTGCTGCAGGGCGGCCAGGAGCATTCCGGTGACCAGTCTACCGTGGGAACCGCGTCAGGCCCGATGCGCGCGCGGCGTCGACGCAGCGCCGTCGGCACGGGTACGAGACGCCGCGAGCCGGCGTCGAACCCGGAGCAAGGGAGCGAGCCCGCAGGGTCGCGGGCTCGCTCGGTCTTGCGTTTCGCTATTCAGGCGGCTTGCGCCGCGCACGGCGCTGCAGCCAGGCCCTACGGATCAGGCGAAGCGGATGTTGTGCTCCGTCTCGATATCGAACGCGTGCAGGAACTTGACGTCCGCCAGCAGCTGGACCTTGTCGCCCATCTTGACCTGGGCGTGTGGATCGACCTTCGCAACCACGCTCTGGTCACCGCCGACCGAGGCGATGATCTGGGTCTCGGCGCCGAGCGGTTCGACCACCTCGACGGTCGCTTCGATGACGTTGTCCGCCTCTTCGATGTCGGCGTACCCCTTGAGGCCGAGGTTCTCGGGTCGGATCCCGAGGTAGACCTTCTTGCCGTTGTACGGCGTCAGCTTCTGGCCGAGCTCGCCGTTGGGCTTCATGTCGAACTGACCGCTCTTGATGCGGCCGTCGTGCACGGTGCCGACCATGAAGTTCATGGCGGGCGAACCGATGAAGCCGGCGACGAACTTGTTGGTCGGCTTGTCGTACAGGTTGATGGGGCTGTCGACCTGCTGGATGAGCCCGTCCTTCATGACCACGATGCGGGTCCCCATCGTCATGGCCTCGATCTGGTCGTGCGTGACGTAGATCGTGGTGACGCCCAGCTGGCGGTGCAGCTTGCTGATGGAGGCGCGCATCTCCACGCGCAGCTTGGCGTCGAGGTTCGACAGCGGCTCGTCCATCAGGAACACCTTGGGCTCGCGCACGATCGCGCGGCCCAGGGCCACGCGTTGCCGCTGGCCGCCGGAGAGCTCGCGCGGGCGCCGGTCGAGGAGGTGCTCGATCTGCAGGATCTGCGCCGTCTCGCGCACGCGCTTCTCGATCTGGTCGCGCGGCGTCTTGCGCAGCCGCAGCCCGAACGACATGTTCTGGTGCACGTTCATGTGCGGATACAAGGCGTAGTTCTGGAAGACCATCGCGATGTCGCGATCCTTGGGCGGGACGTCGTTGACGACGCGCTCACCGATCCGCGCAGTTCCCTCGGTGATCTCCTCCAGGCCCGCGATCATGCGTAGCGTCGTGGTCTTGCCGCAGCCGGATGGCCCGACGAACACCATGAACTCTGCGTCCTGGATATCGAGGTTGAAATCCTGGACGGCGGTCACGTTCCCGAACCGCTTGTAGACGTGATCCAATACTACCTCTGCCACTCGGGGAGCCTCCTCGTCGTGGGCCTTGCTGGCTTGGTCAAGCTTAGCACGCGCGATTGGGCCCGACAACGAGGCTCGTCGGCGCGCGGGTGGGCAGGACCGGGGACGGTCGCGCCAAGGCGCTTACGGTTCTGGGCGGCGCGCCTCACGCGCGTGGCCCGCCTCGGCTCCCGGAAGGCGGACACCGGCGCGGCACCATCTAGCGATCGGCCGGGCGCTCGTGCGCCCGGCCGATGGTGGTGGAGGCGGCGGGAGTCGAACCCGCGTCCGAAACCCCCGAAGGCAGGTATCTACGCGTGTAGCCGCCGATCGGTTGTCGACGCGCGGCCGGCTCGACGGCCGGCGCTCACCGCGCGCGTAGGCGTCTTGGTTCTCGTCCTCACGCCAACGCCCGAGCAGGAGGACCAGCCCGTCTTGGGACGTCGGATCCGGCGAGCCACGGGCAGGGCTTCCGGGCGACGCTGACTACGGGTTACGCAGCCAGAGCGTAGGTGTTGTTGCCAGTTATTGGCGTTGCAGCTTGGTAACGCGGCCAGCTGCGTCCGCGACGCGCAACCTGACCCCCGACAGGGCCCCGTCGAAACCGTGTCGCCCCCGTGGGATCCTCCCAGGGCCTACGCTCCCTGGCAGTCATCCATTTTAGCATTTCGAGGCCCCTGAGCGCGGGCCAGGGCGCACCTTCTGGGTCCGCGTCTCAGCCCGCCTCCTGGAGGAACCGCCGGAGGTGCGCAGCCACCTGCGGGAACTCGATGAGGAACGCGTCGTGCCCGTGCGGCGAGCGGATGGTGGCATAACGGGCATTCGGCAGTGCCGCTGCGAGCGCCTTCTGCTCGGGCTCCGGGTAGAGCACGTCCGAAGCGATCCCCATGACCAGCGCGGGCATCGTCATGCGGTTCAGCACGGCGCCGACCTTGCCGCGGCCCGCAGCCACGTCGTAGTCGTCCATGGCACGCGTGAGGTAGAGGTAGGTGTTGGCGTCGAAGCGCTGCACCAGTTTGACACCCTGGTAGGCGAGGTACGACTCGATCTCGAAGCTCTTGCCGAGCAGGTCGGAGGTGGCGGCGGTACGCTCGCGGCCGAACTTCTGCTCGAGCGAGTCGAAGCTCCGGTACGACAGCATGGCGATGGCGCGTGCCAGGCCCAGGCCCCGTTCCGGCTGCCGGTCGAGGGAGTAGCGCCCGTCCTGCCAGGCGGGGTCCGAGGTGATGGCCCGTCGCGCCACCTCGTTGAGGCCGATGGCCCAGGCGGAGTGGCGCGGACCGATGGCGATCGGAGCGATGGCGCGCACGCGTTCGGGGAACATCGCCGCCCACTCCAGCACCTGCATCCCGCCCATGCTGCCCCCCACGACCGCAGCGAGCGAGCGCACCCCCAGCCGGTCGAGCAGGCGCCGCTGCGCCTCCACCATGTCGCGCACGGTGTAGCGCGGGAAGTCGAGAGCGTAGGGGCGTCCGTTCTCGGGGTTGACGCTGCTGGGTCCGGTGCTGCCGTAGCAGCCCCCCAGGACATTGCTGGAGATCACGAAGTAGCGCTTCGTGTCGATCGCCTTGCCGGGGCCGATGAGGGGGTCCCACCACCCCGGGACCTCCTCGCGGTCGGTGCGGCCGGCCGCATGCCCCGAGCCGGTCAGCGCGTGGCAGACCAGCACCGCGTTGTCACCGCGGGCGTTGAGCTCACCGTAGGACTCGAACGCGATTGCGACCTGCGTGAGGCGCCCGCCGAGCTCGAGCTCCAACGGTTCGTGGGAGCTCGCCACGTCCATCACCTGGGGCGTCACGGTCCCGACGCTGCCATCGGGGTTGGCGGCACTGCGGGCGATGAGCGCCTCGTGCGCGCCCCAGGTCTCGTGGATGAGCTTTCGGTCGCCGGGATTGCGGCCCACGGGTGCCGCGGTACCTGGTCGTCGGCCCGTGCCGGTCGGCCCGGCCCGCCGGTCGTTCAGGGAGTCGCCGCTCATGGCGCGCCTGGGTAGGACCTCACGCCGGCACCGGCCGGCGGACGGTCCGCAGCGCCTGGTCGAAGTCCTCGATCAGGTCGTCGATGTGCTCGATGCCGGGGCTCACGCGCACCAGGCCGGCTGATATACCGGCGGCCCGGAGCCCGGCTTCGTCGAGCTGGGAGTGCGTGGTGCTCGCAGGGTGCGTCACGCTGGTCTTGGCGTCGCCGAGGTTGACGAGGTTGGACGCCAGCTTGAGGCCGTCGATGAAGCTCTTCCCTGCCTCGACGCCGCCGTCGACCTCGAAGGTGAGGATGGCGCCGGGGCCCTTGGGGTAGTGCTCGCAGGCCCGGTCGTGCAGCGGATGCCCCGGCAGGCCGGGGTAGTTGACGTTCGACACGCCGGGCTGCCGGGCGAGCCACTCGGCGAGCTTGCGGGTGTTCTCGACGTGCCGGTCGGCGCGAAGGCTGAGCGTTTCGAGGCCCTGCAGGAACAGGAAGGCGTTCTGGGGCGACAAGGCGGCGCCGATGTCGCGGAGCCCTTCGACCCGGGCCCGGATGGCGAAGGCGATGTTGCCGAAGGGGCCGCCGACGCCGAAGACCTCCGAGAAGACCAGGCCGTGGTAGCTCTCGCTCGGTTCCGAGAACGCCGGGTAGCGGCCGTTGCCCCAGTCGAAGCTGCCACCGTCGACGATGAGCCCGCCGATGCTGGTGCCGTGCCCGCCGATCCACTTGGTGGCGGAGTGGAGGACGACGTCGGCGCCGTGTTCGAAGGGGCGGTAGAGGTAGCCGGCCATGGCCGAGGTGTTGTCCACGACCACCGCGACGCCGCGCTCGTGTGCCACGCGGGCGATGGCGTCGAGATCGGGGAGGTGCAACGACGGGTTGGGGATCGACTCGACGTAGACGGCCTTGGTGGTGTCGTCGATGAGGCGCGCGAAGTCCTCGGGGTCGTCGTCGGGACCGGCGAAGCGCGTGCCGATGCCGAGCCGCGGCAGCGTGACGTGGAGCATGTTCGCGGTCCCGCCGTAGAGGTTGGGCGACGCCACGATGCTGTCGCCCGCCTGGGCCAGCGTGGTGAAGGCGATGAACTCGGCCGCGTGGCCCGATGCGACGGCCACGGCGGCGGCGCCCCCTTCGAGGGCGGCGATGCGGCGCTCGAGCACGTCGTTGGTCGGGTTCATGATGCGCGTGTAGATGTTGCCGAACTCCTGTAGGGCGAACAGTCGCGCGGCGTGGTCGGCGTCGTCGAAGTTGTAGGCGGCGGTCTGGTAGATGGGGACGGCGCGGGCCTTGGTGGTGGGATCGGCCTGCTCCTGGCCGGCGTGGATCTGGAGGGTCTCGAAGCGGTAGGGCATGGGTGGTCTCCTCTATGGGTTGCGCACTGCCGCGACGGCGGCAGGGGGATCGCGGGATCTTGTGTCAGTGCGGGCGGAGGGTTCGGCGCGCTCCGCGCAAGAGTGCGAGCGGAGCCGCCACGCACGCGTCAGGCTGGTCGCTTCGGCAGCGCCGCGGCCGTCCGAGCGCCGGTCAGAGACCTGGAGCGGACGGCCGTCCGTGC
>CAZIBD010000018.1:0-51384 GCA_964536935.1 uncultured bacterium | reverse complement strand
CCTCGGCTGGCTCTTCGACACCGCCGTCGAGGCCCTGTTCCTCGTGGACCTGGAGGAGAAGATGTCCTTCCTCGACGAGACCTGGGTGTACCGGGACCGCACCGCCACCGCACTCGACGAGGTCGGCGTGATGGACGAGATGGGCCGCCAGGGTTGGGAGCTCACCGGCTTCGGCCCGATGGTGCTCCATTTCCGCCGCCCGGAAAACCCCGGGCTGCGCTTCCCGTGGCGCTACCTACGGCTCACAGAGATGCTCGGCACGCGCCAGCGCCAGCAGACCGAGCAGGACGGTTGGACCTACTGCGGGAGTTGGATGGGGACGCTGCACTACTTCAAGCGGTCCGATCCGATCGCCGACTCCGACGCAGACTGAACGCGCGGCGAGGCCCGCTCAGCCCGTCAGGTCCTGGCTCCGGAAGAGCGTGACGGCCGCCGCCACCAGCACCGCCGAATACACGAGGATGAGCGACGCCGCCAGGAGCCGACCCGGACCTCCCCCTGCCACCAGGTTCGCAGCCAGCGCGGCCGGCAGGTAGGCACCCAGCCGCGGCGCCAGCTGCCCCACCACGGGCTCGACCAACAGCGCCAGGAGCAGTACGCCCACCACCGGTGCGACGGCGCTGCGACGCAGGACCGCGAGCCCGAGGGCCAGGGCCAGGTACGGCAGGGCCGCGAAGACCGTGGCCACCACCGCCAGCCACAGGGTGGGCACCGTGAGGTGGCTGGCCCGCAGCGCCGCCTCCAGGTCGCCAAGCGAGAACGCCAGTCCCACGGTCAGCGGCACGGCGGCCACAAGCACCAGCGCGGGCAACGCCGCGACGAACCTGGCCGCCAGGAGCGGGCCCCGCCTGGCGCCCCTGGCCAGCCACAGCGGCAGGGTGCGCCACTGGTACTCCTGACCCATGGCGGCACCTGCCAGCGCGGCCAGCACCTGACAGCCGATGAGTCCGATCGGTACGGCGAGCTCGAGGGCGCTCGGACGCACGCCCGACTCCGGCGGTGCTGACAGCGCCACCGCCACGGCCAGCCCGGCCATCACGGCGCCCATCACCAGCGCCAGGCGCCACACCATGGATCGCCGGAAGAGCTTGCCGAGCTCGGCCGAGGTGAGCGCGATCATGCCGCCACCGCCTCGCCTGCGGGCGCCGTGAGCTGGAGGAAGAGCGTCTCCAGATCGGGGCGTCCGCTGGTCACCTCGCTGGGGACGTGCCCGACCCCCGCCAGGAAGGCCACCAGGCGTTGGGGGTCGACCCCTTCGACTTCGAGGTAGGCGCCGTTCTCGGTGACCCGCTCCACGCCGTCGAGCGCCGCCAAGGCGCCGGCCGCCGCGCCCGGATCGTCGAGCCGCAGCCGTACCGACGTCGCGTTCGGGAGGAGCGTGCCGACCGGCCCCGCCGTCACCAGGCGCCCGCGGTCGAGCACCGCCACCTCGTCGCACACCTGCTCGACCTCGTGAAGCAGGTGACTGCTCAGGAACACGGTGGTTCCGCGGGCTGCCACGCTCCGCAGCAGATTCTTCACCTCGCGCCTGCCGGCGGCGTCCATGCCACTGGTGGGTTCGTCGAGTACGAGGAGCTGTGGCTCCTCGAGCAACGCCATGGCCAGGCCCAGGCGCTGCTTCATACCGGTCGAGAAGGCACCGGCACGGCGATGCGCTACCTCGGCAAGGCCCACACGCTCGAGCGCCGCGTCGACGGCGGCGTGCCCATCGTGGTCGGGCACGAGCCCTGCCAGCAGCTGGAGGTTGCGACGCGCGCTGAACGACGGCAGCAATGCCGGAGCGCCGACCAGCGCGCCGACCCGGCGAAGCGCGCGCGGGTCGCCGGGCGTTACCGCGCGACCGAGCACCTCCGCGCGACCGCGAGTCGGGTGCACCAGCCCGAGCAGCATCCCGATGGTGGTCGTCTTGCCGGCACCGTTCGGGCCGAGAAAGCCATAGACCGTCCCGCGCGCGACCTCGAGCGTGAGGTCGTCGACGGCGAGGATGTCACCGAAGCGTTTGGTCAGGCCCTCGACGCGCAGCGCCGGCCCTTGCTCCAAACGGGCCGCGAGCGGCTCCTGCGACACGCCCGTGGGCATGCGTGCCCCCCTCCACCCCGGCCCCGTCACCGTAGCCTTTCCGGCTCCCCGTCCGGGAGGGACGGCCGTCCCCGCCGTACCCGCCGTACCCGCCCCTCAGGCCGGCGCCGCCAGCGCCTCCAGGAAGAACGCCACGGTCTCCCGATGCGCCCGCGCGGTCACCTCCGGGTTGGGGGCGAAGGTGACCTCGCCGCCGGCGCCTTCGTGGGCGTGCGGGTCCACGACGGTGATCGGCGGGCCGGGCCGGTCGAAGGCGTGGGTGGCTCCCTCGTACACGATCACGCGCACGTGTCGCCGGTCGCTGTCGGGCAACCCGGCCACCAGCTCCGTGCACGCGGTGGGCCGGTCGTAGGTGTCCAGCGCGCCGGCCTGCAGCAGCACCGGTGCCCCCGTCAGATCCCGGAATGCGTACCCGGGGCGCCGGTTGTATGCCCAGCACACCGGGTAGAAGGGCGCGTGGGCAGCGAAGCGCTCACCGCGCTCGCCGACGATGGCCTCGGCGTAGGGACGGGTGGCCGTGAGCATCGCGACGACGCCACCCCACGAGAAGCCGGCGATGCCGATGCGCCCGCCGTCGACGTCGGCACGGCCGGCCAGGTAGCGAAGCGCTCCGAAGGCGTCGGGCAGCGTGTCGGATGCGTGCGCGGGCCGCGACAGCGCGCCTGCGACGTTGCGCGGGCTCCACAGGTCGATCTCCAGCGTGGCGACGCCCGCGCTGTTGAGGACCGCCGCCAGGGCGGCACCGCGGCCGTCCACGCCCGCCGAGCCGTGCACGATGACGACCGCCGGCAGCGGCGCCGGCGCGTCGACGGGAAGCCGCAGCTCCCCGGCCACCGTCAGCGGCATGGGGTGGAGCGTCGGGAACGCCACGTAGGCGACCTTCACGGCCTCCGGGTACGGGCCGCTCACTTGTCTGCGGCGGGGTCGGTGGAGGTTCGCGCGGCTCGGTCGGCCGGCCCCTCACCCGAGCCCGCGCTCGCCGAGGTCGTGCCCCCGGAGGGACCCCCCGAGGACGCGCCCGGCGCGACCGCCGGGTTCACCAGGCGCACCGGGAACGGCTCGGTGACCGGGCCGGTGTAGAGCTCGACGTGCGGGAACGGGAGCTCGATCCCCAGCTGGTCGAAGCCCGCCTTGACCTCGCGCGTGATGCGGTTGCGCAGCTCCAGCCAGTTCTCGCGCTTGGCCCACACCGAGAGCTGGTAGTTGATCGAAGACGCGCCGAAGCCCATCGAGATCAGCAGCGGCGCGGGGTTCTCGAGGCAGAGCGGGTTGCGGTCGGCGATGTCGAGCAGGGCCTTCTCCACCTTCGCCAGGTCCTCCTTGTACGCCACCCCCACCTGCAGGTCGAAGCGCCGGATCGGCAGGCGGTTGTAGTTGGTGATCTGGGTCGTGACCATGGTCTGGTTGGGGATGCGCACCATCAGGTTGTCGAAGGTGCGCAGCCGGGTGGAGAGCAGGTCGACCGACAGCACCTCACCGACCGTGCCACCCACGTTGATGATGTCGCCGATCGCGATGGAGCGCTCGAGCATCAGGAACAGGCCCGAGATCATGTTGGAGGCCGAGGTCTGTGAGGCGAAGCCCACCGCCACGGTCAGGATGCCGGCCGCGCCGAGCAGCACGTCGAAGCGGAAGCCGGCCTCGCGCAAGGCGGACGCCAGGAACAGCGTCAGCACGGAGTAGCTCGCCAACCGGCGCAGCAGCACCCGCTCCTGCGCGCCCATGTGGCGCGTGGCGCGGTTGACGGTCACCGCCGCGAGGCGCGCCAGCGCGATGCCCACCACCACGTAGATGGCCGCGCGCACGAAGGCGCCCGCCTGCGCCGCGCTCACGTGGAGATGAAGGGTGGACGCCAACCAGCCCATCGACCCCTCCCTAGACGCCCAGCAGTCGCCCGAAGGCGTTGAGCGAGAAACGCTTGGTGGTCGCCACGCGCGGCTCGGCCACCCGCTTGGAGCGGACACCGGGCACGCCAGGGCCCGAGCCGACCGAGGCCTCGGCCTCGTCGGACGCCTGCCTGCGCTCGAGCGTGACGTGATCGGTCCACAGTCCGGTGTCGGGCGACCCATACAGCGCCAGGGCGGCGACCGGCACCTTCAACTTCTCCAGCGGAAGCGCGTCGTTGGTTCCGTTGACCACCGTCACCTTGGTGATGGCGCGATGAGGGCGGTGCGGGATCTCCTCGAGCTCGAGCCGTGCCGCGGTGCGGATGGCGTAGGCGAGCTCTCCCTCGAGCGTGTTGGGCCCGAACCAGGTATCCGACAAGCGGTGGCTCGGCTCGTCGAGCAGCGTCGGCCCTTCCGCACCGGCCCGGGCGACGATCCACACCGCGGTGGTGAGGTAGAGGTCCAGCCGCACGCCGCTGGGCACCACCACGGGGATGTCGGGACGCACGACGACGTCGCGGTCGGCCGGAGCGGGCCGCAGGGACAGCACCGGAGCGTCCACGGCCATGCCCACGCGCGTCACGCTGGCGTCCGCAGGCACGTCGTCCTCGTCGGCCTCGGCAGCGAGGCTCATGCCCGCCTCCATGGCGTCGCCGCTGGCGAAGCTCCACAGCCGCCACTCCCGCGCCATGGGCCGCACCCACAAGCGGTAGGGGCCGATCCGCCAGGCGCGCATCGCGCCGGGCGTCAGCGGGGTCTCCCCCCACCACAGGCCGTCGCGCGTCGCATCGTCCATGCCCTACCCACATACCACGCCGAGCGGGGACGGCCCGCAACAGACGTGGCCGGCGAAGCGCCATCGCCACGTTGGTGCGCGCGGTCGCGCCCTGCGCACCGTCGGGGCTGCGCCCGGCGTATCGTGGAGCGCCATGGCGTCCACGGGTGCGCCGTCCTCGGACGCGCCGTCCTCCTCGCACGGGGCCTCCCCGACCCCCTGGCCGCGTCGCTACCCCGTGACCGTTCTGCTGGTCGGGATCCTGCTCGGCGCGGGCCTGGCCACCGGTAGCGCCTGGCACGCCGTCCCCCGCATCGTCATCCACGATGCCGGCTTCCGCCCCTCCGATGCGCTCGCCCTCGAGCTGTGGCGGCTGCTCAGCGCCGCCTGGTTCACGACCGATCCCTGGAGCCTGGTCCAGGCGCTGGCGCTGACGGGCCTGGGGGTCGGGCTGGTCGAGCGCCGGCTGGGCAGCGCCTGGGCCGCAGGCGCCTTCCTCGGGTTGCACGCCCTCTCGTTCCTGTCGCTCACCCTTCTCTACGCGCTGCCCGCCACGAGGGGCCTGGTGCGCGACGCCCGCGATATCGGCGCCTCCGCCGGCTACTTCGGCACGCTGGCGCTGGCGCTGGCCATGACGCCGCGCTGGCGCTGGCTGGTCCCGGCGTTCGCCATCGTCACGGTGGTCAGCTGGCTCGACACGGCGGCGGCCCACCACGTGCTCGGCCGCGACGTCAACGCGGGTGCCGAGCACCTCTTCACCCTCGTCTACGGCGGGCTGGCGGGCTTGCTCGTCGCCAGGCATAGCGTCAGGCGTGGCGGCCGGCGCGACGCTCGAGGACCGGCCGGCGGCGCGCCGTGAAGCTCGCCCGCCTCCTCGGGGCCGGCTGGTGGGTCCGGCTGGCGGTGCTGCTGGTGTTCGCCGTCGGCCTCGTGGACGTCTGGTCGGCCGCCAAGGCGGCCGTTCCCGAGCGCGTCGACCTGCTGCGGGCGGTGGTTCCGTTCGAGTACCGGGCCGCCAGCCGGCTCGCCGCCGGCCTCGCAGGATTCGCTCTCCTGGTGCTGGCGCGCGGCCTCGCGCGTCGCCAGAAGAGCGCCTGGTGGCTGACGGTCGGGGTGCTGAGCCTGGGCGCGCTAGCCAACCTGCTCAAGGGGCTCGAGCTCGAGGCCGCCGCCTTCAGCCTGCTCATCCTGGGGGTGCTCGTGCTCGGCCGTCACCAGTTCGTCGCGCACCACGACCGACCTACGGCGCGCATGGCGCTGCGCGTGCTGGCGCTGGCGGTGTTCGTCACGCTGCTCTACGGCACCCTGGGGTACGCGGCGCTCGACCGCCAGTTCCACGTGCGCCTGAGCCTGGCGCAGGCGCTGGGGGCCACCGTGTCCATGTTCACCTTCGGCGCCCCGCCTCTGCCGCAAACGCGCCTGGCCCGCTTCTTCCTCGACAGCATCTACCTGCTTGCGGTCGGCAGCCTCGGCACCGCCGTGGTGATGGCGCTCCGACCCGTGGTGGAGCGCGATCGGCCCGGGGAAGCCGAGCGCCGCGTCGCGGCCGAGCTCATCGAGCGGCACGGCCGCTCCAGCCTCGCGCACATCGCGCTGCTCGGGGAGAAGCAGTACCTCTTCACCCCGGGTGGCTCGGTCATCGCCTACAAGCCCGTCGGCAACGTGGGTCTGGCCCTGGGCGATCCTATCGGTCCGGCCGGGGACCATGCCGCCGCGGTCGCCGCCTTCGCCCGCTTCTGCCGGGAGCGGGCCTGGCGGCCGGTGTTCTACCAGACGCTCCCGGAGACCCGCGCCGACTACCGCAACGTCGGCTTGCAGACCACGCTCATCGGTCAGGACGCCGTCGTCGCGCTGCGGGGCTTCACGATCTCCGGCACGCGCAACAAGAACCTGCGAGCCGGCGTCAATCGCATGGAGCGCGAGGGGTACCGCACGACCTGGCACGATGCTCCCCAGTCGCACGATCGGTTGCACGCCCTCGCCCACGTCTCGACCGCCTGGTTGCGCAGCCGCCGCACCGCCGAGAAGGAGTTCTCGCTGGGCCGCTTCGAGGAGACGTACGTCGCCGCCTGCCCCGTCGTCACGGTGGAGGACGGCGCGGGCCGCGTGCTGGCGTTCGTGAACCTCATTCCCGACTACGGCCACGCCGGCCTGGCCGTCGATCTGATGCGCTTCGTCCCGGACGCACCCTCCGAGACGATGCTGTTCCTGTTCGTGCGCCTCCTCGAACGCCTGCGCGACCACGGGTACGAGCGCCTGGACCTCGGCCTGTCGGCGCTGGCCGGCCTCGACGCCTCGACCCGGGCGCCGCTCACCGAGCGCGCTCTCGCCGCCCTGTTCGAGCGCGGCAACGCGCTCTACAACTTCAAGGGCCTGCACGTGTTCAAGAGCAAGTTCCACCCCGACTGGGAGCCGCGTTACCTCGCGCACCCCCCCGGTCTCGGCGTGGTGCGCGCGCTCGAGGCCGTGGCCATCGCCGACTCGCCCGTCGGCGTGTGGGGCGAGGTGCGCCTGGCGCTGGCCAACCGGTGGCGGGCGCTGCGGGTCGCGCGGCGCGAAGGAGGAGTCGAGGGCTGACCCGCCGGTGCGCTCTGCACGCGCCCCACGCCGCTGGAGACGCACGTGACGTTGTACATGAATGGGACAAAAGGCCCGCCTCGCCGGCGATACCGTGGGACAACGCACAAGCGAGGAGGCACCCATGAAGGGCACCGTTACCGTCGACGAAGCGTTGTGCAAGGGCTGCGGGCTCTGTACGGGGGTCTGCCCCAAGGGCCTGCTCGCCCTGTCCACCCGCTTCAGCGGGCGCGGCTACCACCCGGTGGAGCTGACCGATCCCGACGGCCTGTGCACCGGCTGCGAGCTGTGCTCCGTGATCTGTCCGGAAGCCGCCTTCACCGTCTACCGCGAGCGGGCGGCCGCCTGATGGCGCGGCAGCTGCTGAAGGGCAACGTCGCCTTCGCCGAGGCGGCGATCCGCGCCGGCTGCGAGGCCTACTTCGGATACCCCATCACGCCGCAGACCGAGGCGCTCGAGCACATGGCGAAGCGCATGCCCGAGCTCGGCCGCACCTTCGTGCAGGCCGAGAGCGAGGTCGCCGCCATCAACATGGTCTACGGCGCAGCCACCGCCGGCGTGCGCGTCATGACCTCGTCGTCCAGCCCGGGCGTGAGCCTGATGATGGAAGGGTTGTCGTACATCGCGGGCTCGCGCGTGCCGATGGTCATCGTCGACATCATGCGCGGCGGCCCCGGCCTCGGCAACATCGCGCCCGCACAGAGCGACTACAACCAGATGGTCAAGGGCGGCCCCCACGGCGACGCCCGCATGATCGTGCTGGCACCCGCGACCGTCCAGGAGCTGATCGATCTGACCGTCGAGGCGTTCGACCTGGCCGAACGCTACCGCTGCATCGCGGTGGTGCTGGCCGACGGCAGCCTGGGGCAGATGATGGAGCCGGCCGAGCTGCCGCCCATGACCGAGCCGCGTCGCGCCGAAGACCGACCGGCCTGGGCCCTGACCGGCGCCCGAGGGCGCGATGCCCATGCCATCACCTCCATCTACCTCGACCCCGAGGAGGAGGAGGCGTACAACCGCGAACTCCAGGCCACCTACCGCGAGATCGAACGTCGCGAGGTGCGCTTCGAAGAGGTCCACCTGAGAGGATCCCGGATCGCCGTGGTGGCGTTCGGCACCGCCGGCCGGCTCTCTCTGACCGCCATCGAGGCGGCCCGCACGGAGGGCATCGACGTCGGCCTGCTGCGTCCGGTCACGCTCTTCCCCTTCCCGGAGGAACGTCTGCGGCGCCTGGCCGAGGAGGTCGACGCCATCCTGGTCGTGGAGATGAATGCCGGCCAGATGCTCGGCGACGTCCGGCGGACGACCCGTGAGCGGGTCCCGATCCACTTCTTCGGCCGGACGGGAGGCGTCGTGCCGATGCCCGAGGAGGTGCTCGACGCCATCCGGGACGTCCATGCCGAGCTGATCCGTGAGGAGGCGGTGGCATGAGCGTCCTGGCTCCGGAACGCACCCTGACCCCCGTCGTGCGCTATCCCGAGGCGCTGGCGCCGACGCCCACCCACTACTGTCCCGGCTGCACCCACGGCATCGCCCACCGGCTGGTGGCCGAGGTCATCGACGAGCTCGGCCTGCGCGAGGACACCATCGGGGTGGCGTCGGTCGGTTGCTCGGTGTTCGCCTACAACTACTTCTCGGTCGACTTCGCGCAGGCGCCGCACGGGCGCGCGCCCGCGCTCGCCACCGGCATCAAGCGCACCAGCCCGGACAAGGTGGTCTTCACCTATCAGGGCGACGGCGACCTCGCTTCCATCGGTGCCGCCGAGATCCTGCACGCGGCGGCGCGCGGCGAGAACATCACGGTCATCTTCATCAACAACGCCATCTACGGCATGACCGGCGGCCAGATGGCCCCCACCACGCTCGCCGGCCAGCGCACCACCTCCTCGCCGCTGGGCCGCGACGTGAAGCTGCAGGGCCACCCGCTGAAGATGAGCGAGATCCTGGCACAGGTGGACGGCGCGGCCTACGTGGCGCGGCGCAGCCTGCACGACGTGGTCAACATCCGCCGCGCCAAGAAGGCCATCCGCAAGGCCTTCGAGGTGCAGCAGCAGGGGCTCGGCTTCGCCCTGGTCGAGCTGCTCTCGAGCTGCCCGACCAACTGGGGCATGGAGGCGCAGGAGTCACTCGACTTCATCCGCGATGCCATGGTGCCCTTCTACCCGCTGGGCGAGTTCAAGGTGCCCGGCAACGGCGCGCCAGCCGCGGCCCGGGGCGAAGGCGGCCGAACGAAGGGAAGCCGCTGATGCAGAGCGAGATCGTCATCTCCGGATTCGGCGGCCAGGGGGCGCTGTTCGCCGGACAGCTCCTGGCCTACGCGGCGCTCGACGCCGGCCTCCACACCACCTGGTTCCCGTCCTACGGCCCCGAGATGCGGGGCGGTACAGCCCACGCCACCACCATCATCTCCGACGCGCCGATCGGCTCTCCGGTGGTGCGCAACCCGCGCGCGGCCATCGTGCTCAACCTGCCGTCGCTGGAACGCTACGAGCCGCTGGTCAAGGCCGGCGGCGTGCTGGTGGTGAACAGCTCCATCGTCGATCGCCGGCCACAGCGCACCGACCTCGACGCGCTGCTCGTCCCCGGCGACGCCACCGCGCAGGAGCTGGGCGAGACGCGCGTGACCAACCTGGTGTTGCTCGGCGCGCTGCTGGCGCACCTGCCGGTGCTGGAGCTGGCTCAGGTGAAGACGACGCTCGAGCACGTCATCCCCGAGCACCGGCGCAACCTGCTCGAGGCGAACCTGCAGGCGCTGGACCGGGGAGCGGCCCTGGCGCGCATGGAGGTCGCGTCGGCCTAGTCGTCCCCGCCTCCCACCACGACGGTTCGCTTCCCCAGCATGTTCAGACGCGTCCGCCGGATCTCCGTCGCCTCCACCATGCGCCCGTCGTCGAAGCGGAAGCGCAACGCGTCCTCCGGACACTGCACGATGCAGGCCGCACAGCGGATACAGGCATCGGGCTCAGCGATGCGCACCTTGCGCCGACGGCCGTCCATCACCAGCACGCCTCGCGGGCACACCTGGACGCAGGCCGCGGCACCCGTGCAACGTTCCTCCACCAGCTCGACCTCGGCCCGACCGGCCTCGGCCAGCGCACTGGCGTACCACGGCGTGGTGCCCTCGAAATCGAGGCCCAGGAGCGCGAGCACCACGAACGGCGCAGCGGTCGTGCTCGCAATTGCGGCAACGCCCGCCGCCTGCCAAAGCCACAGCACCAGGGCTCCCAGCAGGGCTCCCAGCACGGCGAACACGGCGAACACGGCCCAGCGCCCGCGGCCGGCCAGGCGGACGCGCGGGACGGCCATGTACAGGCCCGCCACCGCGGCCACCACCGCGACCCCGACGCCGACCGCCGGTCCCGGCCCGACCAGGCCCCAGCCGAGGCCGACGGCGATCGCCAGCAGCGGCCACCCCCAGGCCACTGCCATCTCCAGGCGCTCGCGCCACGGGAAGCGCATGAGCCGCTCGCGCTGCACCACGCGGCGGCCGCGCGCGAGGAAGTCGGGAAGATCCTCCAGGCGAGCGGGCCCCCAGCGCGCCCGGAAGCCGGTGGCCTCCTCGATCCGTCGCCGCTCGACGCCCGTGGCGCTCAGCTGCGGGAGCACGACCTCCCGGTGGTCCACCCGCTCGCTGAGCCGCGTCGTACGCATCGCCGCGATGACGTCGTGGTGGGTGAAGTGCCCGCCGCCGGAGGCACACCAGACGTTGATACCGCGGCTGTCGGCACACAGCAGCCAGGCCTCGTGGCCGGCCAGCGCCCTCCGGAGCCTCCGCACCGTGAGTGTGTAGTTGCCGGTCACGAGCACCGGCGCATCCCGTCCGGGCCGGCCGATCGCGATGAGCCCCGTCGGCGCGCGGTGCGGCAGCATCCGCAGCAGCGTGTCCCCAAGGTCTTGCGGAAAGGCGCCTAGCCGGCTCACGGGCCCTCGACCTCCGCCCCCGCGGCACCCGACCGGACGGCCGCAGACCCCGCCTCGCCGCCAGTAAGTGCTTGCACGATAGCGAAGGCGTCGCCCCAGCGGCGCTCCTCCCCGACCTCCACGAACCCGGCCCCCCGCACCCGGTCCGGTAGACCGTCCACGGGCCGGGTGCCGGTCTGGGTCATCAGGTAGGCCAGCCCCGCCACCGGCCAGCGGCGCACCGCGTGCCACGCTCGGCGCCAGGCCTGCCGGGGCCGCACCTCGTCGGCGATGATCAGCCGCCCGCCGGCCACCAGCCGCGTTCGTACCACCTCCAGCACGTAGGCTTGCTCGTCGTCGGTCATCTCGCTGAACGACAGGCACGCCACGACCGCGTCGAAGCTGCGCGGCTCGAAGACGTCCTCGATCTCGGCGGCACCGAGCTCGAGCCACCGCACCGACCCGGAGGCGCCGGCCGGGAGCGCCTTGGCTCGCGCGACCGCCAGCATGCCGGCGTTGCGATCGATCCCGACGGCGTGCGCCCCGCGCGCCGCACAGGCCAGCGCGAGCCCCCCGGTGCCGCACCCCACGTCCAGTACGCGCGCCGCGGTCCGGCCCGTCGTCGCGGCCACGGCGACGGCACGGTAGACCTCGTCGATGCGCCCGCCGGAAAGCCACCGGATCCCCCGGTCGTAACGCTCGGCCGAGGACTCGAGCACCCGCATCCAGGCGAAGCTGCCCAAAGGGAGCGCCTCCTCGAGCTTCAGCCTACGCCTCGGGCGCAGATCCCGTCGGGCAAGGCCGGCCGCAGCGCGGGCTGCCAGGCGCGGAGCCGACCTTCGCGAGCCACGGACCGGCTGATACGGCGATGACATCGCTCCGGCATCCTGGCGATGGCCCCCGGACCCGCCACGGACCGGTCGGCCCCGAAGGGAGCACGGATGCTCGCGCCCAGAGAACCGAAGTTGCTCCGAAGCGTCGCCCGGGTCCTCCTCCCGGCGGACCCAGGAACCCTCCCCACGGTCGTCCCGAATCGCTGGCAGGGCCAGGTCGACTGCCGCGTCGGCCCCTTCTCGAGCCGCGCGATCGCCGAGCATTTCGCCGGACGGGTCGTGGACTTCGGCTTGTTCGAAACCTTCTCCCAGCGCATCTTCGCCCGCCGCGACGGCTGGTTCGTCGAGGTGCGACCGTACCCGGCGGACGGCTGACGTCCGCCGGGTACGGCGGGCACGCCGCTCACGTTCCTCGACCCCTCCTCTTGCTCAGGGCCGCACCGTTCGTCCAGGCGGGCGGCCCCCATCCCTTCACCGGCCGCGCTTCGGCGCGGCCGTGCCGTCGCGCGTGCGTCCGAGGCCCCGGCGTATCCCAGCCGAGCGGCCCCCGGGTAGTGGCCACCTCATAGGACCCACGCCGCACCGGCCTATAGTGGCGCCAACCGAAGCGTCCATGGGGATGACCCCGATCCACGCTGGAGCGTCCCCGCGACACGCCCGCCGACGAACGGGAGGAGCGCATGTCATGCCGTTCATGAGCAGCCGTCCGAAGCGTTCCGTACGCCCACCCCGGAAGGGCTGGGATCCGTCTACTTGGGCCACGCGCGTGCCGCTGGCCCGGACCGAGAACTTCCAGGAGGTGTTCCGGGCCGCCTGGGAGAACCGCGACGCCGCAGGCTACGCCTGGCGCATCCTTCAGGACGGCGTGTGCGACGGCTGCGCTCTGGGCACGAGCGGTATGAGCGACTGGACGATCGACGGCGTGCACCTGTGCAACGTGCGGCTGCGGCTGCTACGCCTCAACACCATGGGGGCGCTCGACCCCACCCGGCTGGCCGACGTCGAGAAACTGAAGGGGTTGCGCTCGCGCGACCTGCGGGCGCTGGGACGGCTGCCCTACCCCATGATCCGCCGCCTCGGCGAGGCGGGCTTCTCGCGCATCGCCTGGGACGACGCCATCGACCTGATCGCGGAGCGCATCCGCGCCACCGAGCCGGACCGCACCTACCTCTACCTGACCAGCCGCGGCATCCCCAACGAGACCTACTACGTCGCGCAGAAGGCGATGCGGGCGCTCGGCACCAACAACGTCGACAATGCCGCCAGGGTTTGCCACTCGCCCAGCACGGTCGGGCTGAAGGGTGGGCTCGGCGTCGCCGCGACCACCATCTCCTATACGGACCTGATCGGCACCGACGTGATCACCTTCATCGGCTCGAACGTGTCGAAGAACCAGCCCGTCGTGATGAAGTATCTCTACCACGCGAAGAAGGCGGGGACGAAGATCGTCACCGTGAACCCCTACGTGGAGCCGGGCATGGATCGGTACTGGATCCCCTCCGACGCGGAGAGCGCGCTGTTCGGAACGCGCATCAGCGACCGCTTCTACCGCATCGCGCCCGGTGGCGACCAGGCCTTCCTGAGGGGCGCGCTCAAGGCCATGGTCGAAGCCGGCACCGTCGACCGGCGGTTCATCGACGAGCACACCGAAGGCTTCGACGAGCTGAGCGCCCTCCTCGCCGGGCTCTCGTGGGAGGCCCTCGAGGAGGCTAGCGGTCTCACGCGCGCGGACATGCAGGGCTACGCGAGCCTGCTGGCCGGTGCCGAGCGCGCCGTCTTCGTGTGGGGCATGGGCATCACCCAGCACGCCTTTGGCGAGGAGAACGTGCGCGCCATCATCGACCTGGCCCTCTCGAAGGGCTTCGTCGGCCGCGAGGGGTGCGGGCTCATGCCGATTCGCGGCCACTCGGGAGTGCAGGGCGGCGCCGAGATGGGCGCCTACGCGACCGTCCTCCCGGGAGGCAGGCCCGCCGACGCGGAGCACGCCGCCGAGCTCTCGGAGCTCTACGGCTTCGACGTGCCCACCGGAAAGGGCCTCACAACCCCGGAGATGCTCGAAGCCGCAAGGAACGGCCAGATCGACGTTCTGATGGCCGTCGGGGGCAACTTCCGCGAGGTGATGCCCGGGCCGGGAGGCGTCGACGACGCGCTCGACCGGATCGGGCTGCGCGTGCACATCGACATCGTTCCGAGCAGCCAGATGCTGCAGGATCCGGCCGATACCGTGCTGCTCCTGCCCGCCACCACGCGTTACGAGATGCCCGGGGGCGTCACCGAGACCACGACCGAACGGCGCATCGTGTTCAGCCCCGAGGTGCCCGGCCCGCGCATCGCCGAAGCCAGGACAGAGTGGGAGGTGCTGGCCGAGATCGTGGCGCGCGCCAGGCCGGAGGTGGCCGACAAGGTGCGGTTCTCCGGCACAGCGGCGATCCGCGCGGAGATCGCCCGCGTGATTCCGATGTACGACGGGATCCAGCGGCTCGCCAGGAAGGGCGACCAGGTCCAGTACGGCGGCCCGAGGCTGTGTGAAGGGTGGACCTTCCCCACGCCGAGCGGCCGCGCCCGCTTCCTGGTGGCGCCGCCGCCGGAGCTCCAGCGTGACGACGACGCCTTCGTCGTCATCACGCGGCGCGGAAAGCAGTTCAACAGCATCGTTCACGAGGACGTCGACCCCATGAACCACCTGCCGCGCGACGCGGTGATCGTCAGTCCGAAGGACGCCGAGCGGCTCGGCATCCCGGTCGGCGCCTCCGTCGTGGTGGAGAACGACCATGGCGCCTTCCGAGGGCGGCTCTACACCGCCGACGTCGCCCCCGGCTCGGTCCAGCTCCACTGGCCCGAGGCCAACGTGCTGGTGGATCCGGCCGCGCGGGCGCCCCACGCCCAGATCCCCGCCTACAAGGACGCCACCGCTCGCATCGAGCGCGCCGGGACCGCGCATGCCATTCCGGGCGAGTCTGCAGCCGCCGCGTCCGTTCCGCGCGTATGAGGGGGATGCGCGTCCGCCCTACCCATCGTGTCCCCGTCACGCGAGTGCAGGGCGACCGGCGCCGGTCACGCGAGCGTGATGCGGTCGCCACCGAGGAACCGATGGAGATCCGCCTGCTGGCGGGTCCGGAGGTGCGGAGGCAGGCGCCGGGGCACGGCGCCACGGTTGCCGTCACCATGCGCACCCCCGGGGACGACTTCGAGCTGGCCGCCGGCTTCCTGCACAGCGAGGGCATCGTGCGCGACCGCGACGAGCTGCTCGCGCTCCGCTACTGCACGGACGAAGCAGAGGAAGAACGCTACAACATCGTCAACGTGCACCTTCGGGCGACCGCGCTGCCGCCGCTGGAGCGCCTGGAGCGGCACTTCGCGATGACCAGCGCCTGCGGCGTGTGCGGCAAGGCGCACCTCGACGCACTCGAGGTTCGCTGCCCCGCGCCGCCGGGACCGGGACCCGTCGTGGCCGCCGACGTCCTCGAGGCGCTCCCCGACCGCCTTCGTGAGGCGCAGGCCGTCTTCGGCCGGACCGGCGGGCTGCACGCCGCCGGCCTTTTCACCCCCGACGGCGAGCTGCTGGCGATCCGCGAGGACGTCGGGCGCCACAACGCCTTGGACAAGCTGCTCGGCTGGGCACTGCTCGAGGACCGACTTCCGCTCGCCGATCACGTCGTGTGTGTGAGCGGACGCGCCAGCTACGAGCTGCTTCAGAAGGCGGTGGCGGCCGGTGTGCCGGTCTTCGCCGCGGTGTCGGCTCCCTCCAGCCTGGCGGTAGACGTCGCCCGGCGCTTCGGGGTGACGCTGGTCGGCTTCCTCCGGAACGAGCGCTTCAACGTTTATAGCGCCGAGCAGCGCGTGACGACACGACCCGCCGACGTTCCGACGAGCCCCAGACGTGCCGCCGCGGGCACCGCAACGGGCCGCGCGAGCGTCGGGGCGAACGGTGCCCCCACCTGACATGGTCGGTGGGCGTCAGGCCTCGACGTTCTCCGGGTCGACGAGCCCGCTCCGGATGGCGTAGAGCGCAGCTTGCGTGCGGTTGCGCAGGTGCAGCTTGGCGTAGAGATCACTGAGGCGGTTGCGCACGGTCTTCTCCGTGCACCCGAGCCGCTCGGCGAGGGCGCGGTTGTCGCTGCCGTCCACGAGCAACTCGAGCAGCACGCGCTCGGACGCCTTGAGTCCCTGGACGCGTCCCTCGACGGGTCGCCGGACGGCGGGCCGGACGGTGTCGGCCACCTCGCCGGGCCGTTCGCCGGCGGCGACGCGCACCAGCACGTCGACCAACGCCTTGGTGCTGAGCCGCTTCGAGACGCGGGCGGCCGTCGCCTCCTGCACCTCGACCGCGTTCGACGTGTCCGTGGTGCCGTCGGTCAACAACACGAGCTTGAGCGACGGGTCCTCGGCATGAATGGCCAACACGGCGTGGAGGCGGTCGACGCGCGTCAGCGCCTCGTCCAGGACGGTGACGTCCGGACGGACCTCGAGAGCCCAGCGCAGGGCGTCCTTGCCGGTGCCGACATCGCCCACCACCCGAAGGGTGCGCTGCGTGCCGAGGACCGCCGTCAGGGCCTGGCGCATCATGAGCTGAGGCGCCCCGAGGAGCACGCGCACCTGGGCCGTCGACGGTGCCGAACCCGGTCGCTGATGCGTTCCGATCCTCCCACTGATGCCGACCATATGCCCCTACCCCGTTTCCCGCGGGATCGATCTCGCGCCAGCCGGGCCACGGCGGCGGCGAGCCATGCAAGAACCCGACGTGAACGGGGTCCTCGCTTCCTGATACCAGGGTGACGGCCGGGCCCCCGGGCGCCGGTCGGCGCCATCCGGGACGCTCGTGTGGGAAAAAGTCCTACAACGCGCTCAGAAATGCGTGCTGGCCGGACTCCGTGCTCCAAGTCACCGACCAGTCAAACGTCCCGGATCGTCAATCCCCCTGGGCGTGGCTGTGGAGACGTTCCTGCATGCGTCCCAGGAAGCCGAGGTGGGCTCGACCGCGCAGATCCATGGTCCGGTACACCGCCAGCTTGAGGGCATCTTCGATGAAGACGAAGACCAGGCAGTAGCCCCACACCACCGCGATGGTCCACCACGGGATGGCGGCCACGAAGATCCCGAA
Source organism: uncultured bacterium (assembly GCA_964536935.1). Classification (GTDB taxonomy): domain Bacteria; phylum Deinococcota; class Deinococci; order Deinococcales; family Trueperaceae; genus JASBRS01. Next base: position 34,233 of record CAZIBD010000018.1, on the reverse strand, counting down.
GCCCACGATGAGCACCGCGACGGCCTGGGTCCCCAGAATGGCGCCGAGCAGCGCCGGAGCGGGGTAGGGGCGCGACAGGAAGACGCCGCGCTGCCGTGTCACGAAGAGCGTCAGGTGACCGGCGACGGCGAGCTTCAGGTAGATGAGGGTCTGCAGCTGCCCGGTATCGAGCGGCAGGTAGAGCCGCGCCAACGCCAGCAACGTGAACGTCTCGACCACGCCGATCAATCCCAAAGCGGTCGCCACGGTCAGCACGCGCCGCATGTTCCACCGCACCGGCGCGGCGTCGAGGGGGGTGTGGTCGAAGGCGATCGTGAGGATCGGCAGGTCGTTGAGCAGCGCCAGCAGGATCACCATGATGGCCGTGATCGGATAGGTGTGGAACACCATCATGGCGAGCGTCACGAAGAAGATGATGCGGATGGTCTCCGTGATGCGGTAGATGGCGTAGGAGTTCATGCGCTCGAAGATGCGCCTGGCCTCCTCGACGGCCCGCACGATCACGGACAGTCCCGGCGCGGTCAGCACCAGGTCGGCGGCACTGCGCGCGGCGTCGGTGGCGCCGCTCACGGCGATGCCGACGTCGGCCTGCTTCAGCGCAGGGGCATCGTTGACGCCGTCGCCCGTCATCCCCACGATGTGGCCCCTTGCCTGGAGCGCCTTGACGATACGGAACTTGTGCTCCGGGTAGACCTCCGCGAAGCCGTCGGCCTGCTCGACCCAGGCGCCCGTCTCCTCCTCGGGGTGCCCTTCCTCGAACAGGTGACCCGCCTGGAGCAGGTCGGTGCCGAGCGACAGCTCACCGGCGATCTGCTTCCCGATGGCCAGGTTGTCGCCGGTCACCATCTTGACGGCGATCCCGTGCCCGCGTGCGTCGTGGATGGTCTGGGCCGAGTCGCTGCGGGGCGGGTCGGACAGCGCCAGCAGCCCCAGGAGCTGCCACGGCGCGTCACTCACCGCCCGAGCCACGGCCAGGGTGCGATAGCCGTGGTGGGCGAGCTCGCCGACCTTCGCCTGCGCTTCGTGCAGGGCCTGCTCATCGAGCCCGACGAGCGACAGCACGGCCTGCGGGGCGCCCTTCGTGACACGCCAGACAGGACCCCCGGGGGTCGTCACCTGGGCCTCGCTGCGCTTCTTGACCGGATCGAACGGGACATAGCTCTGGCGCCGGAACTCGCCGGTCTGCGCGCCCGCCCGCTCCGCTCCGGCGAGCACGGCCTGGTCGATGGCGTCCGCGTTGGCCTCGTCGGAAGCCAAGGCCGCCGCGGCCAGGAGGTCCCTGGCATCGACATCGCCGAACAGCACGGGATCGCCGAGCTGTAGCTCGTTCATGGTCAGGGTGCCGGTCTTGTCGGAGCAGAGCACATCCATGCCGGCCATCTCTTCGATCGACTCGAGGCGCGCCACGATGGCCTGCAGGCGCGCCAGAACGGTCGCGCCGATGGCCATGGTGACGCTCAGCACGGCAGGCATCGCCACCGGGATCGACGCCACCGTCAGGATCAGCGCGAACTGCGCCAGCTCCAGGAACGGCGTTCCCCGGGATAGCTCCACCACCACCAGCGCCGCGACCAGGCCCAGGCTGAGGTAGATGAGGTAGTCGCCGATGGCCAGGATCGCCCGCTGGAAGTGCGACTCGGGCTTCGCGCCGGCCACCAGTCGCGCGGTACGGCCGAAGAAGGTACTCCCCCCCGTCGCCACGACGAGCCCGGTCATCTCGCCCTGCCGCACCACCGACCCGGAGAACCCGAGGTCCCCGGTCACCTTGTCGACCGGCAGGGACTCACCGGTGAGGGCCGACTGGTCCACCGACAGGTAGTCGCCGTCCACGAGCTTGACGTCCGCCGGCACGATGTCGCCGAGCCGCAGCCGGACCACATCGCCGGGGACGAGCTCGGTCGCGTCGATCTGCGACCACCGGCCGCCGCGCCGCACGCGCGCCCGCAGTGCCAGCTGCTTCTTGAGGGCCTCGACCGCGTTGGAGGCCTGGAACTCGTGCCAGAACCCGACCAGTGCGTTGAAGAGGAGCATCACCGCGATGATGATGAAGTCGGTCCAGTGCCCCACCACCGCCGAGAGCACGGCGGCGACCTCGATCATCCAGGCGATCGGCCCCCAGAAGAAGCCGAGGAACTCGAGCAGAGGGCTTTCCCGGCGCTCCTCGACGGCGTTGCGGCCGTAGCGCTCCAACCGCGCCGCGGCCTCCTCGGTCGAGAGCCCCTCCGGACGGCTCTCGAAACGTTCGAAGACATCCTCGACCGGCACGTCCGCATAGCGGCGAACGTCCTGAGCTGCGGCAGCGCCCCCATCGGGTCCCCCGCCCGGTGCCCTGCCAGGGGTGGGCGAGCGCTCCAGGCGGGTGCGCGAAGCATCCATCGACGCCTTCTTCCCGGTGTGGGCGGTGCGCCGCCGGACGCCGACGGAGGTGCCCACACCCCGGACACCGGGGGCGGCCCTGGGCGGGTAACGACGTCATGGGAAAGGGAGGACAGGCAATGACACGCCAGCTCGTTTCAGGCCGCCGTACCGAGGCGATCCTAGCGCCGCGATGGGCTCCCGGAAAGGGTCAGATGCCCTCGAGGACGGACCCCGCAGGCGACAGATGGAGGCTCGGCGTTCTGCTATACGTTTCGGAGTCGCGGTTCTCCCTAGGTCTCGCCCCCCGCGACGCTGGAGCTACCCGTATGGAACCGACCACCGAAACCCGTGACCCCGTCGACAGCTCTTCCACCGTCCAGCGCTGGTACCTCTCGTACGCCCTGCTGGGGCTCGTGGTCTCCGGTGTGGCGCCGATCGTCCTGCCGCTGCTGGCGGCACGGACCGGCGGACCGTCGGCACCGGGCCTGGTAATGGCGGCGTTCAACCTCGGCATGTTGGCGGCACCCCTGTGGGGCGCCCTGGCTGACCGGACCGGCGCGCACAGGCCGATGTACGGCCTGGGCCTGGCCGTCGTGGCTGCCGGCATCGGCGTGTTCCCTCTGAAGGGCGACCTGGGCTGGTTCCTCGTCATCGCTCTCGCGATCGGCCTGGCGGCCTCGGCGACCGCGACCGTTGCCAATCTGTTCATCACCGAGCGCCACCCCCGCGAGACCTGGGGGGCGCGTTTCGGCTGGTTGCAGACGTTCTACGGCGGAGGTCAGGTGGTGGGGCTCTTGCTCGCCGGCGCCTTCGGCGCGTCCAGGGCGCCCCTCGCGCTCGGGCTGGCGGCCTTCGCTGCGGTCCTGGGAACGGCGATGTTCCGCGTGGTTCCGGCCTCGACCGAACGGGCGCAGCCGGTCGCCGCCCGCCATCATCGAAGCCATGGCGTGCTGGTGCTTGGCACCCTCATGACCCACGTCCACCTGCCTCACCTTCTGCGCGCTCTGGCCAAGCTGCCGCGCATGGCCCGCGGAGGCCGTTCGCCGTTCCTGATCTTCCTCGGCGGCTGGTTCCTGGGCAACCTCGGCGGCGCCGCGCTGTTCTCCTTCTACCCCCTGGTGATGGAGCACGTGTTCGGGCTGAGCACGGGAGCGGCCTCCTGGGCGTTCGCGGGAGCGGCCGCTCTGGGGCTGGCCCTGTACGGACCCGCCGGCAGCGGCGCCAAGCGGCTGGGAGCGGACGCGGTCTATCGAGCGGGCCTCACGCTGCGTCTGGCGGCGGTGATCTTCCTCGCCCTGGTCGGGTTCACGCACCTCGCGATCCGTGGCTGGCTGGCGATCGGAGGGTTCGGGCTGGTGGTGCTGGCGTGGTCGCTGCTGGGCGTTGCGGGGTCGGACCTGGCAGCGGAGAGCTCGAGCCTGCCGCAGGGCGAGGCCATGGGCCTGTACGCCGCTTCGGGCGCGGTGGCGGCGGTCGTCGGCTCGCTGCTCGGCGGCCTGGTCGCCGCGCTCACCGGCTACGCGGCCCTGCTGTGGCTGGCGAGCGCGTTCCTGCTCGCCGCCCTGGCGCTGACGCCACGGCGTCGCGCCGGCGCGAGCCAGACCCACCACGAAACGGACCGCTCCGCCCCGCCGACGCCCACCGTCGGGGGCGGGGCGGCGCGACCGGGCGACGCGGCGCCGGAAGGTTGACCGAAGGGCACCCCTCTCGGTCGCCCGTCCCGGCGGACGGCCTCAGGGGGTCGAGGTCGCCGCGCTCCCTGCCGAGGCGGCCGACCCACCGCGGTAGGGGTAGCGGTCGTAGTTGGTGAGCTCCACGTAGCCCACCCCGGCCCGGGAGCCGTGCACCCTGACGTCACCCTCCCAGTAGACGATCCCGGTTGTGGAGCGCGTGTCCATCTCCTGGTTCTTCAGCACCGGCTCCACCGTCACGTCGATCCCGTAGCGGGGCAGTTGCACCCGCCAGCCGAGCGGGTAGACCGCGCCCGTGGCGGGGCTGGTCCAGGTCTCGCCGGTCGGGGTCACCCGGAAGTCCCTGGCCGTGAGGTGAACGGTGCGCCCGTCCTTGGTGACGAAGCTGCCGGCCGCGTGGTCGAAGCCGCCGTTCTTCGAACGGATGAGGTAGAGCATCAGCTCGGTGTCGTTGTCGAACTGCAGGCTGTACCAGTCCCAGCCGGCATAGCCAGACATCGAGAAGTCGCCCCACTGGTGATCGTGCCAGGCGAGGCCGGTGACGTCGAGCTCCCGGCAGCCGAAGAAGGTGCAGTCCACGCCGAGCGTCCCGCTCACCTTCATGCGGGTGTTCGAGACGTAGTAGCTGGTCCCGCCCGGCCCCATCGACTGGATCCCCGGCGGCTCGCCGTTGAGCGCGGCGGGCTTCTGCGGAGCCAGGGTGAGGTCGATGCTGTAGCCGTCGCCTTCGGCGTAGACGTGCTGGTCCTTGGTGCCGGGGACCGAGCGCGCGAACCAGTCCGCCACCGACACGTCGTAGCGGTCCGACGATGCACTCCCCTGGTAGCCCCAGGCGGTGGACCGCTGGGCGCTGGCGAAGACCTTCTTCGCCACGTCGGTGACAGCGAAGTGGCCGACGAAGACCTTCTCCATCAACGCCGACATCGGAACCGGGCCGAACGCCTTCATCGAGGGCGGTGGATACGCCTTGAAGAAGGTGAGCTCGAACCCGTAGTGCCGGCCCTGGGAATCGACCAGATGGCCGGTGTAGTACCACCACTCGATCGGGGCCCGGTGGGCGGCCTCGTCGCGCGGAAGCTGAACGGGCCGCACCGGGTAGGGATGGTCGTAGACGCTCGGCACGCAGGCCGTGAGGAACAGCAGTGCGAGGCCGGGGACCACGAGCAGCAGGCGACGCGCGCGCATGGCCTACCGTACACGGGCGGGTCCGCCGCGACCGTGGCCCGACACCCGGGTCGGCGCCGGACCCCGGGCCCGTGGCTGCATGGCGCCGACCCACGCAGGGTCGGCCCCGGTCCCGTCCCTCGCCCCCGGACGGCCGCGAGCAGGCATGATGGGAGGCAGGGATGAGCGCGGTGATCCACCGGTGACGGCGCGACGACAGGCGCACGAGAAGGCTCGAGGGACCGCCCGGTGATGGCCTCGACGCCAGGCGGGAGCGTGCGGCCGTGAGGGTCCTCTGCGCGGCCGACATCCACCTCGGCCGGCGGCCCTCCCGGCTCCCGGACGCCCTGGCGGCCCGCGCCGGCGAGCTCGATCCCGCCGCCGCGTGGCGGCGGCTGGTGCAGGTGGCGCTCGACCGGGGCGTCGACGCGCTCCTTCTCGCCGGAGACGTCGTCGATCAGGACAACGACTTCTTCGAGGCGTACGCCGACCTCCGCGGGGGCGTCGAGCAGCTGACCGGCGCCGGCGTCCCGGTGCTGGCCGTCGCCGGCAACCACGACGTCCAGGTGCTCCCCAGGCTCGCCGAGGCGGTGCCCGGCTTCACTCTGCTCGGCCGCGGCGGCGTCTGGCAAGAACACGTGCTGCAGGCGGCCGACAGCACGCGCCTGCGGGTCCTCGGCTGGTCCTTCCCGGAGCGCGTGGCGCCCGACGACCCGTTGACCGCGCGCCTCCCGGAGCGTGGGCCGGAGACCACCGTCGGCCTCCTCCACTGCGACCGCGGTCAGCCCGGCAGCCGCTACGCCCCGGTCCGAACGGCGGAGCTGGACGACGCGCCCGTCGACGCCTGGCTGCTCGGACACGTCCACAAGCCCGACATCGCACCCGGACCGCGGCCGATGGGGTACCTCGGGTCGCTGGTCGGCACCGACCCCGGCGAGCCCGGCGCGCACGGCGCCTGGCTGCTCGAGGTGGAGCCGCGGGGCGCGCTACGCCTCAGCGCGGTGCCGCTGGCGCCGCTCCGGTGGGAGACGCTCGACGTGCCGCTCGACGGCCTGAGCGAGCCGGCCGATGTGCCGGTGCGCGTTGCCGGGGCCATCGACGCCCTGCACCAACGCCTCCAGCAGGAGGCGCTCCAACCGGCAGCGGTGGGTTGCCGGCTCGAGCTGAGCGGCCGCACCGCGCTGCGGGGTGCCGTAGCGCGCACCCTCGCCGCCGACGACCCGCGCGCCACCGCCTATGCGCGGGACGGCACCACCTACTTCGTCCACGCCTACGCCCTGCGGGCGCAACCCGAGCGCGACCTGGAGGCCCTCGCCCGCACCGCCGATCCGGTGGGCCTGCTCGCCCGCAAGCTCCGGCTGCTGCAGGGGCACGGCGATCCCGAGGCCCGCAGCGCCCTGCTGCGAGCCGCCGCACGGCGCCTGAGTACGGTGCCGGAGCGGCGCCACCTGCGCGACGCCGGAGCCTCCCCCCCGAGCGAAGACCGCGTGACCGAGCTGCTCGAGACCGCGGCGCTCGACGCGCTGGACGCCTTGCTGGGCCAGCGGGAGGAGGGCGCGTGAGGCTGCGTTCCCTCACGATCGAGCGGCTGCCGGGCATCCGGCCCGGCTTCGAGCTGCGGGACGTGGCCCAGGGCGTCAACGTCGTCGTCGGTCCCAACGCTTCGGGCAAGAGTAGCGTGCTGCGCGCGGTGCAGGCGCTGCTCTACCCCCAGGAGCAGCGCGGTGCCGGGGTCGTGCTCGAGGGCGTGTTCGACGATGGCGACGGCGAGCTGCACGTCAGCCGGGTCGGCGAGACCGTGAGCTGGACGCGTGACGGGCGGCCGGTACGTCCGCCCACCCTGCCCGATCCCCACCTGCTGGGCTGCTACACGCTCCGCCTCGAGGACCTCACGGCGGCGGGCGAGACCGACGACGTCATCGCCGAGAGGCTCGGGCTCGAGCTCTCGGGGGGCTACGACCTCGCCGCCGTCCGTCGAAGCCTGTTCCAGCCGCGCGGCAGCGGCCAGAGCGAGGCCCGGCGCCTGCGCGAGGCGGACGAGGCGCTTCGTCGGGTGCTGCGCGAACGGGAGGCGCTCCTTCACCAGCAGGCGCAGATCGCGCGCTGGACCCGCATGGAGCGCGAGGCGGAGGAGGCGGGGCGCGACGCGGAGGACCACCGCAAGGCGCTCGCCTGGATCGCCGCGCGGCGCGCGGCGCAGCGGGCGCGAGCGGAGCTCGAGCCCTTCCCGGACGGGATGGAGCGCCTCGGTGGCGACGAGGGCCGTCGGCTGGATGCGCTGCGCGACGAGCTCAGCCAGCGCTCGCGCGAGCTCGCGGACGCGCAACAGGGCGAGGAGGCCGCGCGCCACACTCTGGACGCCTCCCGGCTGGACGCGAGCACCCTGTCGGCCAGCGACGTGGAAGAGCGAACGCGGGTCCTGCAGGAGCTCTACCGCTGGGAGTCGGAGACCGCCGCGGACGTCGACCGGCGGCGGCGGCTACAGGCGGAGCTCGATCGCGCCGCGAGCGCGCTGGGCACGGCGGCCCCGCAGGGTGCCCGCCCGCGCCTCGATCCCTCCACGCTGAGCGAGGTCGACGAGGCGCTGGAAGCGAAGCGCCGGCTCGACGCCGAGCTCCGTGAGATCGAGCACGAGCTGGAGCGCTTGCCCGCCGAGGAGGAAGGTGCGGACGTCCAGGAGCGATTGCGCGGGGCGCGCGAGGCGCGCGCGACTGTGCTGGCCTGGCTCGCGGCCGCACGACGCCGCCGCTGGACGACGGCGCGCTGGCTGGGGGTCGTGCTGGCCGTCGGCGCCGGCGGCGGCCTGCTGATCCAGGCCCTCCTGGCCGGCGCGGAGCCGCTGCGACCGGCCGTCCTGGCCCTCCTGCTGCTCGCGGGGCTCCCCCTGCTGGGGCGGGACGGAGCGGCGCCCGAGCGCGAGGGGGCGCGTCAGCGCTACCTGCACAGCGGCCTTCCGGCCCCCGAGCGCTGGGACGAGGCCACGCTGACGGCCCGGCTCCACGAGCTCGACGAAGGCATCGCCGGGGACGAGGCGCTGCGGCTGCGGCTCGAGCGCCGCTCCGAGGCCGGGCGACGACGCGACGCCGCCCGGAGCCGCCGCGCCGAGCTCGACGCCGGCCTCGCCGCGCTGGGCGAGCGCGTCGGCTTCGATCCCGGCCTGCTCGACGCCGGCCTCCAGCGCTGGCTGCGCCTGGTCGACGCCGTCGACCGAGCCGAGGCCGAGCTCCGCGACGTGGACGCCGCGCTCGAAGCGAAGCGGGCACGCATCGACGCGGCTACGGAGGGCCTGCTGCGCTTCCTGCGAGAGCACGACGAGGAGGTCGACAGCCCCACACCGTCGGCAAGCCTTCTCGACGCCCGCCTCGGCGCGCTCGCCCGGCGCCTGCAGAGCCGCGACGCCGCACGGAGCGAGCGGCGGCGCGCCCTCGATGCCATCGACCGAGCCGAGCGCGAGCTGCAGCGTCTTCACGAGGCCGGTCGCGCCCTGCTGGCCGGGGCCGGCCTCGATCCCGGTGACGGCGCCACCGCCCTCGCGGACGCCGAGCGCGAGCTGCGCGCGCGGCTCGAGCGCCTGCCGGACTACCGGCGCCGCCATCAGGCCGCCCGCGACGCGGCCCTGCTGGAAGCCGACCGCAGGGAGGCGCTGGCGCAGCGCGAGGACCTGGTCGCGATCGCCGACGCCGACGGCGAGGAGCCGCTTCGTGACCGCCTGCAGGAGCTGGAGGCCGCGGCGGAGCGCGGCCGGCAGGTCTCCAACGACATCGCCGTGACCCGCGACCGCATCCGGCAGGCCGAGCACGACCGCGCGCTGGAGCACGCCCGGACGGACCGGCAGGTCGCCGCCGAGGCCCTCGACGACCGCCTCCAGGAGACGTTGGCCGCCGAGGCTGGAACCTTCCTGCTCGAGGCGGTCGCGTCCGAGCACGAGGAGACGAGCCAGCCCGCCGCTCTCAAGCAGGCGGGGGACTGGTTCCGGCGCTTCACGCGGGGCCAGTACGAGCTGCTGTTCGACGGCGACGAAGGCACGCGCTTCGCGGCTCGCGAGACCGCCAGCGGCGAGCGCCGCTCGCCCGCCGAGCTCTCGACCGGAACGCGTGCGCAGCTGCTCCTGGCGGTACGCGTGGCGTTCGCGGCTCAGGCCGAGCAGGGAGCGACGTCGCTTCCCCTGTTCCTGGATGAGGCGTTGACGACGGCCGATGTCGAACGCTTCCGCGCGGTCGGCGCAGGACTGAGCCTGCTGGCCCGTGAGGGCGATCGCCAGCTCTTCTATCTCACGGCGCGCCCGGAGGACGCCCAGTTCTGGGCCGATCGCGCCGACGGCCCCCCTCACGTCATCGACATGGCGCGCCTGCGCCGCCTGGGTCGAGCGGTCGCCGCGCCGGAGGCGCTCGCGCTGCCGCCACGGGACGAGATACCCGCGCCTCGCGGGCGCTCGCCCGAAGGCTACGCCCGGGCCCTCGGGGTGCCCCTGATCGACCCCTGGCAGCCGGTCGACGCTTGCCACCTCTTCCACCTGCTGCGCGACGACCTCGACCTGCTCTACCGGCTGGTGCGCGGCGGGGTGGAGCACCTCGGCACGGCGCGTGCGCTGCTGCGAGGCACGGGCGCCGACGCCCTGCTGACCACGGCCGAGCAGCACCGTCTGGCCTCCCGAGGCGCCGCGGCCGAGGCGTTCCTGGAGGGGTGGCGACGCGGTCGCGGGCGCCCCGTCGACCGCGAGGCGCTCGAAGCCTGCGCAGCGATCACCTCCACCTTCCTGGACCGCGTCGCGGCCCTGGCCGAGGAGGTCCGAGGAGACGCGCGGGCGCTCCTGCACGACCTCGAAGAGGGCAAGGTGTCGCGCTTCCAGAGCAAGGCACGGGATCAGCTCGAAGCCTGGCTGGCCGACAGTGGCTACCTGGACGACCGTCCGGCACTCGACGAGGGCGCGCTCAGGCAGCAGGTGCTGGCCGCGCTGGCGGACGAGCCGGCCGACGCCGACGCGGCACGGGACGAGCTCCTGAACGAGGCCGACGAGCTGACGCGGTGGCTGGTCGTGGGCATCGACGCCGGCCGGAATCCCGAACGGATGGACGCATCCGCTCCACCACCGGACGGCGCCCCGTCCGAGCGGGACGCCTAGATCGCGGCCTGCGCGCGTCTCAGAGCAGCCTCACCAGCCGCAGCGAGTCCTCCACGTAGCCCAGACGCCGGTAGAACGACCGCGCGCCGCGATTGGCCGCAAAGACCTCGAGGGCGAGACGGGAAAGGCCGCGCTCCACCGCCCAGGCTTCGGCGCCCTCCATGAGCGCGCGCCCCACACCGCGCCGCTCCGCTGCCTCGGCGACCGCCAGCACGGCGACATAGGCCTCCGGCTCGCCCGTGAAGTACTCGACGTTCTGCTGCACCAGGGCACACCCCAGCAGCTCGCCGGCGCCCCCTTCCGCCACCAGCACGGCGACCGCCGGCGCGCCCAGCAGGGTGCGCTCCACCGCGTCGGCCAGGGTGTCTTCGGAGCTAGCGACGATGGCATCGGGATCGCGGGTCGTCAGGCCCTCGAAGGCCACCAGACGGCGCGCGAGGGTCCGGAGGAAGGGCAGGTCGTCGGCCGTGGCGCGCCGCACCGACACGGCTGCTGGGTCGCGTTCCATGACGGCAGTCTATGCCGGCCAGGGCAGCCCGGCCTCCCCGGCCGGCGGCTTCGAGACCCTGGCTGGAGCAGGGCTACAGGCCGGTCGCGGTGCGCTCGAGCGCGCGGTTGAGCCGGTCGATGTTGGCGAGCCCCTCGCCACGGAGCCACGCCTCCAACGCCGCTTCCCCGCCCGAGGCGTAGGCGGCGATGCCGCCCTTCCAGGTGGCGCGCCCGCAGAGCACCCCGTGGAAGCGGGCGCCGGCCTCACCTGCGAGCTCCAGCGACCGCCCGAACAGGTCCATGTCCACCCCGGCCGACAGGAAGATCAGGGGCAGCGACGATGCCTCCGTGGCCCGGCGGAACGCTGTCAGGACGCGCTCTCGCTGTGCCGCCGAGGCCAGCACCGACGGATCGAGCCAGCTCGGCGCCACCGGCACCTCGACCTTCAGCACGTCCACCCCGTACTCCGGACGGCTCCATTCGGCGATGCTCCTCGTGACCCGCTCGGGCTTCCCCTCCGCCGCAGCGTCCGCGTTTCGAGCGGTGGTGAAGGTGATCGGCTCGAGGAAGAACGCGACGTCGGCCCCGCGGCACTCCTTGCCGACCCGGCGCACGAAGGCGCGCTTTCGCTCGTTGACGTCGGCGGGTCCCGCAGGATCGTAGTAGACGAGCACCTTGACCGCATCCGCCCCGGCGGCCTTGAGGGCCTGCGGCGACCACTCCCGCAGCAGGGTCGGCATGCGGTGCTCGTCGGTCGCGTCGTAGCCGCTCTCCTCGTAGGCGAGGATGAGCCCGGCGGTCGTGGCGCGCTCCTCGGCGGCCTCCAGGCCGTAGAGGGGGTCGAGCAGCACCGCCGACGCCTGCGGCGTCAGCACCCGCGTCACCGCCGCCTTGAAGGCGGCCAGGTCCTGGTCGGAGACGGCGCTCGCGCCCTTGCCGCCGGCTCGGGCCAGCGCCTGGCGCAGGCTGCCGCGTTGGTCGATCGCGAGGGCGGCGATCACGCCGCGGGCGTCGGTGCAGGCCTGGAGCCCGCGCGCCTTGCCCTGGTAGAGCGAGGCCGCGCTCACGGCGGGGCTTCCGTCATGGGGAGGATCGGGCCTCGGGTCACGTCTCCACGATACCGTTGCGGCCCCCGGCTCTCCTCTCCGGCCGCACAACGTTCTCATCCGCGACCGCAGCTCCACGACAGCGCCCCCGCGCGATCCGGCGGGGGCGGGCGGGAGCGTCCGCGGCGACCCTGCCGGCAGCCCGGGAAGCGTCCGGGAACGCCCCCGGCTTCTCATCGAACCGGGGCACAATGCCGCTATGAGCCGCTCGTCGTTCTGGGAACGTCCCGACATCGTCGAACGCTTCGGTGCCCGTGAGCCCGACCGGCGCCTGGTCGCGTGGCTGGCGCCGCGCGATCCCACACGGATGCGCGTCCTGGACATCGGCTGCGCGGCTGGCCGCAACTGCCTCTACCTGGCCGAGGCCGGTGCCGACATCTGGGCCGTCGACAGCTCGGCCGCCATGGTCGAGGCCGCCCGCACGCGTCTTGCCGCCCGTCTCGGCGCAGGCGAGGCCGGCCACCGGGTGCTTCAGGGCGCGATGGATGACCTCGGTGCCTTTGCCGACGCGAGTTTCGACCTGGTGCTGGCCCTCGGCGCCTTCCAGAACGCCGCCACGTCCGACGAGTGGGAGCGCACCCTGGCCGAGACCGCACGCGTCCTCGCGCCCGGTGGCCACTGCCTGGTCGCCAACTTCGCGCCCGACTCCCGGCCTGCCGGGGTCCCGCTCGAGCCCGTGCCGGGCGAGCCGCACGTCTACATCGGCTTCGGTGGGCCCCACCACCGCATCAGCCTGCTCACGCCGGAGGAGCTCGACGCCTCCTTCGCGCGCCACGGGCTCGAGCCGGCCGAGCCGACCCGCCCCGTCCACGTGCCGACCGAGCGCGGCCACCGCACCACCGTCAACGCCCTGTACCGCAAGACGCGCTGAACCGCGCGCGGCGGCCGCCCGGGAAGGCGAGAGCGCGCTGACTCCGTCAACCCGAGTGCGTCCGGCGCTCGATGGCGCGCCGCCTGGCGCTGATCTCGCTGGAGGACCACAGCGACAGCAGCGTGACCGCGGCTCCGACGATCCACGCGTTCCAGGCAACGTTCGATTCCGTCGCGAAACCGAGCACCCAGGGCGCCGCGAAGAGCCAGGCGCCCACCAGGACGTTGATCCACTTGATGTCCTCGGGGCGCCGGCTCCGCATCGACGCCATGGCCACCACGAAGACCACGGCGCCGACCAGCCAGGCGTTCACGGACGCCGCCGTCGTGGTGGGCAGCACAATCCAGGGCGAGACGAACAGCCACGCAGCCAACACCAGATTGAGTCCTGTCTTCCATCCGGTCTGCATCTTCTCCATTACGTACGCGACCTCCCTTCGGAGGGTCGAAGATTCCGCGGCAGCGGGCGATCAAGATTTCTTGATCGCCCGGTCAAAGAATAGGAATCGCTCTTCGAGCGGTCAAGGGGCCGAGTCACAGGACGCGGCCGAACGCCGCTCGGCCGACGACGGCCCGCCGTTCGGTTGGGTAGGCTTGGGACCGACCGCCAACGGGTCTGGCTCGGCCGCGGCGCGGCCGGCCACCACGGGAGGCAGCATGAAGCTCGTCAGCTACTACGATTCCGACGGCGTCCTACGCATCGGCGTGCGCCGTGGCGACGCGGTGACCCCCACCGGGCTGCCCGCCGACGATCTCGGCGCCCAGGGATCGGCCGCCGTGTCGGCCATCTCCCACGTCGCGGCCAAGGACCGTGCGCCCCTCGAAGCGGCCAGCCTGCGGCTGGGTCCGCCCATCCCGCGTCCCGGAAAGGTGCTGTGCGTCGGGCTCAACTACCGCGAGCACGCCCGCGAAGCGGGCATGGCGATCCCCACCAGCCCGGTCCTGTTCTCGAAGTTCGACAACGCCATCACGGGCCCCGACGTCGACGTCCCCGTGCCGGCCGAGGTCGAGCGTTTGGACTACGAGGCGGAGCTCGTCGCCGTCATCGGCCGGCGGGCGCGCCGGGTGAGCGAGGCCGAGGCGCTGGACTACGTGCTCGGATTTACCGCCGGCAACGACCTGAGCGCCCGCGACCTGCAGAGCCGGACCAGCCAATGGCTCCTGGGCAAGACCCTCGACGCCTTCCTCCCGATCGGGCCGGAGCTCGTCACCGCCGACGAGGTGCCCGATCCCCAGGATCTCGCGGTCCGACTGTGGCTCAACGGTGAGCTGAGGCAGGACTCGTCCACCGCCGACATGATCTTCAGCGTGGCGGAGATCATCAGCTACGTCAGCACCTACATCGCGCTCGAGCCGGGCGACGTGATCGCGACCGGCACGCCACAGGGCGTGATCCTGGGCATGGACACGCCGCGCTGGTTACAGCCAGGCGATACGCTCGAGGTCCGGGTGGGCTCCATGGCGCCGCTGGTCACGCGCCTGGTCGCCGAGGACTAGGGCGACAACCCGCCTTTCTTGGCGACGGCCGCGCCGACGGCTTGCCCGCGGCGGTCGGGTTCCGTGATGAGCCGTCGGCCGCCATCGTGGCGAACCGACGGCCGATGCCGCCAGCGCATAGCATGGTCGTGCGGTGAGATCCGGACGGGCCGTGCGATCACCGTGTAGGGAGTTGATTCCATGCAGTACCGCTATCTGGGACACACCGGCATGAAGGTCAGTGAGCTCTGCCTCGGTGCCATGACCTTCGGCCGCGAAGGCGAGGCCAGCGAGCAGGAGAGCCACCGGATGCTGGACGCTTTCGTCGCGGCCGGCGGGAACTTCATCGACACCGCCAACGTGTACTCGCAAGGCGTGTCGGAGCAGATCGTCGGCCGCTGGCTGAAGCGGCAGGATCGGGACGCCCTCGTGGTCGCGACGAAGGTGCGCTTCCCGATGGGCGAGGGCCCCAACGACGTAGGGCTGAGCCGCAAGCACATCCTCGCTTCGCTGCGGGCCAGCCTCGAGCGTCTCCAGACCGACCACGTCGATCTCTTGCAGGTCCACGCATGGGACCCGCGGACGCCGCTCGAGGTCGTGCTGAGCACACTGGATGCGGTGGTCCGGGAGGGGCGCGTCCGCTACGTGGGCGCCAGCAACTTCGCGGGCTATCAGCTCCAGCGAGCGATCGACATGAGCCGCGAGCGCGGCTACGAGCCCTTCGTGTCCCTGCAGCCCCAGTACAACCTGCTGTGCCGCTCCACCGAGTGGGAGCTCCTCCCGGTCGCGCAGCGAGAGGATCTCGGCGTGATCCCCTGGAGCCCGCTTCGGGGGGGATGGCTGTCCGGCAAGTATCGGCGCGGCATGCAGCGCCCTCCGACGGGCACACGCGTGGAGATCGCCGCCGCGAAGGGCTGGGGCGAGAGCTGGCCCAACCTCGCCAACGAGCACACCTGGACCGTCGTCGACGCCCTCCTCGAGGTCGCAGAGGCCACCGGCCGGACGCCCGCGCAGGTCGCCGTACGCTGGCTGCTACAGCGACCCGGGGTGACCGCCCCGATCCTGGGCGCACGCAGCATGGCGCAGCTCGAGGACAACCTCGGCGCGCTCGGCTGGAGTCTCTCGAACGAGCACATGGCGAAACTGACCGCGGCGAGCGACGTCGACCTCCCCTACCCGTACGACTTCCTCGACGGCGCGAACGACAGGCGCTAGGAGGCGAGCGACCTCCGCTCGGCGGCCGTCAATCCCGCCACCACGAGGTCGTAGGAGAGATCGATCAGCTCCTGCACGGTCGTGCCCGGCACACTTCCGTCCAGGAGAACGGTGTTCCAGTGGCGCTTGTTCAGGTGGTACCCGGGCGTGATGGCCGGGTACCTCGAGCGCAACGCCACGGCGAGCTCGGGATCGCACTTGAGACTCACGGTGAGGGGGGTGGCGACGGACGCCACCAGCGCGAACATGCGGGCGGTCACCTTGTACACGAGCGTCCCGGGGCCGAACGGCCGGTCCAGGAAGGCGCCCGGCTTCGCCAGACAGGCTGCCTCCACGTCCTCGACGGTCGTGAACGGGCGATCCATACGTGAACAGAACCCTAGCATTCCCCGCACCCGGCGCCGCTCCCCGAAGGCGCGGGGCCGGTCGAAGTCCGCGGGATACGCCGCTCGGCCGGCCCCCGACGTACGTTGGAGGCCGTTAGGGGGTAGACCTGCATGCGCGTAGCCGACGGCGTCGAAGCGCTCGAACTGACGATGGACTTCATGGGAGGTCCCAGCGCCATCCACCCCACCCTGGTGTGGGACGACCGCGAAGCGATCCTCATCGACACCGGGATGCCCGGACAGCTCGAGGCCATCCGCGAGGCCTGTGCCGTGGCGGGCGTGCCGCTCGATCGCCTCACCCGCATCATCCTGACCCACCAGGACATCGACCACATCGGCGGCCTCCCGGAGCTGCTGGCCGCGGTGGGCCACGACGTGGAGGTCCTCGCCCACCCGCTCGACCGGCCCTACATCCAAGGCGAGAAGACTCCGATCAAGATGGACCCGAAGCGCATGGCCGAGCGCGCGAAGGACCTGCCCCCGGAACGTCGTGCGCAGGTCGAGGCCCTGATGGCGAACCCGCCCCGCGCCCAGGTCGACCGCACCGTCGAGGACGGCGAGGTCCTTCCCTACTGCGGCGGCATCACTGTGATCCATACGCCGGGCCATACGCCCGGGCACATCAGCCTCTACCTCCACCGCTCGCGCACCCTGGTGGCCGGAGACGCGGTCGTCTCCGTGGGCGGGCGCATCGAGGGACCGCGCGAAGGTGTGACGCCGGACATGGATGCGGCCCTACGCTCGCTCGCGAAGCTCGTCCCGTTCGACATCTCCGCGGCCGTCACCTACCACGGCGGCGTCGTCGAGAAGGGGGCTTCCGAGCGCCTGGCAGAGCTGGCCAGGACCGACTGACCGGCTAGGTTCCTCCCGCGCCGGCGATCTCCGGCACGATCAACACCATGCCGGGGAAGATCAGGTCGGCGTTGTCGATCAAGTGGGCGTTGGCCCGTAGGATGGCGGGCCACAGATTGCCGTTGCGATAGAAGAAGACGGCGATCGACGACAGCGAGTCGGCCGGTTGCACCGTGTAGATCCCGCGCGCGCCGGTGAGCCGCGCGACCACGTTCTGGGCCTCCTCGAGCCGCCGGTGCACGCTCGCGAGCTCGCTGCGCTGGGCCTCGGTGAGCTGCTGCAAGCCCTGGTGGCTCGCGACGAGGGCCTCGAGACTGCGCGTCAACTCGGTCGCCCGACCGCGCGCGTTCTGGAGGTCGCCCGCCGTCTGCTGCAACTGCTGCGCGAGGTTGGAGCTGTGCGCCTGCGTGGCGTCGAGCCGGGCCTGCAAGACGTCGCGCTCGTGCTGTGCGGCGGTCAGCTGGCCCTGGAGGGCGTCGCGCTCCTTCTGCATGGTGGCCAGCGCCGTCGCTTCCTCGGTCGCCCGCGAGCGCACCTGCGTGAGCGCCTGGTTCGCAGCCGTGACCTGCGTTTCGAGGTCGGCAACGCGCGCCTGGAGCTGCGTCACCCGGCTTCCAAGGGCCTGCTCCTGCTGCTTCGCGGCCGCGAGGGCGTTGGCCTGGTCGACGGTCTGCGCTTCGAGGGCGTCGCGCGCCGTCCGGATCTCGTCGCGCGCCTGGGTCATCGCCCCCAGATCGTCGCTGGCCTTCACCAGATCCGCTTCCGCCTTCTGGAGCTGGGTGCGTAGCCTGGCAGCTTCGCTCTCGGCGGCGTCGGCGCGGGCGTTGGCCGCGTCGAGCGAGGCCTGGGTGGAGGCTTCGCCCGCCTGCGGCGGCGCCACGGTTGGAGCGGCAGCATCGGCTCGCGCCTGTGCCAACGAGGCGTTCGCCTGATCGAGCGCGGCATCGGCGGCGTCGCGCTGTTTCGTGAGCGTGTCGATCTGGGCCTTGGACGCCTGGAGCTGGTTGACCACCTGGTCCCGGTCCTGACTGAGCATGGCGGCGTGCGCCTCGGCATCGGCCAGGCCCTTCTTGGCGGTATCGCGCTCCTGTTGCGCCTTGGCGAGATCGGCCAACGCCTGATCACGCGCCTTCTGCGCAGACGAGAGATCGTTCTGCAGGCCGCTCACCTGGTGCTCGAGCTGCTGGTTGGAGTCTCGCAGCTCGCGCTCGCGCTGCGACGGCCCGCACCCTGTGACCACCAGGGTGACGGGCAAGACCAGCGCGAGGAGCAACACACGCCACGGGCGCGTCACGACCATCGCCCACCTCCCGTTCCGCAGAGACGGCCCCCTGCCCCGGCCCCCTCTCCTCCCATGACTCCGTTGGCCCAGCATAGCGGCGAACATCGGCGGGCCGCGTGACCGTTCGCAGGTCGACCGCGCTCGGGCACGGAGTGCGAACCGAAAGCCCCAGGAGAAGCCTGCTACCGTGACCCATGCCGCGCGTCGACCTTCCGGAGATCGAGGACGCCGCCTGGTGCCCGCGGCCGGCCCGCGACGCAGCGACGGCGTTCCTCGCCCTGCTGGCCGACCTCGGGCGCCCGTACGACGCGCTCGTCCCGCGGCTCGCGCAGGCCGTCGCGGGCACCGGAGCGCCACGCATCGTGGATCTCGCGTCGGGCGCCGGCGGGCCCTGGCGCACGCTCCGGCCGCAACTGGCGACCATGGGGGCCGACGTCGACGTCGTTCTGACCGACAAGTTCCCTCCCAAGCACGTGGCGCGGGCGGAGGGACGCCGCGTGCGCTACCACCCCGTGCCCGTCGACGCCACCGAGGTGCCGGCCGATCTCCCCGGCTTCCGGACCGTGTGCGGTGCGTTCCACCATCTCCGGCCGCACGATGCCCGGCGCGTGCTCGCCGACGCCGTGCACGCGCACGAGGGGATCGCCGTGCTCGAGGCGGTCCAGCGAAGACCCCTCCCGGTCGTTCTGGCGGCCCTGCTTCCCGTGCCGTACCTGGTCGCGGCCCCCCTGTTACGGCCGTTCACGTGGCGGCGCCTCCTCTACAGCTACGTGCTGCCGGCCGCGCCCGCCCTGCTTGCGGTGGACGGCGTCGCCTCGTGCCTGCGGGCGTACGATCCCGCGGAGCTGCTCGGGCTCGCCGACGGATTGAGCACCTACCGCTGGGAGGCCGGCGAGGTGCGCGCCGAACGGGTTCCGCTGTCGGCCACCTACCTGATCGGGGTCCCACGCTAGCGGGCGGGCGCCGCGACCCGCGGCGCCCGCCCGCGCCCCCTGGGACGCCTCACGCCCCGGGGCCCTGTTGGTCGTCGATCAGCCGCTCGCCGGCTTCACCTTGATGGTGCCCTTCATGTTGTGGTCGCTGAAGTGCGAGCCCTTCTCTTCGAAGCACCCGAACTGCCAGGTTCCGGCGGCGTTCTTCGGAACGGTGAACTGCATGGTGACGGTCCCACCCTTGTCGAGGAGGGCGACCTGGCTCGGCTGGTCGACCTGGAGCTCGTCGATGCCGTGCCCCTGACCGTAGATCACCATCGAGTCCTTCGGGATGAGCGGGTCCTGCCAGCCGCAGGCGTAGGTCTTCCCGAAGTTGTCCTTGCACTTCTTGAGGTTCTTGCCCATCAGGAACTCGTGCGTCTTGTCCGTGGACTTGTTGACGAGCGTGATGCGCACGGTCTCACCGGCCGTGAACGTCAGCTGGTGCGGCGTGAAGGAGTAGTCCTTCTCGACGATGGTGATCTTCTTGACGTTGCTACCGCTCTGGATGCTGGTGTCCGCGAGGGCGAACGGCGCCGCCAACATGCCGGCGCCCATCAGGACGACCAGTCCGATGAGGATCCGTGCCAAGCGTCCTTTGCGAGGGGTCCCCCTGTCGTATCGCGTGTCCATGTCGAGCACTCTCCCTTCGCTCGAGGTTGCGTGGTGCTGCGCCGGGGATCCGGCGCTCTTCGGCTCCGACGGCGGCGCCGCGGCCACAACGTTGCCAGGGCCACATCACCGGGCCGCCGGCCCGAAACGTCCGCACCCTAGGACCGCGAAAGAACCGATGCAACCGCCCATGTTACGTGCTAGACAGCATTTCCGCTCATCTTCCACAGCTCGTTCACAGGCGCCGCGAGGGCCCGGCCCACCATGTCGGAGGCGCCGACGCGGGCGCCGGTAACGGCGCGCCGGCACCGGCCCTTGCGGCGCCACCATCTGGATGGCGCGCACATGACGGCGGGATGAGCCGATGAGCGCACGACCTCGCGGTCCCGCCCGGCGAACCGGGCGGGACCGCATCTACTGCTATTCCGGCCGAGGGTCCGTCGTCCTCAGTAGACCTGCTCACGCTGGCCGTAGCTGTAGACGCCGATGTTCCCGAGGACGTCGCCCTGCACTGTCGGGAAGAACGGCGGCGCGAGGCCTTGACTCATGCGCGGATCGTACGTGAACTTGCGGCTGTAGCCGGTGCTGTCTTGCCCCGTGCTGGCGTTGAACGTCCCGAAGGCGCCGTAGTAGTTCTCGATGACGCCGCCGAGCAGGTGGACGGTACCGCGAACGTTGCCCTGATTGTAGTTCTCCACGCCGACCACGCCGGTGGCGCTCATGAGGACGCCGTCGATCCGCAAGTTGGTCGGTGCGTTCAGCGTGCTGTCGCTGTTGTAGTTCCCGATATTCACGTTGCCGTCTTGCGCGTACAGGCCCAGCACGTTCGTGGCGCTCATGTTGTTGCACGTGGCCGTGGTCACGTTGCCGTTGCTGTCGCGGCTGAGCTCGCCGGTGCACGGGGAGTCCTCGTACTTCAGGTCTCCCGTGATCCGCATGTCGTTCTTCGTGGCCAGCGTCATCTGCGCGAAGGAGGCCACCGCAGGCGGCGTGTCCGTCGCATCCGTCGTGTTCGAGGAAGGACGGTCGGGGCCGGTGACGCGGTCCACCGAGCCATCGACGTAGATCACGCCGTTGAAGGGATCGGCTGCAACGCCGGTCGAGGGATCGGTGTACTGCGTCCAGTTGCCGCTCCCGTCCGACACCATCAGGGCTCCGCCCTGCTGGTAACGGTAGGTGGTGCATGTGGAGGTCCCGGGGACCCAGACGCGGTTCCACCAGTTCCCGGTGTAGTGCCCCGCCGTCGTGTTGCAGGTCTGGATGTACTGGTATTGCGCCTGGTTCCACGTACCATTGGTCTTCGTCAGCTCGTCGCCGGCGCTGTCCGAAGCGGCCCACATCTTGACCGTGGAGGTGTCGCTACCGATGTATAGACCCCCGTTCTGAGCCTCGCCCTTCTGCTGGTCCTGGTTGCTCGGGAGAGGAACGTAGGAGCTGTTCCAGCTTGGCGTCGAGGAGTCGAACACGGGCTGCTGCACACCGTAGTAGCGGGTGGTGTACTTGTACGGCGGTGGGGGGTTGTTGACGAAGCCCACGCCGTAGAACTGGGCACCCTCGCTGTCCTGATTACAGGTGAGCACGGACGGGTCGCTGGACGAAGCGCTCGTGTTGAACGGGTTGGAACATCCCGCACTTGTCACGGCGCCGCCGAACCACGGGTTGTGGTAGAAGCGAAAGTACTGATTGGTGTGCACCGGTCCGTCGAACAGCGTGTGCTCGGTGAACCACACGTCGCCGCCGTTGTTGGGCAGCTCGTGCTTGTTGGTGAACAGCGCGTAGGTCGCGAAGCTCTTGCGGCCGACCTCGAACTGGTACTCGCCCTGGGCGACGACGTTCCTCTTGTACCCGCCGATGGAGCCCTGGGCCACCAGCACGAACGGGATCGCATAGGTCTGGACGCTGTTCGAGCCCCCGTTGCGAGGCGCGCCGCTCACGTAGTGCGCTGCTGCCAGGTTCACGCCGGAAGGCATCGTGCCGCAACTGGACGAGTCGGTCACGAAGATCCGTACGCTGGCTGTGCCCCCGGAGCTCGGGGACAGCGTCGGCGCCGGCGACGTACCGCAGAGATCGTTGTCGATCTGAGTCTGAAGCTGCTCTGCCACGCTGCCGTTGTTGGTGACGAGCGCCGACACGACGCTCTGCGGACTCGGGTAGTCGCCCGTGCCCGTCCCGAACGCCCAGCGGCTCGTCGTGGGCGAATGCGCCTCGATGATGGCGCCGAGCTCGCTCTTCACCGTGTCCTGCAGCATCGCCCCGCCGAGGTTCGCGGCGCCGCGGGCAAGCATCAGCGACTGCACGATTCCGGCGTCGTCGCCGCTGTGCTTCATCTCGTTCAGGGTGCGCGCGAACAGAAGCGTTGCAACCCCCATGATTACGACCATCAGCATCAGGGCGTACAGCATCGCGACGCCGCGCTGGCGGGATGTCATTGACATGAGATCACCTGATTCACGGAGTGGTCGTTCGACGACATCTCGACCGTTCCGCTCACGGTTCGAGAGACGTCCCTGCCATTGATCTTGTTGGAGGTCGACAACGTAAGCGTGATCCGGGCGAGGTCGGCGCTCTGACCGTCGACCGTCCCGCTGCGAAGCGCAATGCCACCGCTGCTCAGCGGCGCCGATAGGACCTTCACGGTCCCGTCGTGCTTCTGGTACACGTACTGGAGGTCCACGGCGTCGAGATCGAACGCCATGGGCACCGCGGCCGCCGTCCCCTCCTTGAGGTAGAGCGTCCGGGTGGCGCTGTCGTAGTGGAAGCCCGCCGATTGGCTCTGGATCGTGATGGCACCGGAGCTGTAACTGAGGGTGTTGCCGCAACTGGAATGCGTGATCTGGTACGCATCGTTCCCGAGACTGGTCACGCCGCTGGGCGCATCGACCGTGAAGAGCAGCGCGTTGCCGCCATCCACCATCAACATCTGCTTGCCCGGAAGCAGCGTGGTCGGATCGCCGCTGCCGCCCCACAGCACCACGAGGTTGTCGTCGCTGGCGAACGTGGAAGCGTCATCGTAACCGCCCATGAGCACGGGGTAGCCGGCCCCGCCAGCCAACGTCACGAAGGAAACGTCGTGCGCATCCGACGTGTAGGGGTAGTTGCTGATCCCACCCAGGATGGCGCCGCGAAGCTCCTGCGTGAATACCTCGGTCGTGCGCCGCAGGCGATCCTGCGACGCCGTGACCGACTGGTTGAGGCTCTGGGCCCGCAAGGCGCCGGTGACGCCGGTGGTCGCGATCACGACGATCAGGCCAAAGATGGCGAGGGCGATGAGCGCCTCGAGGAGTGTGAAGCCGTCGCTCCGTCTCATCATCAGCCGCCTAGTTGATCCCCGGGAGCGTCGCCGGAGTCGTCTGGCCCGACGGGGCGGGGCCGACGGTGGCGCCGGTCACGCAGTGCTCGGCATCGGCGGCCTTGAAGCAGACCTTCACGTCGTACTCCGTGCCGCTGGCGCCGGCATACGAGACGGCCCCCGCGTTCGTGATCGAGGCCTTGTAGAGATCCGGATTGCTGAGGCCACCCTGGTCCTGCAGGTCGGGGAACGCCGCCGAGAGGGCGCCGTAGTCCCAGGTGTCGGGCGTGCCCGAAGCGGGCAACAGGGTGTTGTCGCCGCCGGCCACCCGCCGGCCGAAGTAGTTCAGGACCTGGACCGCCTCGGTCCTGGCTCCGGCGACGGTCGTGTGGTGCATCGAACTCACGGCCACCGTCGTGAAGGCCGCCGTCACGACGCCGATAACGGCCATCGCCAGCACGACCTCGATGAGCGTGAGGCCGCCAATGCGACGTGAACCCGTCATGAGATCACCTTCACCTCTCCGATGATCGACACTTCCAGCTGGTAGGTGCGGCCGTTGACGGTGAGTGTGATGTGGTTGCCAAGGTTGCTCCAGGTGCTGGACGTGAGGTCGATGCGACCAGGCGGCCCGAAAACGAACACCTGTCCCGAAGGCAGGTTGGTCGCCACGGACGCGGGAATCTCGAAGGTGCGCAGCACGTTTCCAGTGGCCACGTCGCGGATCTCGAGCCCGCCCGCCGTACGTACGAGCTCCGTGTTCGCCCCGCGGGCCGAGGCGGCGGTGGCTCCTTCCCACACCGCCTGCTGCACGGCCGTGATGGCCGACTTCTCCTGCTGTCCTCCGAGGATCCTTCGCCCTCCGACCACGAGAACTCCGACGAGCAGCCCGATGATCGCGATCACGATGAGCAGCTCGATGAGACTGAAGCCGCTCGCACGGCGGCCGCCTGGGAGATGCAAGTTCTTCTCGTCCATGGTTGCCCTTCTGCTCGTCGCCCTCCTGGTCGAATCACCCTGCATCTCGTCCCCAGGGTCCGAAAACGAGATGCGCCACGTCCTGAGGCTCCAGGTGGACCTTACCCGGGCCTTCCCAGCTGTTCGAATTGCCCAGTACTCTTCCCCTCTTGCGAGTCTAGGCGTAGGAGCTCTCCCGCACATCCCCCACTTGGGGGAGGGGTCCCAGCACGACCGTGGCACGCTGGGAATCGCCGCGGCGCGAAACACCTCCCGACACGAAGAAGTATGCTGGTCGGCCATGGCGCGTCCCATCATCGGCCGCTTCCCCCGCTCGCTGGACGCGCTGCGGCATCGCTTCTTCCGGCGTTACTGGCTCGCGCAGCTCGCCAGTGTGGTCGGGTCGTGGATGCAGATCACCGCCCAGTCCTGGCTGGTGTTCGATCTCATCCCGAACCCCACCGAGGCCGCGCTCAAGTTCGGCTACGTCGGCGCCATCCAGTTCGCTCCCACGCTGGCCCTCGGATTGTTCGCGGGCGTCGTCATCGATGCCCGGTCGCGCAAGCAGATCCTGCTGACCACCCAGAGCCTGCTGGCGCTGTCGGCGGCGGCGATGGCGGTGCTCACCCTGACGGGGAGCCTGACGTATGGCTGGTTGCTGGTGCTGGCGGCGTTCAACGGGGTGGCCGGCACCTTCGACACGCCGGCACGGCAGAGCCTCATCCCCGACCTGGTGCCGCGCGACGACGTCCGGAACGCGGTCGCCCTGAACTCGCTGTCGTTCAACCTGGCGCGCTTGCTGGGTCCGGTCGTCGCCGCCGGCGCCATCGGGCTGTTCGGCCACCTGCTGGGGGGCGGGCCCCTGCTCCGCTACGGGCCCGCGTTCGCCATCAACGCCACCTCGTACCTCGGTGTGATCGCCGTCCTGGCGCTGGCACCTCTCCCCCGTCGGGCCATGGTGCCGCACCACGTGCTGAGCGAGATCCGCGAGGGACTGAGCTTCACCTGGCGCACCCCGGAGGTACGCATCGCCACGCTCCTGGTGGGCGCGCTATCGCTCACGATCGTCAACTTCCAGACCATCGTGCCGCTGTTCGCGCGCCAGGCGCTCCACGGCACGGTCGGCGGCCTGGGCCTGCTGCTCTCGAGCCTCGGCGTCGGCGCCTTCGTCGCCTTCGTGGTCAACGCCGCCTTCCCGGACGAAGCGCGCCTCATGCTGATGCGACGCGGCGTGCTGGTGCTGGGCGTCTCGTTCCTGCTGTTCACCCTGACGCCCAACCTGTGGACGGCGGCCGTGGTCCTGGTCGCGTGCGGGCTGGGGATGATCCTCACCATGGTCAACGCGCAGGCCACGGTCCAGCTCATGGTGCCCGACGCGCTCCGCGGACGCGCCATGAGCGTCTACATGCTGGTGTTCGCCGGCTTGATCCCGTTCGGGGCGCTCCTCGCCACCCAGCTCGCCGGGCACCTCGGGGTCCGGGTGGGCCTGTTCACGCTGGGCGTCTTCGGCTTGATCGCGACCCTGAGCCTGCGGCCCCATCGCGGGGACATCCGCCGCGCCCGCGAGCGCCTGGTCGCAGGCAGCCGAACTCCGTCCTGAACGACCGCCATCGCGCGCGGGCCAACGCCACGTCGGCCCGGATTCACGGTTCCTCAACATGGGTGCTCTAAGCTGACGCCACCCCCAACGTCTGTCGCTTCGTGCAAGCGGGACCAGTTCAGCGGGCGGCCGCTCGATGCGGCCGGTCCCCGCGCGGGAGCCCTCTCCCTGACGGCGCTCCCGAGGGAGGTGACGATCGACGCCATGCGCATGCGCCGAGGACCTCGTACGGCATCGAACGCCGGCGCGGCGCCCGCCCGCCCGGTCCGGCACGACCGCGCCGCAGTCACGACGCCGCCGGTGGACGCTCGCCGTGGAGCCGTGGGCACCGGGACGCTCCTGGTGCTCGCTCCACTGCTGCTGGTGGCGGGGTTCGCTCTCGGGCGGTGGAGCGCGCCGGCCGGCGCCGTTGCCGCACCGGAGCGCGGAGCGGCACCCCAGCGGGTCGCGGCGCCGAGCACGACCCCGTCCGCCGCCGCCCCTGCGACCTCGGCGGCCACACCCCTCACATCCACCACAGCCCCCACAGCCACGAGGGCCTCCACAGCATCCACAGCATCCACAGCCTCCACCGCGATGCCCGTCCAGAACCAGCGCCTCGCCCCGGGACCGCAGGAGCTCATCCCGCTTCCCGGCGGCCCGGGACAGGGCCCGGGCCAGGGACAGGGACAGGGGCAGGTGCCGGGCCAGGGACAGACGCCCGCTCCCGGTCAGGGACAGGCCCAGGGACAGGGTGACTGCATGCTGTTCATGTTCCGCGACGGCCGTCTGTTCCAGTTCGGTGGTCCCGGGATGCCGGGGACGCCCGGAGCGCCGGGCACGCAGCCGTCCCCCTTCGGGTTCGGCGGCCCGGGGAGCGGTCCGGGCGGGGGGCCGGGCGGCCCGCAGGAGCTCTACCCGCTGCAGCCGGCACCATCGCCCGGCCTGCCGGCCCCGAACTTCCCGCCTCAGGTGCCCACTGCGCCGATGCCGCCACCGAGCATGAGCCAGGCACCGCTGGCCCCCAGGGCTGCGCCCCCGAACGCCCCGCCCGCGAACGTCCCGCCCGCGAACGAGATCCTCGCCCACCCCGGAGAAGGGAGAAGCTGAGCCATGGAACCGCCCCGAACGGCCCTCAACCCGCAGACCGTCATGGACGCCGCGGCGCGCCTGCGCGGCCTGCTGCTCGAGACGCAGAAGGTGATCGTCGGACAGGACAGGATGCTCGAGCGCATGCTGGTCGCGCTACTGGCCCGCGGGCACATCCTCATCGAAGGGGTGCCGGGGCTGGCCAAGACGCTGGCCATCAAGACGCTCGCGGAGGCGCTCGGCACCAGCTTCAAGCGCATCCAGTTCACGCCCGACCTGGTCCCCGCCGACCTGCTGGGCACCCGCATCTACAACCCGCGGGACGCGGCGTTCGAGGTCGAGCTCGGTCCCATCTTCGCGAACCTGATCCTGGCCGACGAGATCAACCGGGCGCCGGCCAAGGTGCAGTCGGCGTTGCTCGAGGCCATGCAGGAGCGCCAGGTGACGATCGGCCACGACACCCATCCGCTGCCCGATCCCTTCCTGGTGCTGGCCACCCAGAACCCCATCGAGTCCGAAGGCACCTACTTCCTCCCCGAAGCGCAGGTCGACCGCTTCCTGTTCAAGGTCGTCATCGACTACCCCGCCTTCTACGAGGAGATGACCATCGTCGAGCGCGTGTCCGCCTCCTTCCCTCCGGTCGAGATCCAGGTGACCGTGGAGGAGCTGCGTGGCCTCCAGCGCATGGCCGATGCCGTCCACGTCCATCCTTCCATCACCGAGTACGCCGTCCGCCTGGCGCGTGCCACCCGCGATCCAGGGGAGGTCGGGCTCGCCGAGCTCCGCCCCTACCTCAGCTACGGCGCCAGCCCTCGCGCCAGCGTCAACCTGATCCTCGGCGCGAAGGCGCTCGCCGTGCTACGCGGCCGCGAATACGCGCTCCCGGAGGACGTCCGCGACCTCGCTCCGGAGGTCCTCCGGCACCGCTTGACCCTCTCCTACGACGCGCTCGCCGACGAGGCCCGCCTGGAAGACGTCCTTCAGCGCATCGTCGAGGCCGTCCGCGCACCGCAGATCCACCTGGGCGATCCACACCGCGACCGGGCCGCGCCGCACGACGACGGCCCCGATGCGGTGTCGGCTTGAGCGCGGGGCCCCAGCGATGGAGCGAACCGTTTCGGTACCGGGGCGCGGCGCGCGGCGGAAGCGCCGGAGCCCGGCCCCGGAGAGCGCTGCGCAGCCCACCGCGCAGTCCACTGTGGGGTCCGTCGCCGACGGGGCCGTGCCCCCGCCGGAGCTGCTCCGACGCCTCCAGTTCAAGGTCCTGCGCCGCCTCGACGGCTTCCTGTTCGGCGATGTCAGCGGCGTCTTCTATGGCCCGAGCCTCGACCTGGCGGAGGTACGCGAGTACCAGGCCGGCGACGAGGTGCGCCGGATCGACTGGCATGTGACGGCCCGGACGGGCGTGCTGCACGTCCGGCAGTACCGCGAAGAGCGAGAGATCCGCGGCTGGCTCATCGTCGACGGCTCCCCCTCCATGGCGTTCGGCACGCGTCGAGCCCTGAAGTCGCAGGTGGCCCTGGAGCTCGCCACCACGGTCGCGTCGGTCCTGACCCGCCAGGGCAACAAGGTGGGTGCCCTGGCGTTCGGTCCGGCCGGTATGCACGTGGCGCTTCCGTCTAGCGGCCGCATGCAGGTCCTCCGGGTGCTCGAGGTTCTGCAGGGAGGCGGCGGGACCGTACCGGGCCGCACCGAGGATGAGGGCAGCGAACCGCTCGCCGGCGCGCTCGCACAGATCAACCGCACCGTGCGGCGGCGCTCGCTGGTGTTCCTGGTGTCGGACTTCCTGGAACGGGACGGCGGCAGCCCCGAGGAAGGCGTCGAGCCGGCCTGGGCGGCCGAGCTGCGGCGCCTGGCCGCACGCCACGACGTGATCGCGGTGCGCGTCAGCGACCCCGCCGAGAAGGTGCTCCCGAACGTGGGCGACCTGCGCGTGCACGATCCGGAGACCGGTCGGGAGCTCTGGCTCGACACCGGCGACCTGCGCGTGCGCGAGGCGCACGCCCGACTGGTTCGGGACCGGGAGCGCATGCTCACGCGTACCCTGCGCTCCTCTGGCGCCGACGTGCTCGAGCTGTCCACCGCAACCGACATCGTGCAACCGCTGGTGGCGTTCATCCGGAGGCGCCGCGGCCGCCGGCCGGGGGTGGCGAAGCCATGAGCTTCCAGGCCCCTGAGATGCTGTGGTTGCTGCTCCTCGTGCCGGCCGCCGCGGCCGCGCTCTGGGCGGCAGAAGCGCGCCGCGCCCGGCGCCCCAGCGCCTACGCGGATCCGGCGTTGGTGAGCGCCGTCGTCCGGCATGCGCCGGCCGCCCGCTCGCGCTGGATCCTGGCCCTGCAGCTCGGAGCGCTGGCGCTGCTGCTGCTCGCCGCCGCCCGCCCCGTGGCGTCGCCGCCCCTCCCCACCAACGAGGCCGCCACCATCATCGCGCTGGACGCGTCGCGCTCGATGCTTGCGGACGATATCGCGCCGAACAGGCTCGAGGCGGCCCGCAAGCTTGCCGAGGAGTTCGTGCGACAGTCGCCGCGTACGGCACGCCTGGGTCTCATCAGCTTCTCCGACGTGGCGTCCCTGCTGGTGCCCCCCACCACCGACCACGCCGCAGTGCTGGATGCCTTGAAGAAGGTCCGGGCGGGACAGAACACCTCCCTCATCGGCGCGGTCCTGGCCGGCGTGCGCATGTTGCCGGGCCGCAAGGGCCTGCCCCTGCCCCGGGAGCTGCAGACCCGCCCGCCCGGCGCTGCCGCCGCTCCGGCTCCTCCCTCGAGCACGCCCGGCCCGGGCACGACCGCCGGCCACCCCGGCCGGCTGGCGCCCGGTGCGATCCTCGTCCTCTCCGACGGCGTTGGCAACGTGAGTGGAAACGCCGCCCTGCCGGCCGACCTCGCGCTCGGAATCGCAGCGCGCTTCGCGGCCGACAACGGCGTCACCATCGATGCGTTGCCCTTCGGCCGGGAGGGCGGGGCGGTCACCCGCTTGAACGGTCAGGACTACTTCGTGCCCTACGCACCGCAGAACCTCGAGCGCTTGACCGAGGTCGCCGGCGGCAGCCTGGTGGAGCCGTCCAACGCCCGCGCCCTACGGGACCTCGCCCACAGGCTCGGCATCGTCATGCGCTGGGTGCCGCGCAAGCTCGAGGTCTCCGCACCGCTGGCGGCGGTGGCAGTGGGCCTGCTGCTGGTGGCGGGCGCCCTCGGCATGAGCGCGCACGGGAGGTTGCCATGACCGGTTTCCTGTGGCCGGGCGCCCTCGCCCTGCTGCTGCTGGTTCCGCTGGTGGTGTGGGCCTACCGGCGCGCCCTCCACCACCCCGCCCAGAGCGCGGCGCTGCACCCCGACGTGGCGCTGCTGGCCCGGGCGGCCGGGAAACGACGCCGCTGGACGTCCCACCTCCCGGCGGGCCTGTACCTGACGGCCGTCGTGCTCGGCCTCGCGGCGCTGGCCCGCCCCACCTTTCCCGTTCCCAGAGCCGATCCGCGAGCCGGCATCATGCTCGCCCTCGACGTGAGTCGCTCGATGGCGGCCACCGACATCGCTCCCAGTCGCCTCGACGCGGCGCGTGAGGCGCTCAAGACGTTCGTGCGCGCCCTGCCGGGTGGAGCCCGGGTCGGGCTGGTCGCCTTCTCCAGCTCCGCCACGACGGTGGTGCCCCTGACCTCGGACCATCAACGTGTCCTCGACGCCGTAGACCTTCTCACCCTGGGCCGGAGCACGGCGATCGGCGACGGCATCCTGGAGAGCCTCAAGGACCTCCCGAGCCTCGACGAGCGCAAGAAGGGGGGCGCCGATCCGGCCAGGTTGGCCACGGTGGTGCTGCTCTCCGACGGCCGCAACCGTGCCGGGGTGGACCCGCTGGAGGCTGCTCGCGAAGCGAAGGCGCAGCAGGTGGTCGTCGACACGATCGGTGTCGGTACCGTCGGAGGCGCCACCTCGCGGGGCTACAACGGCTTCGGCTTCGCCGGCCGGTTCGACGAGACCACCCTCAAGGCGATCGCGTCGGAGACCGGCGGCGAGTACGTCTTCGTGGACTCGGCCAGCAAGCTGCACCGGGTCTACCGGCGCCTCAGCCACGGCGTGGCCTGGACGTGGCACCGGGAGGAGGCCAGCGGGCTGGTGGCCCTGGCGGCCGCCGTGCTGCTGCTCGCGAGCCTGGCGCTGGGGCAGGCACGGCGCCGGGTGGTGTGAGACCGGGTGGTGTCAGGCCGGGTGGCGTAGGACCGGCCGGTCGAGCCGTCCGCGCCGCCCGGCTGCCTGTCAACGGAACAGCGCCGTGTCGACGAAGTCCGCTCGCACGAGCGACCAGAAATCGACAGCGACCTGCTCCACCACGTACCGGTACGGCAGCCAGCCGTAGCCCTTCTCGCCCCAGCCCACGCCCCAGGAGTTGCGGATCAGGAGCGCGCCCTTCTCGCCGCCCACGGTCCGGGCATCGTCGTACCCGACCGCCACCACGGCGTGGCCGCCTTTCACGGCCTCGCCCGGCTCGGGGAAGGGGATGTCGCCGCGCCCCTCTCCGATGCCCGGCATCGAGCTGTAGACGGTGAAGCCGAACATCGATGGCAGGCCCGCCGCCAGGTTGCGCTTGACGGCCCGGAGCACGTCGGGGCCGGGCGTGCCGGCCGGATCCAGGCGGTAGTAGCGGATCGCCTTGTAGTTCTGCGCGAAGGCGTAGCAGAAGGCCGGCGGTTCCTCGTCGAAGCTCTCGACGCGGTAGGGTCGAACCTCCTCCGGCGGCACGCCGAATAGAACCATCGCCTTCATGGTGCTGCGCAGGTAGGCGCCCTGATCGCCCTTCCAACCGAGCAGGTTGCGGGTCGCCTTGTACAGGAAGAGCCGCGAGCCGTCGAGATGCTTGCCGAAGGCGCGGCGCTCGAAGTACTCCAGCAGCCCGACGCCGGCGTTCGCGGTGCACGAGCCGAGCGATCCCTGGTCCTCGATCGGCGGGCAATCCTCGCGAAGGTCGATGCGTGTGGGCAACCCCTTGCGCGCCTTGTCGAGCGGCGCCGACCCGGCCAGCACCGCCTCCACCTCGGGCGTGTCGAGCTGGTAGTCGCGCACGTCCGGCAGATCGCGCGACCACCCCATGCCCCCCAGGATCCTCTCGTCCATCGTCCCCTCTCCTCTCGGGCCCGCGCGGCCCCCGCCGCGACCGGGTTGCGCCATTATGCGCGGTGGCGGTCGGCTAGGGGAAGGCCGGCGCGGAGCACCGATCGGTCGTCAGGGGAGCGCCACCCACTCCGGCTGCCGCCCCCGGAAGGTGACCACGCGGGTGCGACCCAGCCTGCTCAGCAAGGCGATCGCCTCCGGGAAGCCGCGGCCGACCTGGGACGAGCGGTGCGCGTCCGATCCAACGGTGATCGGCACGTCCCGCTCCACCAGCGCCTCGACGATCCGCGGCGAGGGGAAGAGCTCGCCCGCCTTGCTCAACCCCGAGCCGTTGATCTCGACGGCGATCCCGGTATCGGCGATGCAGTCGAGGGTCTGCTCGATCTCGGCCGCCATGCTCTCGCGCGGCGGCGGCACCATCGCCTTGATGGCATCGAGGTGCGACAGCACGTCGAACATGCCGCTCTGAGCGGCGCCCCGCAGCGCCTCCCAGTAGCCGAGGTGGAAGGCGTCGACGTCCTCGAGGTCCTCGAAGGTGCGCGGCTTGTAGATGTGCCAGGCGCCGACCTCGTGGACCGAGCCCAGGACGTAGTCGAGCGCGCTGCGGTCGAGCGCGGCTCGGTACGCCGCTTCGGTCCCGGGCAGGTAGTCGGCCTCGACGCCGATCCGGAGGTCGAGGTCCGCCAGCTCCGCCGTGAGCCTCGCCCGCACCGCCTCGGCCTCGTCCAGATACCCCTCCCACTGGGAGCGAGCCATCTGGGTGCGGGGCCGGGGGTGGTCGTCCGGATCTGCGAAGAGCGGGGCATGGTCGCTCCAGCCGAAGACGTGCACGCCGTCTGCATGGGCCGCACGCGCCATCGACTCGAGGGTCCCCTCGGCGTGGCCGCAGCGTTCGTGGTGGGAATGCAGGTCGATCACGGCCCAGGCTACCCGACGCCAGCCGGAACGGCCGACGCCCGGGCTGCTACGTCGCCCGATCGTTGCTGCGCCAGACGACCGGCAGGGTCTCGAGCGCCTTGAACATGGGTAGCCGTCGGTAGCGCAATTCGTTTTCGGGCACCGCGACCCGTAGCTCCGGAAGCCGCACGAGCAGGGCACTGAGAGCCACGTCGGCCTCGAGGCGCGCAAGCGGCGCCCCGAGGCAGTAGTGCGGTCCCTTCCCGAAGCCGAGGTGGGGGTTGGGGTGGCGATCCAGATCGAGCGACTCGGGTTGGCCGAAGTGCTCCGGATCGTGGTTGGCCGAGCCGAGGATGAGGATCACGCCGTCGCCGCGAGGGATCGTATGACCGCCGATCTCGACGTCTTCGGCCGCCCACCGGACCAGCGCCCGTTCCACCGATCCGTCGTAGCGCAGGAGCTCCTCCACCGCTCGCGGCATCGCCTCACGGTCGCCTCCGTGCAGCGCCCGTTCCAGGCGCTTCCGCTGCTCGGGGTTGCGGTGGAGCGCCAGCACGCTGTTGGCGATGAGGTTCACCGTCGTCTCGTGGCCCGCCACGATGAGAAGCACCATGGTGCCGAACAGCTCGGTCTCGGAGAGCCGGTCGCCGGCCTCCTCGGCGGCGAGCAGCGCGCTCAGCAGATCGTCTCGCGGCGCGCGCCTCCGCGCCTCGAACAGCTCACGCAGGTAGTCGGTGAACTGCGTCAGGTGGGCGTAGGCCTCCTGCGCCGTGGCCTCGTCCAGCACGGGGCTGATGAGGGCGTTGGTCCAGGCGCGGAAGCGTTCGCGGTCCTCGCCGGGCACGCCCAGCATCTCGAGGATGACCGAGGTCGGCAGCGGGAAGGCGAACTCGGTAACCAGGTCCATGCTGCCGCGCCCGATCACGCCGTCGAGCAGACCGTCGGCGAGGGCCCGGACACGGGGTCGGAGCGACGCTACGCGCTTGGGGGTGAAGGCCTGTTGGACGAGGGAGCGCAAGCGACGGTGGTCCTCCCCATCACGCATGAGCATGTGGTCGTTGAGCAGATCGTCGAGCGGCGAGGTGGGGAAGTGCACGCCGGCGAGGGCGGCATCTCGAACGAGGCGCTTGTCGTCGCGGAGCGCCGCCTCGACGTCCTCGTAGCGGCTCACGAACCAGCCCTCCGTCGACGCGTCAAGCGTGAGCTGGTGCAGCACCGGCTCGCGTTCCCGCAGCTCGGCGAAGGTGCGGTAGGTGTCGCGCTTGAAGTCCTCGCTGTACAGGTCGTACCTGCGGTCGAATCTGCGCTCTCCATCCATCTCGGGCGGCCGCTCCTTTCCCTGAGATCCCTGAGGCGCAAGGCGCGCCTGCTCCACGGTGGGGCCACCCTACAGGCTGCAGGTGACCCGGCGCTGAGAAAACCACCGGCGCCGGGGAACGGGGTCGGTGCTACCATCGACGCAACAGGCTGGTGGGTGGCTGAACGAGAAGGAGGACCCCATGCCGAAGCGTCGTCTTCTCATCCTTGTGCTGATCGGGATGGCGCTGGCGCTCGTGGCGACCGGCTGCGAGTTCCCAGGCCCCGCCGTAACCGTCACGTTCACGTCGCCGTCGGCCGGCCAGCGGATCGTCGGAGCCCGCGACGTCACCGTTACCGGGCAGATCACCGGCACCGACCCGAGCGCCTTCAGCCTCACGCTCAACGGCAACGCCGTGAGCCTCGC
>CAZIBD010000017.1:28523-52709 GCA_964536935.1 uncultured bacterium | reverse complement strand
CGGCGGGAGATTGGCCCTGTCGGTGCCAGCCGACGATGCCAGCAGCGCGGCAGCGGTGTGGGATGCCGGCGAGGGCGTGGCCGTCCCTTCTCTGGCGGCAAGGGACTTCCCGGATGCCCGCAAGCTCGTGGCTGCCATCGCAGAGGTCGCCCTGCGCGTCCCGGTGGTCAGCATCGCCCTCGGCGGAGGGGCCGATCCGGCGCAGTGGGAGAAGGTGCTCAGGGCCGGGGAGGCCGGCGCACAGCACCTGAACCAACCGTTCTCGACGGCCTCGTTCGTGAAGGGACGTGTGCCCCATGCCTGGGTGAATGGCGTGGTAATGCCGCAGGCTCAGGTCGACCGTGTTCGCCTCGTCACGATCGGGTCCTCGCAGCCGGTCCTCTCGGCACTAGAGGCCACCCTCCTACTATCCGAAGGTGGCGTCGATGCTCTCAAGGTGCACCCAACGGATGCTTCGAGTGGCTTCCACGCCACGGTGCACATAGCCAGGTGCGCAGCCGACGCCGGTATCGAAGGCTTCGAGCCGGCCGGAGGACTGGACCTGTCGAACCTTCCCCACCTTGCGGAACAGCTCCTCGACGTGCCCACCATCAAGCTGATCCCGCACGTGTTCAGTGCCGCGCGGAATCCCGAGACGGGTGCGGTCGACCCGGACCGCGTCCGGAGGTTGGTGCAGGAACTGCATGCCGTCGCCGGCTAGAACGAGCCTCTACCGCCGTACGCCGGCCCCGCCCGGAGTCCGCGTCTCGGGTGCCCGGCTCCAGGAGGACCAAGCAGCATCGGAGACCGTCAGAACTACCCCTCGGAACCAAGTGAAGCTCCATCGCATCTCGTGAGGAGGAACGCACATGTTCGGTTTGCAGCCCATCCATATCGTCCTCATCGTCCTGGTTGCCGTGCTGATCTTCGGGCCGAAAAAACTCCCGGAGTTCGGGAAGAGCCTGGGGCGCAGCATCCGTGAGTTCAGGCAGGCGAGCAAGGAAATGGGCGAGGACATCAAGAGCGCTGCAGAGCTGTCAACAGAGCAGAGCGCCCGGCCCGAGGCGCCAGAAGCACGCGTCGGGGAAGCTTAGGGCCCTTACGGCCGGCCGTCGGCGAACCCGCGTACCGCACGGTCGGCACCTTGGCCGCCATGTCGCACACCTCCTCCTCCAGCGCCAGCGCATACGTCGCCGTACCGAACCCGTTGCGCACCGCCACGACCACGCAGTGCTCGCCCTTCTTGGGGCGGTCGGTGGCGATCGACGCCGGGCAGCCACGCCGGCGCCTGCGCGCCGGCTCCCGAGAAGGCCATCACCATGCACTGAGGGGTGCCGTGGACGTCGCGCACGAGGCGGAGCAGACGTTCTTCGTTCACGGCACCATTGTGGCACCCGGTCCCGTGGAAACGGGGCGGGCCCATCGCGGGCCCGCCCCGTCATCGGTTCGACGCGCGACGCGCTACCTCACGGCTTGAGCTGCGTAATCTGCGTCGACCAGTTCGCCAGGATCGAACGGGTCTTGCCGCACGTGGTGTCGGCCAGGAACTGCGCGTAGCTGCAGGTCTGGTGGATGTCCTCCGAGGCGATCCAGAAGTTGCTGTTGGCGTCGACCACGGCGGCCCCGTAGTCGCCCCAGCGCGGCGTGTCGCCGCCGATGGTGTACTCGGTGAAGCCGTCCTGCGGCCCGTTGCCGGCGTGCGCGACCACCAGGCCGCCGGTGGTGCCGTGGTTCAGCGGCACGTAGGCGGCACTCGGGTAGTTGTTCGGACCGACCAGCGTCCCGGCGATCACGCCCTGCCCACCGGCGTTGACGGCGAGGGCGGGGAAGATGAAGTTGGCCCCGTCCGGCGCGACCACGCCCTGGTTGACGAGGCTGGCACTGACCGAGCCGGGCTTCGCGCTGGGCTTGAGCTCGAACCAGGCGGCGCCGGCGCTGACGTCGTTGGGGTTCTTGCCGCCCGACACGGTCGTGGTGAGCGCGCCCCACAGGTGCCCGTTGACGTACATGACCTGCTTCATGCCGCTGTCGTTGGTAGCGATGGCGCCTTCGGGCTGCTTCTTGTACGGAGGCCCGAACGGGGAGTTGGCGCTGTCCGCCTGTAGGTTGGCCAGCGGGACGCTGCCCGCCTTCTGCGGCACCGTGGCCGAGGGGTCGCCGTAGGGGGTGACGCCCACATGCGTCGTGGCGTACGACACGTCCGGCCCACTCTTCGACGCGAGCGAGTCGGTGTTGGTCAGCGCCCACACCACGATGTCGCTCGCCGACGACGTGAACACGGTGTCGCTGCTGAGGAAGTACTCCATGCCGTTCGCCTGGGTGGGGTAGGCGCCGGCCAGCGAGGTGGCGGGCCACACCGAGTAGCCCACCGTCCCCTGCGGGTCGATGAGGGGCATCGCCTCGTAGGGCACCTTCTTGTGGCCCGTCGTCAGGGCGCCCTTGCTGATGGCGTAGACCCAGGCGCCGTTGTAGCCGCTGCCGAAGAAGGGGAAGCTGTCGGTGGTGACGTAGAAGCCGTCGGCGTTGGCGCCGATGTGGGGGTAGTCGCCCAGGTTGTAGGCGCTGCTGCCGTCGCGGGTGACGTCCAGCTTGTAGATGCTCCACTTGCCCTGGGCCGGATTGCCGCCCTTCATCACGGCGATGTCGATGTGGTTCGTCCCGGTGAAGTCGCCGGTGGCGGGATCGACGTCCAGCGTCAGCACGTCCAGGAACCAGCTGGTCGAGGCGGCGTCGTACATGCAGGAGGGGTCGGTCAGGAAGGGACCGTAGGCGCCCGTGGTGCGGCCGATCGCCGAGGAGTAGCCGAAGAACTTGTTCAGCGACACGACCCCCTGCACCGGCGTGCCGTTGCTGGTGAACACCCGCACGACGTCGTTGACGGCCTCCATCACGTAGCCGTTGCCCGTGCACAGCCCCTGGTCGGGCGGCTCCGTGCTGAACTGGTTGCCGTTGTCGGCGTAGCGCTGGTCGAAGTGGTCGAGGCCCTGGAAGCTGAACGGTGCGGCGCCGGTTGCCTGGGCGCCGAGCGTCGTCGTTCCGGTGCCGCTGGAGGCGCCACTGCTGGCGTGCGGCGGCGTGAACGGTACCTGCGCCTTGGGCGGGATGCGGTTGACGATGTGCCCGCCGCGGCCCGGTTGGGCCGGCGTGCCGGTGTCGATGGTCTTGGCGCTCTTCGCGACGTCGTGCTCCACCGTCATCGGCAGGGCCTCGGGCAACTGCAACCCGTAGGTCGTGCCCACGGTGCCGGACTGGAAGGTGGACGTGCCGGCGTACTGCAGGGTGCGCGTGGTGCCGCTCACGGCTTGGGTCTGGACGGCGGGCGCCTCGGGCGCGACCTGAGAGCAGGTCGCCAGACCAACCACGACCGCACCGACGAACGCCAGGCGTAGTGCGTTTCGCATGGGTTCCCCGTCTTCTCTCCCGAAGATGGTCTTCCGAAGGTGGCGCTCGCGGTCTCACCCGGGGCCCTGCAGCCTCCACGTGCGGCCTCCTCTCCCAAGGCCCGGCCACGAGACGCAGGGAGACCGCCCGCAACGATCCAGCCACCTCGGCACGGCCGACCGTCCTGGTCCGCCGCCGTGCCGACCAACGAGGTGCCTTCGCACCAAGCTAGCGGACGGAGCGGTCGGATGGATGAGGCGTGGGCCCGTGCAGTACGAACCCGCGCAGGGGGAATCCGTGCTGCGGGAGCCCGCGCGCCACGCACCGGCGCATCATGAGCCGGAGAACGCCCTCTCATGAGACCCGGGACTATGGTGGACGCATGGCAGACGACGACTCCACAGACCCCAACTCGGGCGGCGGTGCCATCCCGCGCACGCTCTTCGTGATCTTCGGCGCCACCGGCGACCTTGCCGGACGCAAGCTCATCCCCGCCCTCCACAGCCTCGTCGAACGCGGCCGCCTCGACGGCTTCCACGTGCTGGGGGCCGCCCTCGACGAGCTCGACGACGACACCTTCCGGCAGCACGTCTTCGACCGCCTCGACGAGCGCGACATCGACACGCAGAGCTGCCGCGAGTGGTGCGCCGAGAGGCTCCACTACCAGACCATGCCCGACAGCTCGCCGGAGAGCTTCCAGCGCCTGGCCAGGAAGATCGAGGGCCTCGAGAAGGACGTCGGCCTGCCCGGCAACCGCGCCTTCTACCTGGCGCTGCCCCCCGGCGCCGTCCCCGACGTCATCGACGGGCTGGGCAAGCAGGGGCTCAACCGCGCGCCCGGCTTCGCGCGCGTCGTCATCGAGAAGCCCTTCGGCACCGACCTGGAGAGCGCCCGGAAGCTCAACGCGCAGGTGCACGAACACTTCCAGGAGGACCAGGTCTACCGCATCGACCACTACCTCGGCAAGGACACGGTCCAGAACCTGCTCGCCTTCCGCTTCGCCAACCCCATCTTCGAGCACGTCTGGAACCGCGACCGCGTCGAGCGCGTCGAGATCACCGTGGCGGAGACGCTCGGCGTCGAGCACCGCGCCAGCTACTACGACCGCGCCGGCGCCCTGCGCGACATGGTGCAGAACCACATCACCCAGGTGCTGTGCTTCACCGCCATGGAGGCGCCCGCCACCTTCGACGCCGAGAGCATCCGCCACGAGAAGGTCAAGGTGCTGCGCAGCATGCGCCCGCACGGGGTGCAGAAGGCGGTGTTCGGCCAGTACACCCGCGGCGACGTCGAGGGCACCGGCGTGCGCGGCTACCTGGAGGAGGACGGCGTCCCGTCCGACTCCCAGACGCCCACCTTCGTGGCGCTGGAGCTGGGGGTGGCGAACTGGCGCTGGCAGGGCGTGCCCTTCTATGTCCGCACCGGCAAGCGCCTGCCCAAGAAGGTGACCGAGGTGGCCGTCGTCTTCCGCGCCCCGCCCACCGAGTTCTTCCACCCGCTCCACGGCGACGTGGAGCCGCACGGCGACGTGCTGCGCATCACCGTGCAGCCGCACGAGGGCTTCCACCTGGGTTTCGACGTCAAGGAGCCGGGGCCGAGCTTCGAGCTGACCAAGCAGTCGCTGGAGTTCCGCTACGCCGAGGCCTTCGAGGCGCTTCCCGACGCCTACGAGACGCTCCTGGTCGACGTGGTCGAGGGCGATCAGACGCTGTTCGTGCGTTCGGACGAGGTGGAGGCTTCCTGGGCGCTCTACACCCCGATCCTGAAGGACCCGCCCGCCGTCCACCCCTACCCCGCCGGCAGCTGGGGACCCAAGGAGGTCGCCAGGCTGCTGCAGGAGCAGGCCTGGCACGCGGGGCGCGGCTGAGCCCGTCCCGGCCCTGCCCGGACGATGGCAGGCGACCCCGCGACGGTCCGGCAAGGCCGGGCTAGAAGAATAAGAGACACGTAAGCTACCACCGCGCACACTGGACTCGTGGCAGGGGTGCGCATGACGGTCATCCGCATGCTGGGAGGCATCGCCCGGCCTCACGCGGAAAGCGCTCGCCGCAGCGCCGTAGCCGCGCGCGACCCACGCTCCCAGCGGCGACGACCATGGGCGAATCCGATTCCTCCCATCTCCTCTCCAATCTCGGCCGGTTGATCGCCGATGTGCTGGCCGCGTTCCAGCGGCCGACCGGCAGCCACACCTCCATCCGCGAGGTCGTTGCCGACGTGCACGGCCTGCAGCGCTTCCGCTGGGTGCTCGGCAACACCGTGCGCGCCGCGCTCGCCCTGCACGCCGTGTTCATCGTGCTGTTCGCCGCGCTGGGCGTGTGGCCGCTCGCCGCGCTCAACGTCGGCAGCGTGCTGGCCTACGCGCTCAGCCTCATCTTGGTCCGCCGCGGGCACCTCCAGGGCGCGTTCGTGGTGGTCGCCCTCGAGATGGTCGTCCACGCCTTCGTGGCGACGCTGTTCCTGAGCCTGTCCTCGGGCTTCTTCATCTACGTTCCCCTGTTGACGGTGCTGACCTTCCTGCAACCGCAGGTCGACCGGCCGACCAAGGTCGTCTGGTCCATCGGGGAAGCGCTGGCCTTCCTCGGCGTGGTGGCCCTGGGCGAGGCAACCGGCGCCATCGTGCGCCTGCCCTCCGCCACGCTGAGCGCCCTGGCCGTCGCCAACGCCCTCCTCTTCGTCGGCTCGCTCGCCTTCCTGGCCTACGTCACGCAGGAGGCGGCGCAGAGCGCGGAGAACGACCTGCGCATCGCACTGGCCCGCGTCGACGAGCTCGCCCGCACCGACATGCTTACGGGGCTCCTCAACCGCCGCGCCATGAGCGAGCTGCTCGACGCCGAGGCCAGCCGGGTGGCCCGGCACGGACGCCCGTTCGCGGTGCTGATCGCCGACCTCGACGACTTCAAGGGCCTCAACGACGCGCACGGCCATGCCGCCGGCGACCACGCCCTGCGCAGCGTCGCCCAGCGCCTGCTCGGCGCGGTCCGCGCCCAGGACCAGGTGGCGCGCTGGGGCGGCGAGGAGTTCCTGCTGATGATGCCCGAGACCGACCTCGAAACCGGTCTGGAGGTGGCCGAACGGCTGCGCGCGGCCGTCTCCGAGCATCCCCTGCTGCTCGACGAGGCGGAGATCCGCACCACCGCCACCTTCGGCGTGGCCGTCTTCGAGCGGGGGGACACCGTCTTCGACGCCATCCGTAGGGCCGACCGCGCGCTCTACGCCGGCAAGGAGCTGGGCAAGGACCGGGTGGTACGGGGGATGGAGTGAGGCGGCGCCGCTAACGGGTCAGCGTCGGCGCGGCCTCGTGCGGGCCAGGCGCTGCGCCGGCTGGGCGGACGGCTGGTAGGCCCGCCGCACGTCGGGCAGGAACGCGACCAGCACCACCAGCAAGCCCAGGCCGGCGATGACGGCCTGCAGCGGGTGGTTGACGCCCAGCATCAGCACCTGCACCACGATCCACACCAGCATCGCGAGCCCGGCGGTAACGCCGACGCTCCAGGTCCAGTGGCGGTGGGTGGCGCGCTCCAGCCGGGCCATCGCCCTCCACTCGGGGCGCCACCACAGCAGAAGAACCGCCAGCAGCGGGTACAGGCCGAGCACGAACGTAAGCAGCAGGCCGGGCACCAGATAGCTGCCGAAGGGCGAGCCCTCGAGCAGGGCCGGGGGCATCCCCAGCGGCTCGCCGAGGGGATCGAGGAGCATCGGGATGCCGCCGTACAGGGCGCCGATCCCCTCCACGAGGAGCACGAAGGAGAGCACGAAGAGGCTGACAGGACGTACGTGCCTACGCTCGACCCGCATGGGGTCCTCCTCCGGCCCCGGCGCGGACGGCCGACGGCGGTCCGACCGGGCCCAGCACGGAGCATGTCCGCGCTCCGGCACGGGCCGGACGGCCCGCACCGCGGCGGTTCCACGTCGTGCCTCGCGGCCATTCTAGGCGCCGCGCGGGGGGCCAGGTGTCCCGCTTCGAGCCCTCTCGAATACCTGACAGACCGGTGTCAGGTGGACCCCTCTATGCTCCTGTCAGAGGGTCCGGGAGTCCCGGCCACCCTCGAAGGGAGAGAAGCACCATGGCCCTCCAGCACTACTACGTCGGCAGGACGCTCGTGGAAGACCGGGAAGTCGCCCTGCAGCACCTCATGCT
Source organism: uncultured bacterium (assembly GCA_964536935.1). Taxonomy (GTDB): domain Bacteria; phylum Deinococcota; class Deinococci; order Deinococcales; family Trueperaceae; genus JASBRS01. The sequence continues at coordinate 45,211 of CAZIBD010000017.1, read as the reverse complement.
GGTGCGCCGCGCCCGGCGGGCCCGTCGCGAGCTGCAGCAGCAGAACCGCCTGGACCGCCGCATCGCCGCCCTGGACCGCCGTCGCCGGCACCTCGAGGCGCTCCGGCGGCGGGCCCTGGAGCGGGCCTGGGGGGACGCCCGCTCGGCCGCCTGAGGCGGCACGCTCCCGTCGACCTGCGCACGCCCGTCCCTCAGCCGTACACCGCCGCCAGGCCGAGCAGCTCCTCGCGAAGCGCCTTCCGCCAGGCAGCCGGCTCGATCAGCTCCGCACCCTCCCCCAGCCAACGGACCAGCTGGAACACGACCCGAGGGTCGCTCTCGGAGAACTGCAGCGTCCAGCTGCCGCTCTCGCCCTCCCGGACGAGCGCGTGCTGGTAGTACCAATCGCGCTTGAGCCGCCCGGCTTGCTCGTCCGTCACCCGCAGGACCACCGGCTCCGGCGACTCCGCCACCCAGCGGCGCATCGCCGCGCCCAGCCAGCCGCGGCCCAGCAGCGCGCGCACGTCGAAGGCGGGCGAGCCCTCGAGGCGCTGCAGCGGCTCCAGCCCGGTCACGCGATCGGCGCGGAACAGGCGCTCGGCCTCGTCGCCGGCGGCGCGCCCCACCAGGTACCAGCGGTCGCGGTCCCACAAGAGCCCGAGCGGCACCACGTCCAGCCGCTCGGGCCCCTCGCGGTAGGGCGAGGCGTAGCCCAGACGCAGGGTGGTCATGTCCACGATGGCGCGCAGGAAGCCGTCGACGGCCTCGGCCTCGATCGTCTCCTGCACCGGGTCGAGCTCGCGGTGGAAGACGTCCTCCGCGACGTGCTCGAAGCCGATCAGCTCGCGCGCCCGCGCCAGCACGGTGCGCACCTGCCCCGGCAAAGCCGAGAGCAGCTTGCCCTCGGCCGTCTCCAGCTCGTCCCGGAACGGCATGGTGCGCAGCGTCCGCAGGATCGCCACCCCGAGCACCAGCGACACCGCCTCCTGCCGCGTGAGGTTCACCGGCGGCAGCACGAAGCCCTCCATCAGGCTGAAGCCGCCGCCGGCGCCGCGCGTCGCCACCACCGGCACGCCCAGCTCCTGCAACGCCTCCACGTCGCGGTAGATGCTGCGCACCGACACCTCGAAGCGCTCGGCCAGCCGCTGCGCCGACCAGGTGCGGCCCTGACTCAGCAGCAGCAGGATCCCCAGCGCGCGGTCCAGGCGGGTCACGATGCGCCAAGCTACCACCGGCCGGCGCCCGGGCCGGGGCGAACGTACCTTGCAGGCCCGCGCCGCGCGACCTAGCCTAGAAGTCCGTCCCGTTCCGAGAGTGACGTGTGCAGTGCCGGGGACACCGCCGCGCCGGACGGGGCGCTTGGGGGGGTGTCGAGCATGGCTCGCACGACGAGCGGGGGCGCTGCGGCGCCCGGGGCACGGGACTGACCCGTGCGACGCGTCACGGAATCGATGCTGGACGAGCTCTTCGAGCAGTCCCCGGACGGCTGCTACTTCATGCTTCTCGACGTGCCGGCCACCGGGCCGCGGGACTCGGAGGCGCTCGTCGACCACCTTCTGGAGCACGCCCGGCTGGTCCGGGCGAACGCGGCGCTGGCGAGGCAGCACGGCGTCTCGCGGGCCCGGCTGCTGGGAAGGCGCCCCACCGAGCTGCCGGGCTTCGCGGTGCCGGACGCCCGCGCGCACCTGCGCCGGATGCTGGTGGCCGGGTCCACCCACGTGGTGCACGCGGTGCGCTCGATCGGCGGGCGCGAGCTGTGGATCGACGGGCACTACCGCGCCCTCTTCGACGAGGAGGGACGGGTCCTCGGCTTCCTCGGCGTCCAGCGCGACATCACGCACGTGCGGCGCCTCCAGGACGAGCTGGAGGCCAAGGCGACGACCGACCCGCTGACCGGGGCCGGCAACCGCCGACTGCTCGAGGAGCGCTTCGCCCAGTACGCAGCCGCCGGCGCCCGTCGCATCACGCTCCTGTACATCGACCTCGACGGCTTCAAGCGCATCAACGACCACGCCGGCCACGGTGCCGGCGACCTGGCGCTGGCCCGCTACGTGCGGCGCCTGCGTGCCATGCTCCGCGCCGACGACGCGCTGGTGCGCATCGGAGGGGACGAGTTCGTCGTGCTCGCGCCGCACGCCACCCGCGAGGACGACGACGCCCTCATCCGGCGCGTGCGCGAGCCCACCGACCTGGGGGTCCCGAGCGGCGAGCCGCTGGCGCTGTCGTGCAGCGTCGGCGTGGTGCACTACCCCGGCGACGGAACCGAGCTGCCTAGGCTGCTGGAGCTCGCCGACCGCCGCATGTACCTGGCCAAGGCCCGGGGCAGCGGCGCGGCGGAGGGGCACGACCCGCTTCCGCTCACGTCCTGAGGCTCGCCTCAGGGGCTGCCGGCGGCCGGCGGCGGCAGCACCGGCTCGTTACGGGCCGCGTCGAGCGGATGGGCCGCGAAGAAGCTCCAGATCACCTCGGAGGCGTCGATGGCGTTCGTGACGGCTCCGGAGGCCGGCTCCGGAAGGATCGCCGCGCCGCCCGGCCAGGTGTGGCCGCCGCCCTCGATGGCGTAGAAGGTCACGTCGCGCCCCATGGCGCACGGGCCGTAGCGCACCCGCACCACGTGGGTCTTCCCGTCAGTGCCGTCGGGCAGGGTCTGCTGGTCCGGCAGGAAGACGCAGCCGTTGCGGATCCTCCAGTACGCCACCGTCAGCACGGCGGGCAGCGCCGCGTAGCGCTGGTGGCCCAGCTCCGTCACCACGATGCCGTTCCACGGCACGTTACTGTCGGCGGTGCCCTGCATGAGCACCATCGGTGCCGTGGGAACCAGGTTGCAGTCGAACACCATCTCCGGCAGCATCTCCGCGCTGACCACGGCGAACGCCGCGAACTCGTCGGAGACGCCGCACGCGGCGCGCTCGGCCATGAAGCCCCCGTTGGAGAAACCGGCGATGTAGAGCCGCTTGGCGTCGAGGTTCAGGTCGAGCCCCAGGCGCGCCACCAGGCGCCGGAAGAAGGCCAGGTCGCTCACGTGGCTGCGCGGCGTCACGCCGGGCACCCGTTCGTAGTAGTTCCAACCGTTGCCTGCGACCTGTGACTCCGGGTAGGCCACCACGAAGCCGTGCTTGTCGGCGACCGCGTTCATGCGGGTGAGGGCGGCCATGCCGAATCCGCTGTTGCCGCGGCCGTGGAGCATCAGCACCAGCGGGGCGGCCTTCGCGGGTTCGTAGCCGGGGGGCACGTACACATCGAAGCTGCGGCCGGGAGCCGGCCCGGTGAGGTGCGGGTCGGCGGGCACCAGGCCCTGCCAGGGCTTGCCGGCGGCCACCGCGGCGGCGATCTGCGAGGCGTCGAGGTCGGCGGCGTCGAGCGCGACCTCCTGCGTGCCGGCCACCGTCACCGCCCGCGCCGGCCGCGGCCAGGCGCCGCCCTCGCCGCGGATGCGCACCGCCGCGGCGAAGCGGCCCGCGGGGCAGCCGTGCGCCAGGGTGAGCGCGCCGGCGGTGGAAGGCGCAGTGCAGCCGAGCCGTGTCACCCACGCCGCCACGGCCGCGTCCACTCCGAGCTCCTTGGCGTCGACGCCCTCGGAGCTGAGGTCGCGGCCGCCCCACGGCTGGCGGGTGTCGGCGTCGCCGTGCAGCATCAGCAGCGACGGCCCGGGCGAAGCCCCGCTGGCGCCGCTGCAGGCCCGCTGCTGGTAGTCCCACAGCGAGGCGTTCACCACCACCAGCGCCGTGGCCAGGGTGGGCGCGCGGCAGGCCAGCTCGAACGCCATGGAGCCGCCGGAGCCGACTCCCACCACGCTCACCCGCGAGCCGTCGAGCCCGAAGCGGGCCACCGCGTCGTGGACGACGGCCTTCAGGAAGGCGACGTCGTCGCGCGGCGTGAGCCTGGTGAAGCCCGCCACGGCGCCGCGCCCGTCGTTCCACAGCACGCCGTCGCTGGCGGGGTAGGCGACCGCCACGCCGACCGCCGCGGCCACCTGGCTCAGCCCGGTCAGGGCGCGCATCGCCTCGGGCGAGGAGGCGTCGCCGTGCAGCGCGAGCAGCAGGGGCGCGCCGTGGCTGCCACCGGGGGGCAGGTCGATCAGGTAGCGGCCGCCCGGCGTGCCGTTGGCGGCTGGGAGCGTGACGCTCTGGGCGGGGCCTTGCGGGGACGCGGCACCCGCGGCGGAGGCGGCCGGGAGGAGCCCCCCAAGCGCCAGGAGCACGAGGAGCGCCCACAGGGGCCGGGCGGAACGGTGAGCCGCGCCCGGCCAGCGCGGCGGGCGGGCGGGCCCCGGAAGCCGGAGGCGGCACGCGATCACGATCGGACCATGATAGGTCCGGGACGGGGCGGAAGGGTGAGGGCCGTCCCCCCACTTCATCGGCGGGACCCCTGTCCCGCCGCGGCAGGTGCATACTTAGGCGACGCGAGCCGTCCAGGAGGGGAGAAATCCGAGCCGGGCGGTCGGCATTGGCGGCGCCTCCTTCGGCGCCTCACGGGCAGCGCGCTCCCACGACAAGGCCCACGCCGACCCCACCCTTTGGAATTGTAATCGGAATGATTCCGAGATAAGATGCCGCCATGACGTCGTCCGCCCAACGCCTGATGGAGGAGATGCGCGAGGAGCGAGCCGCCCTGCGCGTTAACATGGTGCTCACGGCGCTCACGGCCACCGGCCTGCTGGCCGGCGTGGTCGCCACCCTTGCCCACACCCCCACGGCCCTGATCGACGCCCTGTTCGCGGTCGCCTACCTGGCGGGCGGCGTGCCCGCCGGCTGGAGCGCGCTCAAGGAGCTGCGCCACCGCCACCTCGACATCGACCTCTTGATGGTCCTGGCGGCGCTCGGCGCGGCCGCCGTGGGCGAGGTGCGCGACGGCGCCATCCTGCTGTTCCTGTTCAGCCTCGCCGGCACCCTCGAGGACTACGCCATGGGCAACACCAAGCGCGCGGTGGTGTCGCTCATGAAGCTCCGGCCCGACACGGCCAACGTGCTACGCGCCGACGGCAGCGTCGAGACGATCGAGGTGAGCCGGGTCGCGCTGGGCGACCGGGTGGTGGTGCGTCCGGGCGAGCGCCTGCCCGTGGACGGCCGCGTGCTGCAGGGCGGCAGCGCCGTCGACCAGTCGCCCATCACCGGCGAGTCGGTCCCCGTCGACAAGGTCGTGGGCGACGACGTCTTCGCCGGCTCCATGAACGGCCACGGCGCGCTCGAGGTGGAGGTCACCCGCGAGGCGGGCCACTCGACCCTGGCGCGCATGATCGAGCTCGTCACCGAGGCGCAGGCGCAGCGCTCCCCGAGCGAGCGCTTCAGCTCGTGGTTCGGGCAGCGCTACACCGTGTTCGTGCTGCTCGGCTCGGCGGTCGCGCTGGGCGTGTTCCTGCTGATCGGGCTGCCGCGCTGGGAGGCCTTCTACAAGGCGGCCACCCTGCTGGTGGTGGCGAGCCCCTGCGCCATCGTGATCAGCGTGCCCGCCGCGGTCCTGTCCGCGCTGGCGGCGGCCGCGAGGATGGGCGTGCTGTTCAAGGGGGGCGGAGCCCTGGAGGATTTCGGCTCCACGGGCGTTATCGCCTTCGACAAGACCGGCACCCTCACCGAGGGGAAGATGCACGTCACCGACGTGGTCGGCCTGAGCGTGAGCGACCGCGAGCTGCTGGCCGCGGCGGCCGCCGTGGAGCAGACCTCCGAGCACCCGCTGGCGCGCAGCATCCTGGAGGAGGCGCAGGAAGAGAACCTGCGGGTGGAACCGGTGCGCGACACGCAGGCGCTGCCCGGCAAGGGCATCCGTGTGACACGCGGCGGCGCGCGCTACTGGGCGGGCAACCGCAAGCTCGCGGCCGAGGTCGGCGCCGAGCTGAGCGGCGACGTCGCCCGCGCCGTCGAGCGCCTCGAGGGCGAGGGCAAGACCACCATCCTGGTCGGCAAGGGCGGCAACCACGCCGGCGCGGGCGGGGAGGTCGAGACCGCGCCTGCCGTGGTGCTCGGCGTCATCGGCATCGGCGACACGGTGCGCGCCAGCGCCCGCGACACCCTGCAGGCGCTGCAGACGGCGGGGGTGCAGCACCTGGCCATGCTCACCGGCGACCACAGCGCGGTGGCGCGCAACGTCGGCGCACAGCTGGGCCTGGCCGCGGACGCCATCCACGCCGACCTGCTTCCCGAGCAGAAGGTGGAGAAGGTGCGCGAGCTGGACCGGCACGGCCGGGTGACGTTCGTCGGCGACGGGGTCAACGACGCCGCCGCGCTGGCCACGGCCTCGGTCGGGGTCGCCATGGGCACCGCCGGCTCCGACGTGGCGCTGGAGGCCGCCGACGTGGCGCTGCTCTCGGACGACCTGCGCAAGCTGCCCCACGCCTACGCGCTGGCGCGCAAGGCCAACCGCATCATCAAGCAGAACCTGATCTTCGCGCTGGGCACCATGCTGCTGATGGTGATCGTGACGATCTTCTTCTTCCTGCCGCTGCCGCTGGGCGTGCTGGGGCACGAGGGCGGCACCATCCTGGTCGTCAGCAACGGGCTGCGGCTGCTGGCATACCGCCCGAAGGACGCCTCCGGCGCCCCCGAGCCGGCGCGCAAGCCGGCCCGGGGATTGGTGACCGAGGGCTGAGGCGCTCCCCGCTGCTGGCACGACCGCGGGAGACGGCCGCCGCGGAGCAGCGCCGCGTCCGGGCCTGGCGGCGACCCGCCGCGAGGCGGTGGCTCCCGCAGGCCCGGACGCGCCGCTCGCGTCAGTTCGCCGACCAGTCGATGGTCCTCACGGGGTAGACCGCGACGTCGACATGGGTGCCGGCGTTGGCGTCGTCCGGCACATCGGTCGCGGCCGCCGTTGCCGTAGCTCCCCCCGCCGGCCCAGCTCACGACCACCTGCACCGCCGCTCCGGTGGAATCGGCGACGGTGAAGAAGGTGCCCATCCGCTCGTTCGAGCCGTCGTAGCCGGCGCCGGCGTACGCCACCGCGTAGCGGTTGAGCTGCAGGCTGCGGGTGTGCGCGTTGGCGGCGAGGTCGGCGACGATCTCGCTCGGGCTCATCGCCAGCGTGACCGTGTCGTCCGCCGCGGACTGGTAGGCCTGCCCGGACTGGAGCGGGATGGAGCCGGCCGTGCCCTGCGAGAGGTAGCGCGCCGCGGCCGCCTTCGGGAACAGGCCGATGCCCTGCAGCCGGTTGGAGCAACCGCCCAGCCAGCCGTTGGCGAAGGGACTCGTCGGGTTCCAGGTCTGGTAGCCGGGGAGGGTGTCGGTGGACCCGCTGGTGAAGGCGCCCGCCTCCAGCAGCCGCACCTGCTCGATGGTGGGCCCGACGAAGGTGGCCCCGGTCGACACCAGCGCGAACGTACCGAGCCCCGCGACCTGCGCCGAGGCCGTGTGCTTGACGGTGTCGAGACGGGTGGGCAGCACCGCCCACGCGCCCTTGACCTCGCGTACCACCACCAGCTGGCTCGGCGTGCTCCCGCTAGGCAGCGCCGCCGGGTCGTAGCTGAGGGTCAGCGTGGCGTCGGTCTGGAACAGCGTGCCCAGCGGCCCGAGCGTCACGACCGGCGCCAGGCCGCCCTTGGGCGGCTGGCTGGGCGGCGCCGACGTCACCGTCACGGCGGAGCTCAGCGCCTTGGCGGGCACGGCCAGCGTCACGCCGACCTTGGCCGACGCGAGCGTGCCGCCGCTCGCGCCGACCGTGCCGAGCGTGGTGGTCGTGCTGCCGCCGGGGCCGCTCGGGGCGCTCGGCGCCGGCGACTTCGTCGTCCCGCAGGCCGCGAGCAGTGCGGCAAGCGCGAGGACGGGGAGAACGAAACGGGCGTAGGACGATGGGCGGGCACTTCGCATGGCGACCTCCTATTCGTGCAGGCACGCTAGGAGGTCGGGCGTTATCGAGGCGTTATCAGGCCGGGCTCACAGCGCGGGATGCGCCGGGTCCACCCGCTCACCGCGCCTGAGCAGCTCGGTGGCGGCGTCGACCTTCCCGAAGGAGTTCCACAACAGCACGCCGCGCAAGCGCTCGGCGTCCTGGTAGTAGACGATGCCCTTGCGGTCGGGTCGGTCGGAGGGCTCCTTCCAGTCCGCCACGGCCTGCAGGTCGCCCCCCAGGTCGCCGACCGCCTCGTAGCCGTTGTCGAACAGGTCGCTGAAGAAGAACGGCACGTGCTCGTAGGGCTCCTCCACCCCCGCCATGACGCGGCCGGCGTGGTGCCCGCTGGCGGTGGCGTTGTTCTCGTGCTCGACGCGAACCCGCCGCCCCAGCGCGGCGTGGGGGAAGGCCATGGCGTCACCGCAGGCGTAGATGTCGGGGCGGCCGGTGCGCAGGAAGCGGTCGACGTGGATGCCGCCCTCCACCTCCAGCCCCAGCTCCCGCGCCAGCGTCACGTTCGGCTCGGTGCCGATACCGACCACCACCAGATCGGCGCTGAGCTCGGTGCCGTCGTCGAGGGCGATCTGCACGCGGTCGGGGTGGCTGCTCGCCCGGCTCACCGAGCGACCGGCGTGGAGCTTCACGCCCCGCTGCCGGTAGTCGCGGTCGAGGGCCGCGGCCAGGTCTTCGGGGAAGCGGCCCGCGCCGATGTGCGCCTCCGGGAACACCATGGCGACGTCGGCGCCGGCCGTGCGGAGGCCGGCCGCCATCTCGGAGCCGATGAAGCCGCCGCCGATCACGACCACGCGCGCGCCCTCCTTCGCCAGGGTGCGCGCCTGGTGGTAGTCGTCGAGGGTGCGATAGGCGAGCACGCGCTCGCTGGGCGGCAGCCCCGGCAGCGAGCGCGCCGTGCAGCCGGTGGCCAGCAGCAGCCGCTCGTAGCCCACGACGTCACCCTGCGAGTCGGTGACGGTCTTTGCGTCGGCATCGATGGCGGTGGCGCGCCGCCCCAGCCACAGCTCGGCGGTCTCGTCGCGCGTGTCCAGGGCCAGGCCTTCCTCGCTTTCACTTCCCATCCACAACCCCTTGGAGAGGGGCGGGCGCTCGTAGGGGTCGTGCGGCTCGGCGCCGATCAAGAGGATCGAGCCCTCCTCGTCGACGCTGCGGATGCCCTTCACGGCGGCGTCGCCACTCTGACCGCCTCCGACGATCACGTACTTGAAACTGCGCAAGGCCGGACCTCCTCTCCGGGTTCCCGGGGTGTCGATCGTGCGCCGCGCGGCCGGGCGGTTCCGCCGCGGCGGGGCGTGGTCGGCGCGTCTCCATTCATAGGGGTCGGCCGGGCGCCCGAACGTCGCCCACAATCCTATCGGCCGGGCGGGTTGCGGCACGCCACCTCATCCTGGACTTCGTGTCGCTCATCGAGGAGGTCCTATACTCGGCCCGTGAGCGAGCCCCTCCCCGACGCTGATCCACACCGCAACGGCCCCAAGGGGGACGTCGTGATCGACGTTCGGGGCCTGGTAAAGCGCTACGGGCGCCGCACGGCCGTCGACGGGCTCGAGCTCAGCGTCGGCGCCGGCGAGGTGTTCGGCTTCCTGGGTCCCAACGGTGCCGGCAAGACCACCACGGTGCGCATGCTGCTCGGCCTGGCGCGCCCCAGCGCGGGGCAGGGCCGGCTGCTGGGCCGGCCGCTCGGCGACCCCGAGGCGCGCCGCCGCGTCGGCTACCTCCCCGAGAACGTGCACTTCCCCGGCTGGTTCACCGGCATGGGCTTCCTGCACTACCACGGCGCGCTCTACGGCCTGTCGCGGCGAGAGGTCGAGGCCCGCGCCTCCGAGGCGCTCGATCGGCTCGGCCTGGCCGGCCGCGGCGAAGACCGGCTGCGCGGCTACAGCCACGGCATGCTGCAGCGGCTGGGGCTGGCGCAGGCGCTGTTGAACCGCCCCAGGCTGATCTTCCTGGACGAGCCAACCTCCGCCCTCGACCCCCGCGGGCGCCGCGAGGTCCGCGAGCTGATCGACGAGCTGCGGGCGCAGGGCACCACGGTGTTCCTCAACTCGCACCTGCTCAGCGAGGTGGAGCGCACCTGCGACCGGGTGGCCATCGTGGCCGACGGCCGAACCCGCTACCTGGGACCCACCCACCCCGACGTCGAGGCGCCGCGCGAGCTCGACGTGCGCGTGACGGACGCGCCGGACGACCTCGAGGGCGCTCTGGCCGGCGTCGCGACCGTGCGCTCCCGCCGCGGCGACCGCGTGCGCCTGACCCTGACCGCAGGCGACGCCGCCCCCGACGTCGCGCGCCGGCTCCTCGACGCTGGCGCCCGCCTGCATGCGCTGACGCCGGTCCGCCGCGAACTGGAGGACCTCTTCCTGGAGCTGACGGGAGCGCCCGCGTCCAAGGGCGGCGATGCGGACGGGCTTCAGGCCGGCGACGAAGCGAGACGAGAAGGCGCGGGCCGTGACGGTCCCGGCCGGCACCGGCCCGGTCACGACGGGCCCAGTCACGACGGCATGGGTCGCGACGGCATGGGTCAGGACGGACATGACCACGCGGGCCGCACTCCCGGACGCACGCACGCTTCCCGCCCCGACGGCCCTACCCATCGTGCCGGCAACGGGGCCTTGCACCGGCAGGAGCCGTCAGGCGCCCGCGACGGCAAGGTCCGGGACACCGAGGCCCGGGACACCGGGTCCCCCGACAGCGGATCTCCGGAAACCGGCCTTGACAGCGACGATCGCCGGGAGGTGCCGTCGTGACGATCCTGACCATCGCGGGCGCGTCGCTGCGGGAGGCCTGGAATCGTCGCCTGGTGCTGGCCCTGGTGCTCCTCAGCCTGGCCTTCCTGGCGCTCTACCTCTACGGCGCGCACCTGCTCAACGTGAAGCTGATCGAGCGCGCCCAGCGCCTGAACGCCCACGGTGGCGGCATTACGCTGGCGCGCCACCAGATGGAGCTGTTCGGGATGTACGTGGTCGACTTCCTGGCCTCGTTCATGGCGATCTTCGCGGGCGTCGGCGCCATCGCCGGCGACCTGGAGGACCACAGCCTGCAACTGGTGCTCGCCAAGCCGGTGCGCCGCTGGCAGGTGATCGCCGGCAAGGCGCTCGGGAGCGGCGTGGTGAGCGTCGTCTACGCCACCGCCCTGGCCGTGGCGCTGCTCCTCAGCAGCCGCGCAGTGCTCGGTGTGACGCCGCCCGGCGCGGTGCCCGGCATCCTGCTCATGGACCTGGGCGTTCTGGCGCTGTCGGGGCTGACGCTCCTGGCGAGCAGCCTCACGCACACCCTCACCGCCGGCGTCGCCATGGTGATGGTGTACGCGCTCGCCTGGACCGGCGGCGTGCTGGCCGCGCTCGGCCAGCTCACCAACATCGATGTGCTGACGACCCTTGGCCACGACGTCCGGCTCTTGGTGCCGAGCGACGCTCTCTGGAAGGCGGCCTCGTACTACCTCCAGCCGGCGACGATGCGCGCTCAGGAAGGCCCGAACCCGCTGTTCGGGGTGGCCACGCCGGATCCCGCGTTCTTGATCTACGCGGGCATCTACGTGCTGGCTGCGTTCGTGATGTCCGGGGTGGTGTTCCAGCGGCGGGACCTGTAGACGGCCGCGGCTCACAGGACGTTTGGCTCTTCTCGGGCCCCCGTCCTCCTGCTAGCAGTGGGGTTGCACAAGGCCACAGGGGATGAAGGGAGAGCAGGATGGAGAGCTCCGTGACCCTTCGCGAGGAGCCCGCGCGCACGGTGGTGTACGTGCGTCGGCAAGGACCGTACACCGGCATCCCGGACGCCCTGCAAACGCTGCACCGGCATCTGAAGTCCGCACGGCTGACGCCCGCGGCCCCGCCGGTCGGCGTCTTCTTCACCGACCCCCGGCAGGGGCCGCCAGCGGACGCGCGCTGGGAGATGCAGTGGCCGATCGCCGAGCACCACCTCGACTCCGAGCCCGGCGCGGACGGGGTGGGCATCCGCAACCTCGCCAAGCGCCAGCTCGCGGTGACCGTCCACACCGGCCCCTACGACAAGGTCGGCCTCGCCTACGACCACGCCCTCCACTGGCTTACCCAGCAGGGCTACAAGGTCGTGGGGCCGCCCGAGGAGGCGTACCTCAGCGAGCCCGACGCCCCGCCCGAGAAGATCCGCACCGAAGTGCGCTTCCCGGTCGCGCGCACGCCGGTATCGATCGCCACCTGACGACACGATCCCTCGGCGCGTCCGCCCGCGCCTACAGCTCGACCTGGATTCCGAGCTCCACCACCCTTTCGGGCGGGATGTGGAAGAAGGCGGTGGCGCTGCGCGCATTGCGTGACATCACCGCGAACAGCCGCTCGCGCCACAGCGCCATCCCAGGCAGGCGGGTGGGGAGCAGCGTCTCGCGGCCCAGGAAGTAGCTCGTCTCCTCGGCGTCGAAGCCCCGGCCCCCGACCTCCAGCACGGCCAGGTCGCGGGGCACCCGGGCGGTCTGCATGAAGCCGTAGTGCAGCACGATCTGGTAGAAGCCGCGTCCCAGGTCGGTGATGGTGGGGCGCTCGTCCGACGGCACGCGCGGCACGTCCTCGGTGCGCACCGACACGAACAGCACGCGGTCGTGGAGCACTTTATTGTGCCGTAGGTTGTGCACGAAGGCGGGCGGCGTGGTGGTGGGGTCGCCGGTCATGTACACGGCGGTGCCGCCCACGCGGGCGAAGCTCGAGGTGTCGAGTTCCTGCAGCAGCCGCTCCAGCGGCCTCGCCGCGGACCTGAGCCGCTCGCCGACGATCTCGCGTCCGCGGCGCCAGGTGGTCATCAGCGTGAAGATCGCGCTCGCCATCACCAGCGGGAACCAGCCGCCGTCGGGGACCTTGAACAGGTTCGCGCCGAAGAACGATAGGTCGATGAGGAGCAGGACCCCCGCCAGCAGCGTCGCCTTCCACGTCGCCCAGCTCCACAGGCGCGTCGCCACCACGTACAGCAGGATGGAGGTGATGACCATCGTCATGGCCACGGCCACGCCGTAGGCCGCAGCCAGGTTGCTGGAGGTGCGGAAGCCGAGCACCAGCCCCACGCACGCCACCATCAGGAGCCAGTTGATGGAGCCGACGTAGACCTGCCCCATCTCGCTGGCCGAGGTGTGCCGGATGTCGAGCCTGGGCAGGTAGCCGAGCTGCACGCTCTGCATCGCCAGCGAGAAGGCTCCGGAGATGAGCGCCTGCGACGCGATGACGGTCGCGATGGTGGCGATGAGGACGACGGGGTAGAGCATCCAGCCCGGCGCCAGCAGGTAGAAGGGGTCGGCCGCGGCCGCCGGGTTGCCGAGCACCAGCGCGCCCTGGCCGAAGTAGTTGAGCAGCAGCCCGGGCAGCACCAGCGCGAACCAGGCCAGCCGGATGGGGCGACGCCCGAAGTGCCCCAAGTCGGCGTAGAGCGCCTCGCCGCCGGTCACCACCAGGAACACCGAGCCCAGCACCAGGAAGCCCTCACCGCCGTTGCGCAGGAAGAAGCGCACCCCTTCGAGCGGGTCGACCGCCCACAGCACGCCGGGGTGGCGCACGATCTGGTTCAGGCCGAGCGCCGCCAGCGACAGGAACCAGACCACCATCATGGGTCCGAACACCCGGCCCACGCCGCCGGTGCCGCGGCGCTGGAACAGGAAGAGGCCGATCAGGATGACGATGGTGATGGGGATGACGTAGGGCGTGAGCAGCGGAGTGGCGACCTCGAGCCCCTGCACCGCGGAGAGCACCGAGATGGCGGGGGTGATCATGCCGTCGCCGTAGAGCAGCGCCGTCCCGAACAGCCCCAGTAGGAGCAGCGGCCAGATGCGGCTGCGGCGCTTGCCGTGGCTCGGCGCCACCAGCGAGGTCAGCGCCAGGATGCCCCCCTCGCCGTTGTTGTCGGCGCGCATCACGAAGATCAGGTACTTCACGCTGATGACGATCACCAGCGACCAGAAGATCAGCGAGAGCAGGCCCAGCACGTTGTCGGAGGTGGGACCGATGCGGTGCAGGAACGACTCGCGGAGTGCGTACAGCGGGCTCGTGCCGATGTCGCCGTAGACGACGCCGAGGGCGGCCAGCGAGAGGGTGGCGAGGCGCCGCCCCGTGGGCGGACCGTTCCGGGGGCCGTTCGAGGGACCCTCGGCTCCGCGCTCGGGACCGGCGTCCGTGCCGGCCCGTGGGGCTAGCGGAGGGTCCTGTCGCGGGTCGGAAGCGGGCACCCGCCGATTATAGGTGGCCGTCCGTCCCGCTCACGTGCCCCACGACCCGCCGGGAACCCCCGGATGTGCCATGACACTCGACCAAACGGCCCCTGCGGCGCTAGCATGGTCGGACGGTTCGAGCGCGTCTCCGGGCGGCAGCCCGCGTCGCGCCGATGGAGGATGCCATGCGTGGACGCGGCGTGTGGGATGCGGAAAGAGGGCAGGCGGCACTCAACGTGGTCGGGGGTGCGGCCTTCTTCGTCGGGAGCTTGCTCTTCCTGGACAGTTCGCTGGTCCGGCTAGGCGTGGCCCTGTTCGTGCTGGGCAGCCTCGCCATGCTGCTCGGCTCGCTGGCCGTGTGGCACGAGCGCTATGCGCCCGGCGCCAGCCGGCGCGCCGTCACCGGGCACGCCGCCGGGCCCGCCACCGCCTACGTGGCACCTCCGGTCACAGCCGGGCCCGCGGTCGGCGTCCTGGACGCCGCCATCACCGACCCGGCCCTCACTTCACCAGCAGCACCGGGCAGTTCGCCAGGATCCCCACCCGGTGGCTGATCGTCCCCCACCCCCGGGTGGGCTCGTCGCGGTCGATGCGGTGCGACTGCAGCACGATCAAATCGAAGCCGCGCTCCTCGGCCACGCGTAGGATCTCCTTCACGCGGCGCCCGAACGCCACCTCGGTGTCGACCCGCGCTCCGCTCTCCTTGAAGGGAGCCAGGAGTTCGTCCATCTCGCTGTGCGCCTGCGCGGCGAGCGAGTCGTAGAAATCGCGGTAGTCCTCGTAGGTGGTGTCCTTGATGATCTCCACCACGTGCAGCAGCGTGATGTGGCTGCCGGCCCCGCCGGCCGCCAGCCGGAAGGCCGCCTCCACCGCACCCGCCGCTCGCTGCGATCGGTCGACCGGGACCAGGATGGAACGGTACATCGCACCCTCAGTATGGAGCCTCTTCAGCGGTGCGGTGCGCCCTCCACCAGCTCGAGGAACACGTCGGTGAGCCCGGGGTCGAACTGGACCCCGGCCATGGCGCGGATCTCCTCGATCGCCGCCTCGTGCGTCCAGGCGCGCTTGTACGGGCGGTCGCTCATGAGCGCGTCGTAGACGTCCACCAGCGAGAACATGCGGGCCAGAAGGGGGATGGCATCGCCGGCCAGACCGTCGGGATAGCCGTCGCCCCGCCAGCGCTCGTGGTGGTTGCGCACCAGCGCACTGGTCGCCTCCGGCAGGAAGGGGATGCCCCGGGTCATCTCGTAGCCGTAGAGGGTGTGCTTGCGGATGACCGCGAACTCCTCGTCGGTGAGCGTTCCCGGCTTGAGCAGGATGGCGTCGGGGATGGCGATCTTGCCCAGGTCGTGGAGGTAGGCGCCCCACTGCAGCGCCTGCAGGTCGCGCGGGCCCAAGCGCAGGGCGCGCCCGAACGCCAGCGCCTGTTCCACCACCCGGTCGGTGTGCCCCTTGGTCTCCAGGTCGCAGTACTCCAGCGCCACACCCAGCGCCCGGAAGGCCTGCTCCCGGGTGGCGGTGAGCTCGCGGACGGACTCCACCCGCTCGAGCGCGTTCTCCAGGCGATTCACGAAGCTTCCGGCCACGACCCGATCTGCCTCCCCGAGCTCGACCTTGCGGCCGAACGACGCCAGGCTGATCACGCCCACCGTGGCCCCATGCCGCTGGACCGGCAGGGTGAACTCGGTACGGAGCCCGACCTGCACCCAGTCGGAGAGAGCGCCCGACCAAGCCGGGTAGTCGGGAACCAGGTGCTTCTGCCCGACCGCCGCCACGGTACCGGCCAGCCCCTGCCCCACCGGGATGGGCGCCTCCTGGAGCCGGCCGAGCCCTGGAGGCCCCTGACCCCATTGGCGAGCGACGTGACAGGCGTGCCCCTCGATGAGGTAGTACACGCCCAGGTCCACTCGGAGGTGCCGCGCGAGGTCCTCCAGGCCGGCGTCGATGAGGGCGTCGATGTCGTGGATCTGCTCGATGCGGGCGCCGAAGTTGGCGAGTCGACGGTAGGCGGCCGCGGTCGCCTGCAGCTCGGCGTTGAGGTGACGGACTCTCTCCAGCGCGCGGCGGCGCTCGGTCACGTCGGCGAATGCGCCGATGGTGCCGACCACCCTTCCGTCGGCATCGCGCGACGGCGCGACGCTCACGTGCACGAACCACGCTCCCCGTCCAAGCGCACGATCTCGGTGTCGTACTCTTCGGCCTCGCCCCGCGCGCGGTCGCCATTGCGCCGCTTCTGCTCCTCCCAGCGCTCCTCGGGCAGCAGCACGCGGTACGCCGGCTGACCGACCACGGCGTCGACCTGGCGGCCGACCATCTCCGCCATGCGGGGGTTGGCGTAGACGATGCGGTCGTCGAGGTCGGTGATCACCAGTCCCTCGGCCAGGCTCTCCACCACGCCGCGGAAGCGCAGCTCGGTGTCGTCGGGAGCATCCTCGATGAGCTGGGCACGCAGGCTGCGATCCGGGGTCATGGCAGACCGGGTACCGCAACGCCCGGCGCGGCACGGCTCGACGCGCCCGGGCTCGAAGATCGCGTCGGCGGTGCCGCCCGTGCACGGCGCCCGCCGTCCCCCGACAGCGGCCGCCGGGAAACGTACGCGTCCCGGAGGCGCCAACGTTGCATGCTGAGCCCAGTCTAGGGCCGGGCCCCTACAGGAACCTCACGCCGAACGCCTCGGGGCGCAGCAACCACCGTCCCCAACGCGGCCGCGACGTAT
>CAZIBD010000017.1:5946-28423 GCA_964536935.1 uncultured bacterium | reverse complement strand
ACGCCGAACGCCTCGGGGCGCAGCAACCACCGTCCCCAACGCGGCCGCGACGTATCATGGCGGTGCCCGGCCCACGCCGACGAGCCAGAGGGGGAACCATGCACAGTCCCATCGGAGTCGACCCATGGCAATGGTGGACGACGCTCCAGCCCCAGACGCGGTTGCTGGCCGCCCTGCTGCTGCTCCTGGTGGGCCTGGCCGTCACCTTCCTGGGCTTCCGCCTGTTTCGTGCGCTGCTGGCCCTGGCCGGCTTCGCGACGGGCGCCTCGTTCGCACTGTCGCTGACCTCGGCCACGGCGGTCTCCGCCAGCACCTGGCTGCTGGCCCTGGCGCTGGGGCTGCTGGGCGCGCTGGTGTTGTGGGCCCTGTTCCGGATCGGCGCGCTGGTGGCGGGCGCGGTGCTGGGGCTGGCGGTGGCCGGCGGCGTCGCGGCCTCGCTGCCGACCGGGACGAACGTGCAGTGGGACTGGTTGCTGCTGCTGGTGGGGCTGGTGCTCGGCGCGGTGGTGGCGTGGCGCCTGCAGCGCCCCCTCATCATCGTGCTGACGGCGCTCGTCGGGGCCTGGGCCTCGATGGTCGGCCTCGCCATGCTCCTCGGCCTGGCCACGCCCACCCAGGCGGTCCCCACCGCCCTCGGCACCGACCTCTGGACGCTGGGTCCGGCGCACGCCTGGCAGGGCGAGGGACGCATCTGGCTGCTCGGCGCGCTGGCGCTCGCGCTGCTCGGCATCGCCTTCCAGGTCCGCGACACGCTGCGCATGAGGAACCGTCGCGTCTGAACGCGCTGGCGCATCCTCGGATCGAAACGTAGGAACGTCGTTCAGGACGTTTGCCCTTGGGACATTTGTTCCTGTTTTCACAAGGGGGTGCCGGGGACGATGGATAGCGAAGGAGCCGACCCGGATGCGTTCACCTACCTATCCCGAACCTTCCCTCGGCAAGTTCCTCTTCACCTTGCGACCTGGCTGGTGCTCGCCTGGCGCGTCGCCGGATTCTACGGTCTCGACTACTACGTCCTCCCGCTACTCGGTGCCCCCCGCGGAGCGGACTTCGACGTCGAGACGCGGCGGCGGCGCTCCCCAGCGCGCTCCAGCTGAGTCGGACACTCTCCGGGCGCGCCCGCCCCGGCTCCTGGGCCGGGGCGGGCGCATGCCGGAGCGACCCGTACCCTTCAGGGGCCGGCCGCGCGACGCCGCGCCTCGAGCCGCCGCAGCGGCGCCAGCTCCTCCTCGCTCAATCCGAGCAGGCGCACGCTGACCTCCCACAGCCGTCTGGCCGCCCGCGCATCGCGCGCGGCGCGCGGCGTGGCCAGGCGGCGGCCGTCCCGCCAGAGCCCGCCGGTGGCGCCCGCCAGCTCGGGGCTGCACGCCAGCGTCAGCGCGGTCGCCGCGGCCGAGCGCGCCTCGCGGCCGAAGCCGGCCTGGGCCACCCGGATGCAGAAGTTGAGGAAGCCCGGACCCTGCCCCAGCTCGGTGCGCACCACTCCGGGGTCGAAGGCGTTGATGCTCACGGCGCTTGCGGGCACCCGCCGGGCGAGCTCCCGTGCGAACAGCAGGTTCCCGAGGCGCGCCTGAGCGTAGGCGAAGGCGCCGTTGTAGCCTCGGCGCAGCTGCACGTCGCGATGCACGCGCCCCCAGGGAGCGACCAGCGAGGTGGTGAGCAGGACGCGGCCGCCCGCCGTTGCCAGCGGCTCCAGCAGGAGCAGCGTCAGCAGCATCGCGGCCAGGTGGTCGAGCGCGAAGGTCCGCTCGATACCGTCGACGGTCAGCGTGCGGCGCGGGAAGAAGCCACCGGCATTGTTGACCAGCACGTCGAGGCGCGGCACCTGCCGGACCACCTCGGCGGCGACCGCCCGGATCTCGGCCTGGGCCGAGAGGTCTGCGGGCAGGAAGCGGTGGTCGGGGTTGCCGGTCGCCCTGCGAAGCTCCTCGACGAAAGCGGCACCCGCGCCGCCGGCGCGCGACACCGCGAGCACCGTCGCCCCGCGCTCGGCCAGGCCCGACGCGACCTGACGGCCGATGCCGGCGCTGGCCCCGGTCACAAGCGCGACGCGCCCGCGCATGTCGTCCACCACGCTGCTCATCACCCTCCCGGCTCCACTGTAGCGCCGGCCGGAGCCGCGTCAGAATCACGTCATACGGTGCCGGTACCCTGGTAGGCGGGGAGGTCCGCCTTGCTCTCGACCACCGACGCCATCCCCGCGACGGCCGCCCGGCGGCGGCTCGCCGCCACCCCGGAGGACACCGATGCGGCCGTGCTGCTCCTCCTGTCTCGCGACATCGGCCTGATGAAGTCGCTGCTGGAGGGAACCTCCCCCGCCGGCGTCCGGCTCCGCCTGGTGCGCACCCCCGCCGCGGCGCTGGCGTACCTGATCCACCATTCCCCCGACGCCTTCGTGCTCGACGCCGTCACCGGCCTCCCCGTCGATGCACGGACCGAACGCGAGCTGGCCCGCGTGCTGCGGCTCCGCAGCATCCCGCTGGTCATGGTGACGCCCGCCGGCCGGGCCGCCCGCGGCTTCCTGGAGGTCTGCGCCTCACGTGCCGTCGACATCCTCTGGAGCCGCGACCGCAAGGGCTGCACGCTGGGATCGCTGGTCCGAACGGCGATCGAGCGGCGCCACCGCCGGCTGCGGCTGGCGTCCGTGCTCACGCCCCTCGCGCGCTCGCTGCCGCGGTAGCGGCCCGGTTTGCTGCTGCGTAATCGGGGGGAGTGCAGGGGGTGTGTTCGCGGGGCCCGGGAGCGAAGGTCAAGCCTGGCTTTCCACGTGGCGCAAGCGTCCACGACGATGGGCGCCAGCCGCCGAGATCCCCGAGCCCCAGGAGCCAGCGCCCCTCGGTCTGCCGCGCCGCAGAAAACGAGGTTTGACGTCGATGTTCCCCCCTCGGGAGAGACCCCCCTGCACCCCCGGAGGAGAGGATAGGCACGCCTAGCGGTCGCCCCGGTCGTAGCGCAGCACCCGTACGCTCTCGACGGTGATCAGCCCGCCCCCTTCGAGGAGCCCCTCGAGACGCTCCAGCAAGGCGTCGATCCGCTCATCGCCATCGACGATCTCGATGACGACGGGCAGGTCGCCCGACAGCCGCCACAGCTCCGGGCGGTGGATGACGCTGTTGGCGCCGTAGCCCATCGAGCCGTGGAGCACCGTGGCCCCTGCCAGCCCCAGCTCGCGGGCCGCCTCCACCACGGCGCGGAACGTCGGAACGCCGCCCACGCGATCGTCCTCGCCGAGGAAGATGCGGAGCAGCCGGCCGGTCGGGGCGTCGTCGCCCAGCCTCACTGTCGCCGTACCGGTGGCCTTCACGCTGGCCGTCATGGTGCCGTCAGCCTAGCACCGGCATCGCACGTCGCCGGCCGCAAGCGTTCTCTCAGAACGACGAGGGCCTGGTGTCCAGCGCCCGCCCCGAGAACGTCGTCGCCCAGGTGCCGGCGCGGCGCAGTTCGCCGTGCAGGATGACGCCGGGGCGGTCGGACGCCATGAAGCTCGTCGGGGGGCTGATCACGCGCGCCCCCTTGCGGCGCAGGCGAAGGGTCAGGCCGTTGGCCGCGGACCCCATCATCCACTTGGCGCCGGGACGCCAGGTGTCGAACGCCACCGCCAGCTTCCCCTCGAGGGAGCCGGCCGGGAGGCGCTCGATGAGGCGCTGCAGGCGGTGCGTCTGCTCCAGATGGCCGTGCGTGGGCGCGCCCACCACGATCAGATCGGCCTCGAGCAGGGCGTCGCGCTGCACCTGGAAGGGCTCGGACACCAGCCGAACCGGTCCGAACGGCGTGAGCGCGCGCGCCACAGCCCGCGCGACGTGGCCCGAGGTCTCGCAGGTCGCGTCGTACAGCACCACCGTCTGCATGTCCTCCTCCTGATCCTGGCGCCGGGTGCGGATCATCCACCCGCGCGCGGGGGTGCGGCGGTCGGGAACAACGGATACGTGGTTTGGAGGAGTGTAGGGGGCAGGCTCTCCGTCCCGCCAGGGCGCTTTGTCCCGGCTCCCTGGCGACCGCTCTCCACCTTCGCCGGCCGTGCGGTATGACGCAGGGCATGGCGGAGCGCGCGAGGCCCCAGCACAGCCGCCGTGGGCCGCTGTCCGGGGGGCGGGCATGACCGACGCCCTGCTCCAGGTCGGCCTGTTGATCGCGCTCGGCTTCCTGCTCAGGCGAACCGGCTTCCTGGAGCCCGGCTTCTGGCGCAGCTTCGAGCGCATGGTCTACTTCGTGCTGCTCCCCGTGCTGGTGTTCCAGGTCCTGGCCGACGCCACCGTCAACAGCTCGGTGGCGCTGCGCCTCTCCGGCGCGGTCGCGCTGTCGATCCTGCTGCTGGCGCTGCTGCTGGTGCTCGCCCGGCGGTGCCTGGGGGTCACCGGGCCCGCCTTCACGTCGGTGTTCCAGGGCAGCGTGCGCTTCAACAGCTACGTGGCGCTGGCGGTCATCCCCGCCGTCTTCGGCAAGAGCGGGCTCGAGCTGCTGGCACTCCTGATCGCGGTGGTCGTCCCTCTCGTCAACGTCCTGAGCGTGCTCATGCTGGCCGTGTTCGCCGGCGGCCCGTCACCGACGCCCTGGCGCGTGCTGCGCTCCATCGTGACCAACCCGTTGATCGTGGCCAGCGCGCTGGGGGTGGCCGCCAACCTGGCCCTGCCCGGGTTGCCTGGGACCCTGGACGGCGCGCTGTCGGTGCTGTCGCGCGCCGCGCTCCCCTCGGGCCTGATGGCGGTCGGGGCGGCCCTGGTGCCCGGCGAGTTCGCCGGACATGCGCGCGGCCTCGGCGTCTCGATGCTGGCGCGCTTCGCGCTGCTGCCGGTGCTGTCGTACGGCGTCGGCACGCTCCTCCAGCTGCCGGCCGAGGCGCTGGGGGTGCTGGTGCTGTTCCAGGCGCAGCCCACCGCCACCTCGGCCTACCTGCTCGCCCGGCAGCTCGGCGGCGACGCCGAGCTCATGGCCAGCATCATCACCGGTCAGACGCTGCTCGCCTTCGGCGTGCTCCCGGTGGTGGTGTGGCTGGTGCCGGGCTGACCCGCGGCGCCCCGCAACCCACCGCTCGCACCCGGTCACGCCCCGCCCGTCGACCGCCGGCGCAACGCGCGCATCGAGCGAGCCCTAGCGCCACTCCCCGGCGTAGTCCAGCCGGAGCGGACTCACCTCGCGCGCCCAGAAGTCGTAGTGCAGCTTGGTGATCTGACGGATGTGCAGCAGGTCGTGAGCGACCCACGCGGCCAGCAGCTCGCCGGCGGTGCGGCCGGTGACGGGCGAGGCCGCGCCGAGGTCGGGGGCCTCCAGGGTCGCCAGCCAGGCCAGCGAGGCGCGCCGCTCGGCCACGAAGCTCTCGAGCGAGGGTTCGAGCTCGCGCTCGTTGTAGCGGCGCTCGACCACCCAGCGCGGCGGGTCGATCGGCGGCGCCGGCTCCGCCGGTCGCTCCAGCAGGTGCCGGAAGCGGAAGCGGAAGTCCTCGCGCTCCTCGTCGCGCAGGTGGTTCACCACCTCCAGGATCGACCACCGCTCGGGGCCGGGTTTCCAGCGCGCCTGCGCGTCGCCCACGCCCGCCACGAGCCGGCGGATGACCTGCACGCTGGCGGCCAGGCGGTCGGCGGCACGGCTCACGGTCAACGGCATCGTGCACGCAGTCTAGCCGGTCGCACCGCGCCATCGGCTCCGGCCGGAGTACCATGACGGCAACGCGATCCGCGCGTCGAGCCCGCGCCGGCCACGGGACCCGCACCGGGCGCCCGCCGGGGTGGTGTTGTCGTTGCGGCATCCGCACCTGGGAGGGAGTCGACACCTGGCCATGAGACAACCGAGAGAAGCGCGCGGGCCGTCGCTCGCGCCACGGACGCGGCGGGCGCGGCCCGTCGCGGTCGCCCTGGTGGCGCTGGCGACCGCGGCGTTGGTGCTGCCGGCCGCCCTGGCGCAGGACCTGGCCTCGCGCGTCCACACGGCAACCCTCGACAACGGCATGCGCATCCTGCTGGTGGAGCAGCACGCCGCGCCGGTGGTGAGCTTCGACCTGATGTTCGACGTCGGCGGCGTCGACGAGCCCCCGGGCCTGGGCGGCATCGCCCACATGGTCGAGCACATGGCCTTCAAGGGCACCACCACCATCGGCACCGACCACCCGGCCCAGGAGCGGCAGGCGCTCACCGACGTCGAGGTGCTCGCCTACGCGCTCGCGAACGCCCGCGGCAAGAGCGACCCCGCGCTCGTCGACACGCTGCAGAAGGAGTTCATGGCGGCGCGCAAGCAGGCCCAGTCGCTCGCCTCGCAGGCACCTCTGGACAGCATCCTGTCGGTGAACGGCGCCGTGGGGCTCAACGCCTCCACCGGCTACGACACCACCCACTACGTGGTGTCGCTGCCGGCCAACCGCGTCGAGCTCTACGCCCGCATCTACGCCGACGAGATGGCCAACGCCGTGTTCCGCTCCTTCTACGAGGAGCGCGACGTGGTGCGCGAGGAGCGCCGTCAGCGCAGCGAGGACGACCCCCAGGGCGTGTTGATGGAGGCCTTCCTGACCGAGGCGTTCCCCGGCTCGCCGTACGGCCGGCCGCTGATCGGCTCCGCCTCCGCCATCGAGGGCTACACCGCCACCGAGGCGCACGCCTTCTACCAGGCGTTCTACGCGCCCGACCGCGCCGTGCTCGTCGCCGTGGGCGATCTCGACCCGGTGAAGGACATGGCCACGCTCGAGCGCTACTTCGGCGCCGTGCCCGCCCACCCCACCCTGCACACCCGCTTCCCCGCGCCGGTCGCGCAGACGGTCGAGCGCCGCACCACCGTGACCTTCCAGGCCCAGCCGCAGATCATGATCGGCTACCCCAAGGCCACCTACCCCGCGCGCGAGGCGTACGTGCTCGACCTGGTCGACGCCCTCCTCGGGCAGGGGCGCACCTCCCGGCTGTACAAGCGGCTGGTGGTGCAGGACCAGGTGGCGACCAGCGTCCAGACCTCCAGCAGCTTCCCGGGCACGCGCCTGCCCGACGCCTTCATCATCTACGCGCTGCCGCGCGCGCCGCACACCACCGCCGAGGTCGAGGCCGACGTCTACGACGAGCTCCACAAGCTGGCCACCGAGCCCGTGAGCGACCACGAGCTGCAGAAGGTGAAGAACCTGGTGCGCGCGTCCACGCTCCGCACCTGGTCGTCCAACGCCGGGCTGGCGCAGGCGCTCGCCTACAACGAGCTCTTCGCCGGCGGCTGGGAGCACCTGATGGGTGACCTGGAGACCTACGACTCGGTCACGGCCCAGGAGATCCAGGCCGTGGCGCAGCAGGTGTTCGCCGCGCAGCACCGCACCGTGGCGGTGCTCCAACCGCCGAAGGGAGGGAGCTGATGCGACGTGCCCACGCCGCCTGGACGGTCGCGGCGAGCGTGCTAGCGGCACTTGCGCTGCAGGCACGCGCCCAGCCCGCCGACTGGCCCGATCCGGCCGCCATGACCTTCCCGCCCATCCACTTCCAGGCGCCGGCGCCCCAGAAGGCGGTTCTCGCCAACGGCATCACCGTCTACCTCGCCGAGGACCATGCTCTGCCGCTGGTGCAGGGCGTCGCCTACGTCGCGGCGCCGGGCGTCTACGACCCGCCCGACAAGGTGGGGCTGGCGAGCTTCACGGCCCGGCTCCTGCGCGACGGCGGCGCCGGCGGCATGAGCCCCGACACCATCGACGAGCAGCTCGCCTACCTCGGCGCCTCGGTCGAGGCGAGCTCGTCGGACCACTTCGCCTCGGTCTCCTTCTCCTCGCTGGCCGTCAACATCGACCAGGTGCTGTCCATCTGGCAGGACGTGCTCACCCGCCCCGACTTCGCGCAGGCCCGCATCGAGGTGGAGCGGCAGCGTCAGCTCGAGGCCATCCGGCGCGTGGTCGACAACCCGGTGCAGCTCGCCGTTCGCGAGTTCTCCTACCGCGTCGCCGAGGGGCACCCCTCGGGCGCCTACCCCACGGCCGACACCATCGACGCCATCCGGCGCAGCGACCTGGTCGCCTTCCACGACGCCTACTACGCTCCCGCTTCGACGGTCGTGGCGATCACCGGCGACTTCGATGCGAAGCAGATGCTGGCGAAGCTCGGCGCCACCCTGGGCAGGTGGCAGCACCCGCTCGCGCCGAAGCCGACCATCCCCGCGTTCAACGAGCATCCGGCGCCCAAGGTGTACTTCGTGCAGAAGGACGTGCAGCAGTCGATCATCCTGATCGGGCAGCCCGCCATGCGCGCCTACACGCCCAGCTACGACGCCTTCACCGTCGCCGACCAGATCCTGGGGGCGGGCGGCTTCACCAGCCGCCTGTTCACCGACATCCGCACGAAGCGCGGGCTGGCGTACAGCACCGGCTCGCAGCTCACCCAGGGCTTCGCCTACCCCGGCATCTTCCTGGCCTACGCCTTCACCCGCACCGACGCCACCGGTCAGGTGCTGCACCTCATCCTCGACGAGATCGCGCGGCTGCGCGACGAGGGCGTGACGCCCGCCGAGCTCGGCCAGGCCCGGGAGCAGATCGTCAACCAGGCCGTCTTCCGCGACACCTCGGTGGCGGCCACCACGGAGCGCACCGCGCGGGTGCAGCTGCTGGGGCTCGAGCCCGGCTACTTCGAGA
This sequence comes from uncultured bacterium, assembly GCA_964536935.1. Lineage (GTDB taxonomy): Bacteria > Deinococcota > Deinococci > Deinococcales > Trueperaceae > JASBRS01. Next base: position 19,848 of record CAZIBD010000017.1, on the reverse strand, counting down.
CCTACCTGCAGACCGTGCAGAGCATCACCCCGGCCGAGGTCCAGGCCGCCGCCCGGCAGGTGCTGAACCCCGACGGGCTGGTCATCATGGTGGTCGGCAACGCCAGCGCCTTCGACGAGCCGCTGAGCGACTTCGGGCAGGTGGTGACGATCCCGCTGCAGTAGACTCGCTTCTTCCGGCACCGCCACCGGGCCCGCGGCAGCCCGCCCGCGACTCGGGGAGTCGCTGTGGCGCTGCTGCGGGCCGGGGCCACACTCGCGTGCCGCGCCCGTCGTGCCAGCGCCGTGCTACTCCCCGCGGCGCCTGGCGAGCAGCGAGACGCTCGTGACCCCGTACTCGCGGCTGGCGTTGACGGCCTGGTCCGACAGGAACCGGTAGCTGCCGTTGGTGCGGAACTCCAGCACCTCGAAGCCGGCGCGCTCGAGGCTGTCGAGATAGCGGTCGCGCTGCATGGCACCGCCGATGCACGAGGCCCACAACGAAGCGTTGCAGGTGACGCCATCGGGCAGCTCGGACGCGGTCACGATGTCGGCGAGCGCCAGCCGGCCCTGCGGCCGGAGCGCCGCCGCGGCGGCCGCGAACACCGCGCCCTTGTCCGGCGCCAGATCGATGACGCCGTTGGAGATGACGCAGTCGACCGAACCGGGGGCGACCGGCGGCTCCTCGATCCGGCCTTCGCGGTACGCGACGTTGCCGAGCCCGGCACCCGCCGCCAGCCGGGCGGCCTTCGCCAGCTGCTCGGGCGTCATGTCGACGCCGATGACCGCGCCCTGCGGACCCGTGGCGATGGCGGCCAGCAGGCTGTCCATCCCCGACCCGCTGCCGAGATCGAGCACCGTCTCGCCGGGGGCGATCGCGGCCAAGTCGAAGAAGTAGCCGACCCCGGCGAAGGAGTCGACGGCCGGTGCGGGGACGCGGTCGAGCTCGGACGGCGGGTAGCCGACGCGCTCGGCCAGGTTCCTCCCGGTCTCGAAGTGGAAGCTGCGCTCGGGATGCAGCGCGACCTCGCGGTACATGGCCCTGACGCGGCTGGTGAGATCCTCGGTATCCAGTCTGCGGACGCTGGTGGCCATCGGGGCCTTCCCCTTCCTGGTTGCGGTGCCGCCCTCGGTCGGGGATGCACCGCTCGGCTGGCGATGTCTCCGTCGGTTACCTCGCTATGGGGTGGGGCGGCCCCGCCGCCCGGGAGGCTGGCGGGGCCGGGCATCCTCCGCGACGCTCAGCCGAAAGCCACCGGCGTCGCCCCCGTGGCGATGGCCTCGACGATGGTCGCCGCCCCCACGATCTTCACGCCCTCGGCGCAGTCGCTTTCCCCGATGCCGCGCGGCTTGGCGCAGGCGCCACACAGCCACACCTCGCCGCCGTTGGCCAGGAACGCCGGCAGGAGCTCGCCCAGGGGCGGCAGGTCCTTGGAGCTCACCCCGTCGGCGCCGTCCTTCGTTCCCAGCCAGACGGCGTCCATGGTGCACACCACCAGCGCCTGCTGGCCGGCCGTGGCGGCGACGTTGGCCGCCACGAAGGGCAGCAGCGCCCGCTCGGGATCTTCGCGTCCGTGCGTGCAGTTGAACATCATTCGTTCGCTCATCGTCCACGCTCCACTTCGATCACGATCTCGCCGTTCTTGCCGCTCTCGACCGAGAGCACCCGATGGCCGAGCATCCGGGCCATCGCCGGAAGGTCCTCGCGCGCCGACGGGTCGCGCGCGATCACCTGGAGAACCTGCCCCACAGAAACGCCGCCGATGCGCTCGCGGAAGGCGGCCGGCAGGCCGCTGCCGCAGCCCAGGTCGCCGGCGTCGAAGCGCTGCTCCGGCGAGGCCGCCGGTGACGCCCCGTCCCCGGTCTGGTACTGGAAGCCGGAGCAGGCGAGGCGCATCGACGTGATGGCACCGCCCGACGACTCGCATACTCCCGCCTGCACGATCTCGCTCCAGCCCCGCGGCTTCCTGGCTCGGAGGTGGAAGCGGAAGGTGGTGACCTGGCCCAGCGCCGCCGCGTCCAGTCCGCAGACCGACAGCGCCTGCGCATCACCGAACCAGGTCAGGAACCAGGCGGCCGCCTCCCCCGCACCTCTCGCGTCCACCTGCTCGCGAGGCAGCAAGGCACGGAAGGCCGCCTCCGGGGCGAACGCCGCCGCCACACCCTCGAAGTCGTGCTCGACGAGCGCCTCGACCAGGGCGCGCACGGGCTCGCCGGTACGCGCAGGCCCGTTTGCAGGCATGGGTTCCTCGGCGCCTCTCATGCGTCCTCCTCTCCGCAGCGCCGGGCGACGCCGGCACCGCAGCGTGCGTGTGTTGGCGTGAGGATGCGACGCTCGTCACTAAAGGACCCCTAAACGGCGCGGGCGTGGCTATAGTGGGCCATCATGCTCCGCACCCTCGGCGGCTTGGCGCTCGAGGGCTCCGACTTCCACTGGCAGAAGCCCCTCCTGCTTCTCACCTACGTCGCCCTCGAGGGTCGCCGGACGCGACGCGAAGTCGCAGAGCTCTTCTGGCCGAGCGCCGCCGACCGCATGAAGAGCCTGTCCGTCGCGCTCACGCAGCTGCGGCACGGCGTGCCCGGTGTGGTCCACGCCGACCGCCGCGACCTCGAGGTGGACGTCGAGCTCGACGTGGCACGCTTCCGTCGGGCGCTCGATGAGCGCGACCTGGAGCTGGCGCTGCACCTCTACCGGGGCCGCTTCCTCGACGGCTTCGACGAGCGCCACGTGGGAACCGACCTGGAGGCGTGGATCTACGAGACGCGCGAGCGCGAGGCCGATCGTCTGCGGTCCGCCCTGCTGTCGGCCGCCCGGAGGAGCGCCGCCGCGGCCGATGGGAGCGCCGCCGCGAAGCTCGCGGCCCAGGCGTTCGAGCTTTCCGGCGCCACGCCACCCGATCCCCCGGCGTTGGCCGAGCTGCACGCCCTGCTGGTGGCCGGCGGGCACCCGCTCGCCAGGCAGGTCGCGTCGGACGCTGCCGAGCTGGGGTTGGACCTGGGCGGGGCCCCGACGGGCGAGGCCTCGCCGGGCTCGCCGCACGGCCCAGCGGCGGACCGACCCCTCCTCTCCCCGAGGACCCCGCTGGTCGGCCGCGAGGCGGAGCTCGAGCAGGCGCTGGCGCTGCTCAGCGACCCTGCCGCACGCATCGTCACCCTGGTGGGGCCGGGCGGCATCGGCAAGACGCGCCTGGCGTTGGAGCTCGCGGGGCGGTTGAACGAGGCGTGGGCCCTCGGGACGGGGTTGCCGGTGGCCGGACCGGTGACGCTCGAGTCGGTCCGCACGGGCGGTCAGTTCGTCCGAGAGATGGCGTCGGCCCTCGGCATGCGCCTTGCCGGCGGGCAGAGCACCGATCTGCTGGAACGCCAGCTGGCCGAACGGTTCCGCGCATCCCCCGCCGTGATCGTCCTGGACGGATGCGAGCACCTCGCGGACGGAGAGTGCTTGTCAGCCCTGTCACGCGTGCTCGCCGCCGCCCCCGGTGCGCGCGCGCTGGTGACGTCGCGCGCACCCTTGCAGATCGCAGGCGAGCATGTGTTCCGCCTCCACGGTCTGCCGCTCGACCAGGACGAGGCCCCCGAGGGCGGGCCCGGACCGGCCGAGCGCCTCTTCGAGCTCTGCGCCCGGCGGACGGCCCCGGGCTTCGACGCCGCGCGGCAGCGCGACGCGGTGCGTCGCTGCTGCAGCCTTCTTGACGGCCTCCCGCTGGGCATCGAGCTGGCAGCCGCCTGGGCCGGGACGCTGCCGGTGGACGCCATCGTCGACGAGATCCGCAGCGATCCGGGCTTCCTCGGCGGCCCGGCGTCGGATGCGCCCGATCCCCACGCCGGCTTGCGCGGCGTCTTCGAGCGCAGCTGGGCGCTCCTCAGCGAGGAGGAGCAACGAGCCTTCGCTGCGCTGGCGGTGTTCGAGGGTGGCTTCGCGCGTGCCGCGGCATCGTTCGTGGCCGACGTCGACGCCGCCGTGCTGCGGCGGCTGGTGCGCTGCTCGCTCGTCGCGTTCGACGCCGGTGCCGGTCGCTACCGCATTCACGAGCTCATCCGCGCCTTCGCGGCCGAGCGCCTCGCGGCCCTCGGCGCGACCGCGGCGGTGCTCGCGCGTCACAGCGCCTACTACTGCTCGTGGATGCGCGCCCGCGAGCGCGATCTCGAGGGCAGCGGCCAGGCGGCAGCCACCGAGGTGATCGCCGCTGAGCTGGCGAACGTTCGCGCCGCCTTCCTGCATGCCGCCGAGACCGGCGACCGGCCCCTGCTCGAGCAAGCCGCCACCGCCCTCGGACGCTACTACGAGCGGCGCGGGCCCTTCTCCGAAGGCGTCGATGTCTTCGCGCGCGCCGTGAAGCTGCTGGAGGGCGACCGCCCGCACGACCCCCTCGCGGCCTCGCTGCACGCCCGCCTGGCCAGCCTGTGGCGGCTCCAGGGCGACGCGGTCGCCGCCCGCGCGGCCGTCGCCGCCGGCCTGGCGCGCCTCCCGTCCCCCGGCCGGGCAAGCGACGTCGCCAGCGCCCGGGCACGGGCACGGCTCGAGCATCAGGCCGGCATGCTGGCGCTCGGCAGCGACAACGTGGCAGCCGCGCAGGCGCTGCAGCGGGCGGCCGGCGGATACCGGGCGGCCGGCCTGCTCTGGGAGGCCGCCCGTGCACAGGCCAACCGCGGGCTCGCGCTGCTCGGACAGGGCCGTGACGTGGAGGCGAGCGGGGCGCTGGAGGAAGCGCTGGACGCGGCGACCGACCTGGGAGACGCGGCCGGCACCGCCGACCTGCTCGCCACGGCGGCCTGGGCCGCGGCCCTGCACGCCCGATTCGACGACGCCGAGGGCTTGCTGCACGCCAGCGAGGGCGCCTACGACGCGGCCGGCGACCTCGCCGGAGCCGCCGCGGGCTACGGCCGCCTCGGCATGACGGCCGTCTGGCTCGGTGAGTTCGATCCCGCCAAGGCGCTCTTCGAGAAGAGCCTGGCAGCGCACCGGGCCATCGGCGAGTGGTGGTCGCTGCCGGCCGCCCACGCGGCGGTCGGCCTCGGGCACCTGCACATCGGCGCCTATCTCGAGACCGACCGCGAGGCCCGCACCGGCCTGGGCATGGCGCGCAGGCTCGCCAACCCGGTCGCGGAGGCCCACAGCCTGTGGCTGCTGGGCGCGACGGCGCTCACCCGCGACGACTTCACGACGGCCGTGCAGCGCTTCCGCAACAGCGTGGCGCTCTGCCGCCTCGGGAGCGAGGCGCACGAAGCCATCCCTTCGGTGGCGCTGCTGGCGATGGCCTACCGCGGGCTAGGGCGGCAGGAGCGCGCCTGGTCGGTGGTGCGCATCGCCCTCCGGCGCAGCGTCGAAGCGATGGACTTCCGCTCGCTGATGCTCGCGCTGGCGGCGTTCGCGCTGCTGCTGGCCGAGGCCGGCGAGGTGAACGCGGCCGCCAGCGTCAGCGCGCTGATCGCGCGCTACAAGATCGTGAGGAACTGCCGCTTCTTCCAGCAGATGTCCGCACGCAACCTCACGCCGCTGCTCGCGACGCTCGAGCCGCGCGCCGTGCAGGGGGCATCCGCCCTTGTCGACGACCTCGACCCCTGGCGCGCCGCCGCGACCCTCGCCGAGTGCCGTGGCGCCGACGAGGCGGCGCCGCGCCTGGCGGCGAACGCCACGGCCCCGACATGAACCGTTCGCCCGGGTATGTCCCGTTATGACGAAAATCTGATAGTGGTATAGCGCTGAGTACCCATACCGGTCGCAATGAGCTTGCATCCCACCATTCATCGCACTTATGGTTGGGGGGTATTTACAATCGAAGGCTTACGAGCCGCGAACGGGAGGCATAGCATGGCAGACAAGCAATCCCCCGATCAAACCGGTCTCGACGTACTGTGGCGGGAGGAAGATTACTTCTACCCGTCGGCGAAGTTCATCGGACAGGCGAACCTGACGGACCCCGGCATCTTCGACCGCTTCGCTCTCGAGAACATCCCCGAGGCGTTCCGCGAGTACGCCGACCTCCTGGATTGGGACAAGTACTGGGAGAAGACCCTCGACACCAGCGATCCGCCCTTCTGGAAGTGGTTCGTCGGCGGTCGCCTGAACGCCGCCTACAACTGCATCGACCGCCACCTCGAGACGCGGCGCAACAAGACCGCGATCCACTTCGTCGGCGAGCCCGAGGACGAGGCGACCGAGCACATCACCTTCCAGGAGCTGTATGTGCGCGTGAACGAGTTCGCCGCCCTTCTCAAGGACATGGGGCTCAAGGCCGGCGACCGCGTCACCATCCACATGCCGATGGTGCCCGAGCTGCCCATCACCATGCTGGCGTGCGCCCGCCTGGGCGTCATCCACTCGGTGGTGTTCGGCGGCTTCAGCGGTAAGGCCGCAGGTGAGCGCGCCGAGGACTCGCAGAGCCGGCTGCTCATCAGCATGGACAGCTACTGGCGCGCCGGCAAGCTCCTCGACCACAAGGAGAAGGCGGACATCGCCTACGTGGAGTCGGAGAAGGCGGGACACAAGCTGGAGGCGGTGCTGATCTGGCAGCGCTACCCCGGCAAGTACTCCAGCCCCACCGCCCTGGTCGAGGGCCGCGACGTGGTGGTCAACGACCGCCTGCCCGCCTTCCGCGGCAAGCGGGTCAAGCCCGTCTCCATGCCGGCCGAGGCGCCGCTGTTCCTGATGTACACCAGCGGGACCACCGGCCGTCCCAAGGGCATGCAGCACTCCATCGGCGGCTACATGTCCTACGTCACCGGGACCTCGAAGTTCATCCAGGACATCCACCCCGAGGACGTCTACTGGTGCATGGCCGATATCGGCTGGATCACGGGGCACTCCTACATCGTCTACGGGCCGCTGTCCCTGGGCGCGTCGACGGTGATGTTCGAGGGCGCACCCACCTATCCCGATCCCGGGCGCCCCTGGCGCATCGCCGAGGAGCTCGGCGTCAACATCTTCCACACCTCGCCGACCGCGGTGCGCTCGCTGCGCAAGGTCGGGCCGGACGAGCCCGCCAAGTACAACTTCCACTTCAAGCACATGACCACCGTCGGCGAGCCGATCGAGCCCGAGGTGTGGCGCTGGTACTACGACACCGTCGGCAAGAGGGAAGCGGTAATCGTCGACACCTGGTGGCAGACCGAGACCGGTGGCTTCCTGTGCAGCACCACCCCGGCGCTCCACAAGATGAAGCCCGGCAGCGCGGGCCCCGCCGTCCCCGGCATCCACCCGATCATCTACGACGATGACGGCAACGTGGTGCCGCAGGGCTCCGGGCGTGCCGGCAACATCTGCATCCAGAACCCCTGGCCCGGCCTCGCCCAGACCATCTGGGGGCAGCCCGACCGCTTCGTCGAGACCTACTTCGCGCGCTACTGCAAGGACCGCAGCAGCACCGACTGGCGCGACTGGCCGTACATGGCCGGTGACGCCGCCGTCCAGGCCGAAGACGGCTACTACCGCATCCTGGGCCGCATCGACGACGTGATCAACGTGGCCGGCCACCGGCTGGGCACCAAGGAGATCGAGTCCGCGGCGCTGACCGTCAAGGAGGTCGCCGAGGCGGCGGTGGTGCCGGCCAAGGACGAGATCAAGGGCGTTCTGCCGGAGCTCTACGTCTCGCTGCACCCCGGCTACGAAGCATCCGAAGCGTTGCAGAAGAAGATCATCGACGCCGTGGCCACCGAGCTCGGTCCCATCGCCAAGCCCCGCCACGTGTGGATCGTGCCGGACATGCCCAAGACGCGCTCCGGCAAGATCATGCGCCGCGTGCTGCGCTCGCTCAGCGACAAGGGCGACGCAGGCGACGTCACCACTCTGGCCAATCCCGAGGTCGTCGAGGCGATCCGCAACCAGGTCCAGGACTGACCGGTGCGGAAAGGCTCGACTGATGATCTCGGTGATCGGGGCGTCCTCCGCGCCCAGCGAAGGCGCCGTTAGGAGGCGGATCGGATGACAGGAAAGCTCGCTAACCCTGGACCTCTGGGACTCGCCGGCTTCGCATTCACCACGTGGATGCTCAGCATGATGAACGCCGGTTGGTTCGATGCGAAGAGCATGGGCCTCGTCCTCGCCCTGGCCATGGCCTACGGGGGCACCGCCCAGCTCGTCGCCGGGGTGCTCGAGTTCCCCCGCGGGAACACCTTCGGCACCGTGGCGTTCTTCTCATATGGGGCGTTCTGGTGGTCGTTCGCGCTGTTCGTGTTCTTCTTCAGCTCGGGCGTTCCGGGAGCCTTCGTCGGCTGGTACCTCTTCGTGTGGGGCATCTTCACCTTCTACATGTGGATCGCGAGCTTCAAGGTGAACACGGCGGTGATGCTGGTGTTCCTGGCGCTGTGGGTCACCTTCGTGTTGCTCGCGCTGGGAGCGTGGGGCGTCAGCGGCTTCACGACCATCGGCGGTTACGTCGGCCTGGTCACCGCCATCCTGGCGTTCTACGCGTCGGCCGCCGGAGTCATCAACGAGCTCTACGGCCGCGTCATCCTGCCCGAGTCCGGCAGCGCCGCGCCGGCCAAGGCGCCAGCGGGCGACGACTGAGTCCATGGGCTTTCCCGAGCGGGGTCGGACCTAGCCGACCCGGACGCTCGGCCAGCCGATCGGGAGCGCGCGGGGGGCGCGCTCCCGATCCTTCGTGTGGGTGGGGCGGAGGGCGGCGCGCGCCCGCGCATTCCTAGGGTGGGGGGTATCGCAACGGCGTGGTTGCGCCGGGCGCGGCGGCGTCGCGCCGCGGTGTCGCGTGGTCGCGTCGCAGCGCGGCGTTGAACCGCGGAGCCGGGCGCGCGCATCAGGAGGCGCCGACGATCGCCTCGAAGTCCACGCGCCGGCCGTCCAGCAGGAAGACCCGCTCGCCGAGGCGCGTCACGGCAGGCTCGTCCCGAAGCCACGCCGCCAGCGCGTCGCGTTCGTCGGGCAGCAGCCAGGCCGGCGGGTCGGAGCAACCCTTGAAGCCGGCCACCAGCCCCAGGTCCTGCAGCGCCCGTCGCTGCTGCGGCGTGAGCAGGTCGTAGCGGCTGCGGAAGAACGCCACGTCGGGATCGGCGTGCACCAGTCCGCGCAGCCACAGCCGCGCCAGGCTCGTCAGGAGCGCGCCGCGAGCGGCCGGGCCGGTGGGGTCGTGGAGGTGCGCCCGCCGGTCCTCGTTGTCCCAGTACGGGGCGGTGTCGGGACCCACGCGCAGCCCGTCCACCAGCCCCAGCGAAGGCAGGATCGGCGCCCCGCACGCCAGCAGGTAGGCCGCCTCCCCGCACGCCTCGCGCACCAGCGCCAGCGCCTGCCGGTAGGCCCGCTCGCGCCCCACCGGCCGCCGCCGCGCGCCTGGCAGGGCCGCGGCGTAGAGGAAGTCGAGCTTGAGGAGCTCGAAGCCCCAGCCCCGCACCCGCCGGAGCGTCTCCGTGAGCCACGCCTCCACCTCGGGGTGGGTGGTGTCGAGCGCGAAGAAGGGGCCGCCCCAGTTGTCTCCCGCCGGCACCGGGCGCCCCCGGTCGTCGCGGAGCAGCCAGTCGGGGTGGTCGCGGGCCAGGCGGCTGCCGGGCGTGGCGATGAAGGGCGCCAGCCACAGGCCGGGCGTGAGGCCGGCGCCGCGGATCTCCTCTGCCATCGCCGCCATCCCGGAGGGGAAGGCGTCGTTCGGGTCCCAGTCGCCGATGGCGCGCTGCCAGCCGTCGTCGATCTGGAAGGCGTCGAACGCCAGCCCTTCGAGCCCCGCCAGCACCTCGCGCAGGCCCTCCTCGGAGATGCCACGGTAGAAGCCGTACCAGCTCGACCACAGGCGCGGGGCGGGGCGGTCGGGCCGGCGCCCCAGCCGCTCGGCCAGCTGCTCGGCGTAGGCGGCGAAGACGTCCGGCTCGGGGCCGAGGGCCAAGAACCAGGGGCCCTCCGTCCCATCCTCGTAGCGCCCGTCCAGGCCGGTGTCGCCTGCCTCGACGCGCGCCCCGGGCTCGAGCGCTCCGAGCAGCAGCACCCCGTCGGGGGTGGCCAGGGCGCCCACGGCGCTGCCGCCGTGGCGCGCGGCCAGCGCGTAGGCGGGATCGTCGGCCTGCGGCCGGCGCGAGGCCGGCTCGATGGGCTGCACCGGCTCGCTCAGCTCGAGCCAGCGCGCCTCGCTCCAGCTCTGCCAGCCGTGCCGGTAGAAGCGCGTGGCCCCGCCGCCGGCCAGGGCGAGAGCGTCGGCACGCACCAGGTATCCGCCCCCGACGGGCTCGGCCCCATCGGGCAGCTCGGCGGGGCCGAGCCTCACACGCCTTCGTCCCAGATCGCCAGCCCGCGAGGGGGAAGGTCGGCCCCGCCCAGCACGGCGCGCGCGCCGGGCGGACCGTCGAACCGCTGCGGCTCCGGCCCGTAGTTGAGCGCGAACGTCCAGGTGCCGCGGCGGCGCAGCCGCACGTCCGGCGGCAGCGGCCGCGCCTGCAAGCCCGCCACCTCCGCCAGGTGGGCCAGGAAGCGGCCGAGGAAGGGTGCGCCCGGCCAGAATCCCAGGTAGCGGGCCTCGCCCGAGCGCCACACGGCGCCGCGGCCGTCGTCGAAGTGGCCCTTGGCCACGGCGCCCGAGCCCTCCACGGGCTCGATCCACTCCCGCCAGGTCCCCGCCGTGAAGCGCTCGCCCTCCCATACCAGCCCCGCCTCGAGCCCGGGGCGCAGGCTCTCGACCCGCGTCACCCGCACGGGCATCAGGGTCTGCAGCGGGCCGGGCGGCAGCTCGGACGGGATTTGGAAGCGCTCCGTCTTGCTGCCCGAGCGGGGTCCCAGCACGAGCGGTCCGCGGAACGCCCGCAACGCCTCGAGGGCCGCGGGCGTCACGATCGGCAGGGTCGGCACGACGACCAGGGCGTAGCCCGCCAGGGCGGCGCCGGCCGGCACCACGTCGACATCGAGGCCCAGCGAACGGAGCGCGCTGTAGAAGGCGAACTCGAGTGCCCCAGCACTCCACTCCGCGCCCTGCGGCTGGATCTCCCCCACCCACGCGGCCGCCGCGTCGTGCACCAGCGCAACGCCCGCCTTCGCCGTGGCCGGGAGCGTGACACCGGCGAGCTCGCCGGCAGTGGTGCGCACCTCGGCCGCGCCGTCGTCGGGCGTCCCGTCGGGCCGGAGCAGGCCGGTGTGCATCTGCTCCTGCGCGAAGGGCGCCTGCCGCCAGCGGAAGTACGAGACCACCTCGGCGCCGTGCGCCAGCGCCTCCCACGTCCACAGGCGGACCATCCCGGGCGCCGGCGAGGGGTTGTGGGGCGCCCAGTTCACCGGCCCCGGCTGCTGCTCCATCACCCAGAAGCGGCCGCGCCCCACCCCGCGGTAGAGGTCGTGGTGGAAGGCCGCGACGTCGGGATGGCCCGAGCGCGCAAAGCGCGCCAGGGTCGCCTCGTCGAGAGGCATGAGGTCGGTGAAGCCCAGCGGGTAGCTGTCCCAGCTGGCCAGATCGAGGTCGGCCGCCACGTCGTAGGGGTCGAGCTGGTCGAAGAAGCCCATGAAGTTGTGGACGATGAAGCGTCCCGGCGAGCGTTCGCGCAGGATCTCCACCTGGGCGCGGTTGAAGGCTGCCACCTGGTCCGAGGCGAAGCGGTGGAAGTCGAGGCGGTGCGCCGGGTTGGCCTCGGTCACGGTCAGGTTGGGCGGATCGACCTCGTCGAAGCTGCGCAGCTCCATGCTCCAGAACACGGTGCCCCAGGCCTGGTTGAGCGCTTCGATGGTGCCGTAGCGCCGCTTTAGCCAGGCCCGGAAGGCGGCCGCGTCCTCCGGGCCGTAGCTCCGGACCGTGTCGTGGCAACCGTACTCGTTGTCGGTCTGCCAGCCGATCACGGCCGGATGCCGGCCGAAGCGCCCTGCGAGCACGCCGACGATGCGCCGGCTCTCCTCGAGGTAGCGGCGGCTGCTGAAGCTGTAGTGGCGGCGGGAGCCGAAGGCGCGCACGCGGCCGTCGGCGTCGCGCGCCAGGATCTCGGGGTAGCGGTCGACGAGCCACTTGGGGGGCGTGGCGGTGGGGGTGCCGAGGACCACCTCGAGGCCCTCGGCCGCCAGCGTCTCCAGGGCGCGCTCCAGCCAGTCGAGCTCGAGCCTGCCGGGCTCGGGCTCGAGCCGGCTCCAGGCGAACTCGCCCACGCGCACGGTGCCCAGGCCGAGCTCGCGCATCGCGCGTGCATCCTGCGCCCAGCGCTCCTCGGGCCAGTGTTCAGGGTAGTAGCACACGCCCAGCATGACGCCTCATTTCACGCTGCCGGCGGTGAGGCCGGCCTGCCAGTAGCGTTGCAGGGTGAAGAACGCGATGATCAGGGGCAGCACCGAGATCAGCGCGCCCACCAGGATGGCCGGATAGTCCACGTGCGCCCCCGTCTGGGTGGTGGAGTTCCAGATGGCGAGCCCCAGCGTGATGGGGTAGAGATCGCCCTTGGAGAGCACCACCAGGGGCAGGAAGAAGTTGTTCCAGGTGCTCACGAAGCTGAACAGCGCCACGGTCAGCAGGCCGTTGCGCACCAGCGGCAGCCCCACCTGCCAGAACACCCGCCACTCGCCGGCCCCGTCGAGGTAGGCGGCGTCCTGCAGCTCGCGCGGGAACCCCTGGTCCCAGAAGATCAGCATCAGGTAGACGCCCAGCGGGTTGACCAGGAGCGGCAGGATGACCGCCCAGTAGGTGTTGATGAGGCCGATGTCGTGGAGGATCAGGAAGATGGGCAGCACCAGCGCCGTGATCGGGAGCAGCACGGCGGCCAGCACCATGAGGTTGAACACCGTCTTCAGCGGGAACTCGAAGCGCGAGAAGGCGTACCCCGCCATGGAGGAGAACAGCGTCGAGAGTAGGGCCACGCCGCCGGAGTAGATCACGGTGTTGAGCATCCAGCGGCCCACCACCCCCGACTGGAAGCTCGCCATGCCGCGGATGTTGGCCCCCAGGTGCATGGGGAACGCGAACCACAGCCCGAAGGTGGTGAAGAGCTGGCCGGTGCTCTTGGTGGACGACATGATCAGCCAGATCAGCGGCACCAGGAAGTACAGCGACAGCACGAACACGAGCACGCGCCAGGTGATGGCCGAGGCATTGAGCCGGTTCACAGCCGCCTCCGCTGGAAGTTGAGGAGCGCCAGCATGCCCAGCGACAGCACGAAGGTGATGAGCGCCAGCACCACCGCCAGCGCCGCGGCGTAGTTGAAGTTGCCGTAGTTGAAGGCGGTGTAGTAGATGTACAGGTTCGGCATCAGGTTGGTGGGTACGAACGTGAGCGAGGCCAGCACGAAGGGCTCGGCGAAGATCTGCAGGGTGCCGATGATGGAGAACAGGGTGGCCAGCGCCAGCGCCGGCGCCACCATGGGCAGCTTGATGAAGCGCACCACCTGCAGGTTGCTGGCGCCGTCGATGCGCGCCGCCTCGTACAGCTCGCCGGGCACGCCGCGCAGCGCCGAGTAGAGGATGACCATGTTGTAGCCGGTCCAGGTCCAGGTGATGATGTTGCCGAGCGACCACAGCAGGCCCCGGCGCCCCAGGAAGTCGATGCTGGCCCCGAAGGGGGCGAGCAGCTGGTTGAAGGGCGACAGGCCCTTCGAGTACAGGTAGCCCCACAGCAACCCGGCGATCACCGTCGGCATGGCGTACGGGAGGAAGAAGCCGAGGCTGAGGTAGGTGCGGAGGCGCTGGTTGCGCAGCCCGTCCAGGTAGAGGGCCAACAACAGCGCCAGCACCAGCATGATCGGGATCTGGATGGCCCCGAACCTGGCGATCGTGGCGAGCGAGCCGAGGAACTGACTGTCGTGCAGCACCCGCACGTAGTTGGCGAGCCCGGAGAAGACCTTCGGGCGGATGCCCCGCTGGATGAAGAGGCTCAGGTAGACCGCGTAGACGATCGACGCGAAATAGAACAGCAGGAACAAGATCATGAACGGCGCCAGGAACAGATAGGGAACCGTCCATCGTCTGCGCATCGCTCAGCCTCTTCGGTTGGTCTCGGGCCGCGCGCTACGGAGCGCTGACCTGGTA
>CAZIBD010000017.1:2571-5846 GCA_964536935.1 uncultured bacterium | reverse complement strand
CGCTCAGCCTCTTCGGTTGGTCTCGGGCCGCGCGCTACGGAGCGCTGACCTGGTACCCCTGCGTCTTGGCGTAGTTCAGCACATCCTGCTGCCAGGCGTCCAGCGCCGCGCTCCAGCCGGTCTTGCCGGAGACGGCGTCGGCCGCGTACTTGTTGAAGCTGTTGTTGGCGTACAGGAACCACGGCGCCCACTGGAAGTCGGTGGGCACGGCGGCCGAAGCGTCGGCGTAGACCTTGGCCACGTCCTGCCCGCCGAAGAACTTGCTCGGGTTCTTGCTGGGATCGTGCAGGCCGGACAGCTGCAGCCCGGTCTCGGAGGCCGGGAAGAGCCCGCCGTTCACCCAGTTCAGCGCCACGGACGTGGTGCTGGAGTTGAGCCACAGCGCGAAGATCGTCGCCGCCTGCGGGTGCTTGCTCTGCACCGTCACCGCGCTGGACGACCCGCCCCAGTTGCCGCTGCGGAAGGGCGCGCTGGCGTCCCACTGCGGAAGCGGTGCGGCGCGCCACTCCCCGGCGGACTCGGTGCCCAGCCGGCTGGCCAGGCTGCCGGGGCCCCAGGCCGCCTCGATCAGGGTGGTGATCTGCCCCTTCGCCAGGGCGCTGTTCAGGTCGCTGGTGAAGTCGGGCAGGGTCGCGGCGTACTTCTTGTCGACGAGGTTGCCCCAGTAGTCGATGACCTTCTTGGCCGAGGCGCTGTTGAGGCTCTGCGTCCACTGGTTGCCGGAGTGCGTCCACAGCCGGCCGCCGTCGGCCCAGACCAGGCCCATGAACCACGGCGCGTAGGTGGAGTAGAAGTCGGTGTACTGAACGCTACCGTTGGTCTCCTGCGCCAGCTTCTCGGCGTTGGCCTGGAACTCGGCCCAGGTCTTGGGCACGCTCAGCCCGTACTTCTTGTACAGGTCGGCGCGGTAGACCATGGCGAAGGGCCCGGTGTCCTGAGGGATGGCGTAGATGGCCTTGCCGTCCGGCGAGACCTGAGCCCACGTCCACGGTACGAAGTCCGACTTGTACGCGCCGGCGCCGTACTTGGACAGGTCGACCAGACCGCCGAAGTCGATGAAGTTCGGCAGGAAGTCGTACTCGATCTGGACGACGTCGGGCGCGCCGGTCCCGGCCTTGAGCGCGGTCAGGAGCTTGGTGTACTCGTTGGGGCCGGCGCCCACGTTGGTGGTCTCGACCTTGATGTTCGGATAGGCCTGCTAGAAGGCGGCGACCGCCTTGTTGATGCCGGGCACCCACGACCACATCGTGAGGGTCACCGGCGGACCGCTGTAGGTAGGAAGGGCGGGGCCCTGTGCAAACGCCAACGAGAGCACAGCAGCCGCCGCCACGAGCCACAGTCTGCGCATGATGCTCCTTTCTCTTTTCTCGCCCCAGGCTACTTGGTCTTGCGCTTTCTTGTAAAGACTTATGAAAGGTTCGCTCCTGCAGCCTCACCGCGCCTGGCATCCATGCCGCTCCCGTCAGCGGTCGCCATCGGCGACCACCACCCGGAGCCCCGCGTCGGCCAGCGCGGACAGCGCCGCGGGATCCGCCCTGTCGTCGGTCACGAGCAGGTGGATCGCTTCCAGGCCGGCGATCCGCGCCGTGGCCACTTGCAGGAGCTTGCTGTGGTCGGCCAGCACCACCGCCTGCCGCGAGGCCCGCATCATCTGCGCCTTGACCTCCGCCTCCTGCATGTTGGTGTTGGTAAGCCCCTTCAGCGTGTCCACCCCGTTGCAGCCCAGGAAGGCTCGGTCGGCGTTCAGCTCGTCGAACAGCGTGGTCGCGTAGGGATTGACCAGGGAGTGCTGCAGCGGGCGCAGCATCCCGCCCGTCACGACGACCGACACGCCGGGGTGCGACTCGAGCAGCAGCGCGATGTTCAGACCGTTGGTGACGACCACCACCTCGCGCAGGCTCGGCGGCAGGGCCTTGGCCAGCTCGGTCGTGGTGCTGCCGACATCGATGATGATCGTCTCCCCGTCCTGCACGAGGGCGGCGGCGCGGCGTCCGATCTTGCGCTTCTCGGCGAAGCGCACCCGGCTGGTCTCCTCGAGCGGCAGCTCCGGAGTGGCCATATCGAAGGGGATCGCGCCGCCGCGCGTACGGCGCAGCGCGCCCTTCTGCTGCAGCTGGTCGAGGTCTGAACGGATCGTCACCGACGAAACGCCGAGCTCCTTCGCCAGCGCGCTCACGCGAACCACACCGAAGCGCGCGAGGAGATCCGTGATCGCCTGCTGGCGCAGCACGGAGTCGAGCGAGGCCATGGAGTTAGTTTACGAAGTCTTTGCAACTTTTGCCATCCCCGGATGGCTTCTTGAGCGGAACGGTCGACAACGATCAACGCGATTCCAAGGCACGGGCCCCACGTAAAGGACCGCACGAAGGCGGGCGGCGGACCGGGGTACCCTTCAGGCTGCCTCCCTCCTGGGAGGTCCCCCAATCGATGGCCGCGGGGTGACCCCCGCACCATCACCAACACCCCCATTAGGGCTTGGAGCGCGCAGCGACCCCCCACGCTGCGCGCTCCCCTCTTCGGGCGAGGCGGGCCAGCCGCCTCACGCCCGAGCTCAGGGCGCGCTTCCGGGCCTCGGCGTCGGCGCGGCGGCCCCGAACGGCAGAGACGCGCGCGCGATGCCCTCGGCCCACGCCACGGCGCGCTCCTCCTCGCCGTCGACGAGCGGTCCCTCGCGGCCCAGGACGATGAAGCTCTCCACCGGCGCGATCACCCGCGCGCCCTTGTCGCGCAGGCGCCGCGCGAGCCCCGTCGCCGCGCTGCCGGTCATCCCCACCGGGCCGCGGACGCGGGTGTCGAAGGCGGCCGCCACCATGCCGTCCAGGGCGGCGGTGGGTAGGTGCTCGAGCAGGTGGTGGAGCTCGTGCCGGCCCATGCCGTGCACCTGCGTCGGCGAGCCGACCACGAGCAGGTCGGCGTCCAGCGTCCCGGTCCCCTGCCGCGCCACGGACGCTACCCGCACGATGCCGTGCGGCTCCAGCCCGCGCGCGATCGCCCGGGCGACGCGCTCCGTGTTGCCGTACTGCGAATCGAACAGAACCAGGGCCCTCATGGCCACCTCCCCGTCCTGGACCGGTCCCGGCCCAACGCGACCGGTCACGAACGGACCGATCACGAGCGGCGGCCTGGGCGCCGGTGGACCTGCCGGGCGTTCGGCATCGGGGAGGGAGGGCAACGCGAGACGTGGGCGGGGGGACGACGCTGCCGGCGACGGTGCTGCAGGGGAGGACGGCACGGCCGATGCTGCCGGGGCTGGGTCCGGGCGCTGGGCGCGCCGT
>CAZIBD010000017.1:0-2471 GCA_964536935.1 uncultured bacterium | reverse complement strand
CGAGCCCCGGTGGAGGAATTTCGCTGGCACGGCCTCGCGGGCTCGCTGTACAGTGCCGTCATGGTGTCGGAGGACGCACAGGAGGGGGCGACAGTACTCGGGTCCGCTCGGGATGCCGCGGCTCCGAGCGACACCGGTCCGGACCCGATCGCGACCGGCTCCGCCGTGGCGCGCCTGAAGCGGGCGCTCTACCTGTTCCTGCTCCCCTTCCTGGCCGGCGCGACGCTGATCACCGGCCTGCTCGGCGCACCGGGATCGTTCGACCGGATGGTCCTTCCCTTCGTCACGGTGGTGCTGCTGGGGATGGCGCTGCCGGTCTACGGCCGCTGGATACCCCCTCGGCACATCGAGCAGGCCGTGTTCGGGCTGTTCGCCCTGCTCTACCTCGGCAAGCTCGGCACGAGCCTGGTCCCTTCCGGCAACCTCGACCAGATCTTCGTGTGGACGCCGCTGCTGTACGTCCTGGCGTTCCTGCTCTTCGAGCCCAGGCCCGCCCTCTTCACCTCGCTCGGCGTGCTGGTAGCTTCCGGGGCGATCGCCGCCGGCCGCGGGCACGTGGCCGCCGTCCCTCCCCGCAACCTGTTCGAGTTCTTCCTGGCGACCGCTCTGCTGATCGCCATGGTGTACGGCCTCTCCCGGCTGCGCCATGACGTGGCGTCGCTCCAGGCCCAGCTGGTGGGCATGCGCCGCCTGGCGAACCAGGACGCCCTGACGGGCCTCCCCAACCGGCGCTCGCTGGAGGCGACGCTGACGATGGCGCTCGACCTGGCGGAGCGCCACGCCCAGGACGTCGCGGTCCTGCTGTTCGACCTCGACGACTTCAAACGCGTCAACGACCGCTCGGGCCACGACTCCGGCGACGAGGTGCTGCGCGGGGTGGCGCGCCGCGGCGAGGGCGTGCTCCGCCGTCCGGACAGCTTCGGCCGCTGGGGCGGGGAGGAGTTCCTGGTGATCGCTCCCGGCATCGACCTGCCCGGCGCCCTGCGGGTTGCCGAGCGGTTGCGCGAGGCCCTCCGGCACACGCCGTTCGGACCCATGGGAACCGTCACCGCCAGCTTCGGCGTCACCACGTACCATCCGGGCGACACCGTCGACAGCCTCCTCAAGCGCGCCGACGACGCTCTCTACCTCGCGAAGCAAGCGGGCAAGGACCGCGTCGAGGCCTTGGCGCGGGAGATGGTGCAGCACGTCACGCTGCCCGTGCTCGCGCGCCCCTTCCACGTGGCCGACCGACCCTCGGAGGGCCTGCAACGGGGCACCCTGGCGTGGCTGCGGTCGTTCGACGTCGCCGCGCCGGACACGCTCTACCGCTGGGTGGACGCGGTGCAGCCGGGCTGGCTGGCCGCCCACATGCAACGCACGTGCGATCCGGACCTCCTGCAGCTGGTGTCCGACTGGAGCTTCTGGATGTTCCTGCACGACGATCACTGCGATGCCAGCGCCGCCGGCAGGCATCCGCGCTACCTGATCGACCTGCACCAGCGGCTGCTCGAGGTGCTTTCCGGCGGCATGCCCGAGGCCCGGGACGGCGCCCTGGCCGCGCTGCTGGCCGATCTCTGGCGCCGCCTGGCGTCCCGTGCCGACGAGACCGCCCTACGCCGCTTCGCCGACGCCACCGACCGTTACTTCGCCGCCACCCGCTGGGAGGCGGCCAACCGCGCCAGCGGCAGCACCCCCGACCTGGAGACGTACCAGCGTATGCGGCTGCTGACCAGCGGGTTGCAGATCCACACCGCGCTGCTCCAGGCGGTGGAGGGCCTTCCGGTCTCCGATCACCCGCTGGCCAAGGGACTGTATGCGGCCGCGGACCACGCGGTGTGCTGGGCGAACGACATCTACTCGCTCAACAAGGAGGTCCGGGAGGAGGACGTGCACAACCTGGTCGTCGCGCTCCAGGCCGCGCGCCACCTCGGCCTCGACGCCGCGCTGACGCGCGCGGCGGCCATGCACGACGAGCAGGTGGCCCGCTTCCAGCAGCTGCGCGCCTCGGTGGCGGACCAGCCCCCGCCCGAGCGTGAGGTGCTCGAGCGGATCGCGGCGGCGCTGGAAACCCGGATGGCGGCCAACGTGGCCTGGTCGGAGCGCTGCAGCCGTTACCGCGCCGCCGTGACCGTGCAGGTCAAACGCGACCTGCCGGGCGCGAGCGCCTACAGCACCACCTAGGAACCTGGGCCGGGAGGCGGCCAGCCCGCCATGGAGCGTGCCAGCACGGCGCGGGGCGCGCCGGCCAGATCCGGCGCGCCCCGCTCGCCGCGTTTCGCGCGTCGCGCGCTAGTTGCCGGCCTGCGTGCCGGCGTCGCCGGTCACGTAGAACGCATAGCGGAAGTGGATCTTGTGCGGGTGATCCTTCCAGGTCAGGATGGCCTGGCGGTAGAGGAACGGTTGCTCGTCCGCACCCTCGTAGTCCTTGTTCCGGTAGAACGACGGGTAGATGTCGATGAAGTGCCAACCGGGAGCCCAGCTCGCGGTGA
>CAZIBD010000016.1:0-53494 GCA_964536935.1 uncultured bacterium | reverse complement strand
CGCGCGCCGATGGTGCGCACCCCCCACGGTGCCCACTTCTACGTGCTTGCCGGGCCGGGCGCCGCGTGGCTCACGGCGCGCACGTCGGCCTTGCCGGGCGTCGATGTGCGCGGCCTCGGCCGGGCCTACGTCCTGGCGCCGCCGAGCTCGACGCCGGCCGGCTGCTACGTGTGGGTTCGGGGGCTTCGGAGTCCCGCTTGTCTGCCGCTCGCGTCGGTGGCGCTTCTGCGCGCCCTGGCTGGTCGGCCGCGCGCCTCGGGCCGCGTAGCCCCGCCGGCCGGTGGCGGATGGACACGGTACGGCTGGCGTGCCTTGCGGGGCGAGGCCGAGGCCGTCGCGTTGGCGCCTGTGGGTGGCCGGAATGATCGTCTGAACCGTGCTGCGTTCCGGGCTGGGCAGCTCGTCCGAACCGGGCACCTTTCGCGCGGCGCTGCCGGGCGGGAGCTGCTGCGGGCCGCTCGGCATTGCGGTCTCCCTGACGGCGAGGCTCGCGCCACGATCCGCAGCGGCCTCGACGCCGGGTCGAGGGTGCACCATGGCGCCTGAGCGCCCGCGCCAGGTCGAGCCGGCAGTCTACTCCGCCGGCGAGGTTGCCGTCCTGTTGGGCGTAAGCCAGGCGAAGGTGTATGACCTTGCACACAGCGGCCGGCTTCCCTGCAAGAGGGTGGGGCGGCGGTTCCTCTTCCCGCGAGCGCCGATCCTTGAGTGGTTGAACACGCCCGACGCGCCGGAACCCTGGCATGGCTAAGAAGAAGAAGGGGATTCGTGCCAAGGGGTCCGGGTCCATCTACCAGGTTGCGTCGGGCGGATGGCGCGTCGCTGTTGTCGTTGGGCGAGACCCCCGCACGGGCCGGCTCAGGCGCCGCTATGGGAGCGCTCGGACGGAGGGCGAGGCGGTCAAGCTGCTTCATGAGATGCTGCCGTTTGTTGGGACGGGTTTCACGGCGCCGCCGCGTGACCTGACCGTCAAGGCTTGGCTCGTCCAGTACGCCAAGATGCGCGCTCCGGAGCTACGGCCCCGCACGCGGGAGAACCACCAGCATTACATCCGCCGGGCGGGCCCGTACCTTGGTGGCTTGCAACTCGCGCGCGTGTCGCCACTTCACGTGAGGGAGCTGTACGCGAGCCTGGCCGACGACGGGCTAAGCCCCTCAGTGAGGCAGCACCTTCACCACTTCCTTGATGCCGCGTTCCGGGACGCGGTCCGACTCGGGCTGCTTCGTAAGAGTCCGATGGGCGTTGTGGACCGGCCCAAGGGTGGTCGCATCACCGATCCCATCGTGTGGAGCGCCGATGAGGTAACGCGCTTCCTGGGGGTCGCTCGCGGCCACCGCCTCTTCGCCGCCTTCTACCTCATGCTCGCCTGCGGGCTCCGCGTGGGCGAGGTTCTGGCCCTTCGTTGGGCGGACGTGGGCGACGACGCGCTCGAAGTCAAGCGGACCATGAGCACCATCGGCGGGCATCCGTCGTTCGGGCCGCCCAAGACTGCACGCGGCCGCCGCACGGTCTATCTCGGGGAGGACGTGCGCCGGGTCATCGACGATCACCGGCGCAACCAGGACCTGGAGCGCGAGCTGGCCGGGGAGGCATGGGCGTCGTCCAAGCTCGCATTCGCTAGCACGGTTGGCACTCCGCTTAATCCCTCCAACGTGAGGCGGGCCTTCGACATGCTGGCGCACAGGGCCGGGGTGCCGCGGATTCGCCTTCACGACCTGCGCCACACCTACATCACTTTGGCCCGTGATGCGGGGCTCGACGCCGAGGTGATCGCCAACCGCGTCGGCCAGGATGTCCGGGTGACCATGCAGGTCTATAGCCAGGTCACAGAGGGCCGAAAGCGTAAGGCCGCTGTCGCGCTCAACGCCCTGCTGGGGGATGGGCACAATGAGTAGCAGCAGGTGTGCAGCAGACCCCTTGATTCTAGGCGTGTCTCGGCTTGGCTGGGTTGGCTTCGGGCGTCTCAGGAAATCACGTCAGGCGGCCGGGTTGCGTTTGGTTGTGCCCAATTGGAAAACGGATAGGACCCCCTTACAAGCGGTAGGTCGGCGGTTCGAACCCGTCATCGCCCACCAACGTCGCGCAGGACGTAAAATCCGCGCCCTGGTGAAGGGCGCGGATTTCTGGCTAGGGCGCCTCTCGGGCGCCTCGCCGCACAGTCCATGCGCTGCCCCAAATTCGATTCGCGCACCGCGCAGCGGGCCTATGCCATGAGTCGTATTCTGTCCGAAGGAGCTGAGATCATGTTGCCCGAAACGGGCACGCTGGCGGTCTTGCAATGAATGGTATTAGACGGCGAACGTAGGAGAAGTGTTCGTGCCGGGGGGTTTACCGTTCCACACCTACGTGCAGCAGAACGGCGCTCGCCAGGAGAACTCGTTGCGGAGGGCAGCAAATTGCAGTAGGAAGCTCGTGACGGCTACCGGCGCCACGAAGACCGGGAAGACGGTCCTCACCAAGACCGTCTTCCCACAGGCTGACGTCGTGTGGTTGGACGGCGGTGAGTTCGCGAACGAGGACGAAGTCTGGGGCGAAGCGCTACGGCAGTTGGATGCTTTCACGGACTACGCTGTCGAGGACGGGAAGCCAACCCGATCTGACGTTAGTGGGGAAGTGGAAGCAGGCGTCGGACTGGGCCCACTTGCGAGGCTAAGGGCCCAGGCAGGTGCGCGCAAGTCTCAGGGCAAGACTGATTCGGTGTCGCGGGGCCGCAGGGACGCACCAACGCCCACGGCCTTGTCGGCCCTCAGAGAAGCGCACGGAGCGCTCATCATCGACGACTTCCATGATCCTCCCCAACACGTCTCCACGCCCTCCGCGTCCAGGAGAAGCCGCAGGAAGTCCCCCACCTTGTCACGACCCACCGCGGTCAACAAGGCCACCCTCAAACCCAACCGCCGCACCCTACGCCACGCCGATCAGGGAGACTTCGGGCCGCTCGGTGAGTTCCTCGCCCGCGCGATCCTCGACAACCTCTACCGGTTCGTCGTCCCAGCGATCGCCGGCCCCGCCCGGCTCTTGCCGCTCCCAGCACTCGCGACCCCAGACCTTTCCGCCAACGCGCTACGAGTAGCTGCCATCCGCGGGCGACTCAAAGCCGCCAAAGTCGCCGCCGGGACATGGCGCAGCTCGCCGGCGTGGGTAGACGAAGACGCCGCCGAGCGCTACAAGCGCAACTGAGCCCGCGAACAGACCAGCCGCTTGCGTGTGCCGCGCAAAGGGAGCATCTTGGCCAGTGGTCCGGGTTGCGCGTCCTGCGATGGATGCGGGTCTCGGTGTCGCCATTGCGTGCGTGGCAAAGGACTCGCCGCGAGCGCGGCCCTCCATGCGTGCGCCCGCCAATTTCAACCAGTCAACCGCGGCCTTCACCGAATGCCTCATCCGGCGCTGGGGACCGGCGCGAGCAGGCTGCAGGCACGACCGGGTTTTGACGCCCGCGGGCCGGACGGGTGTGTAGTCGATGATTCGTGCACGTTGGGCAGGGGATCGCTAATCGCTCCACAAGCCGAGGAGGATGCATGCCCACTATCAGCCCGTCCGCCCCCGCTGCGTTCCTGGGAATGACCAATCGCGTGCTCGCGTCGCGGGACACGACCGACGGCTCCCTGAGTGTGGTCGAGATCGTCATTGGACCCGGCGTTGGCGCCCCGCCTCACACCAACCAGCGCGAAGCGCTGACCTGGTACGTGCTCGAGGGCGAACTGACGTTCTTCGAAGGGGGGACGCCTGTGACCCGGCGGGCCGGGGAGCTGATCTTCATGCCTCCCGACGATGTCCACACGTTCCTGAACCAGACTGACAGGGATGCCCGGGCGCTGATGATCTGCACGCCGGGAGGTTTCGAGGGCTTCCTCGTCGACGTGGCCGAGGTCCTTCCCGACGAGGCGCCCGACGGGCCGCCGCCCGCCGAGGGCGTGGCGGCCATGCAAGCTGTCGGCGATCGCTACGGGCTCACCCTCCACGTCGACCAGTAGCGAGCGCAATCCTGCGGGCCCCCAGCACACCTAACAGCCCAGGGCTGAGACGGCCGTGAAGGCGATGCACCCGTTGGTTTGAGAACAGGCGCTTGAGGCGACCCCATCCGGGGGCCTCGGGCAAAGTCAGGTAGGTGGCCTCGACGTCTGCACCGAGACTCTGCACGAATCGCAAGGCGTCACGAGCGCCGTCGGGAACAGCGTATATTGCTCTTGGAGCCTGTCCGGCCGACCGCGGGCGCCCCACCCCATGCGTGGGGCGCCCGCGCCCTTCGCTTCACAGAACCTCGCGACGCTCCAGGTGCGCTTCGATGTCGGCACGGTCGCGCCAAACCGGCCGCAGGCTCTTGGCAGCGTAGAGCGCGAGCTGATCCCCCACATGGGCGTCGCCGGGCTGCGTGGCGTTCCCGTAGGTCAGCACGGCACGGGCCGTGACCGTCTCGCCGAGCTCGATCGCGGCGACCCAGGTGTCACCGGCAACGGTCGCCAGTGGACCCTCGGCCGTCGGCGCGGCGAAGTTCGGCGAGAACACGCCGAAGGCCTCCGGCGGAGCGCCGAAGCCCGGGAACGACTGCCTCTCCGACACGGAAGCCGACGAACCCACCCCACGGAACCTGTAGGGTCCCGAAGGTGTCCTGCACCGCCCTGGCCGCGAACTCCAGACCCGCGACGACACGGGCGGGATCGGCGAGACCCCGCGGCGTGGCCAGCGGATCGTTCGGGTCGAACGGCACGGCGTAGGCGTCGGCCGGGAACGGCGTGCCGCTCAGGATCGACTCGTCGTAGCTCATCGCCCAGAAGGCGAACAGCACGGCGCCCACGCTTTCAGGCTCGAAGCGTCGATCCCATGCGGACAGCACGTCGACCGCCTGCTGAGCCTGCGGGCTCCCCACCTGACGTCCCACGTCGAGGACCGTGTCGAGTACCTCATCGGCCAGGCCGGAGCGCGTATCGAACTTCAGCCGTGCGACGTCGTCGGCGCTCAGCTTCGCTCCGCCCTCGAGCAGGGCCAGCGCCCGACGCGTCCTGGGCCACGCCACGGGCCCGGGCCAGTCGACCGGCGCGTTCTCGAGCCGCATGGGTGAGGGACCGGAGACGTAGTGCGGCGGCTCGTTGGCATTCTGGAGGTAACCGCTGGCGGGGTCGATCACCACCGGCATGGCGTCGAACGGGAGCTTGCCACGCCACAGCGCCGCCGTGGTGTCTCCCGGCAGCGCCCCGCTCCAGTCATACGTTCCCGCGGGCCGGTCCGGGAAGATGCCGTTGAGGACGTACGCGATGTGACCGTCACGGTCGGCGTACAAGAGGTTGACCGCGAACAGGTTCTGTCCCTGGAGCGACACCAGGAAGGAGTCCAGGTCGGTGGCCCTCATCATCTGCCAGAACTGCGGGCTTTCGGCCTCCTCGGGTCCCGGCTCGGGAAAGGCGACGGCAAGAGCTCGCTCACCCTGGACAGCCACCACCGGTCCCTGCACGCTACGCATGGCTTGCACGGCCTCTTCGCGGAAGCTGCCGTTGTCCTGGCGCACCCGCAGGGTCACGTCATGGCGGTCGAAGGCAACGACCTCGCCATCGAGCAGGTAGCCACCCTCGGACAACGTCAGCACGTAGCTGTCGACGAAATCGAACGCCGGCGCGGAGGTCACCGTCCACGCCAGATGGTCGTTGAACCCGAAGGACAGCACCGGCAAGCCCACCAGACCCGCCCCGTACACGTTCAGATCGCCGAGCACCAGATGGGCTTCAAAGAAGAGCAGGTGCCGGGCCTCCTGCAGCGACGGCCACGGCGCATGCGGATTGGCGAGCAGGATGGGGTCGCCGCTGGCCGACCTGGGCGGACCGATGGCCCAGCCGTTGGAGCCCTTGTCGCCCCGAGAGGGCGGCGTGTCGCGGACGGCCTCACCGGCCAGAAAGCTGTCCCGAAGCGCGCCGATGCTCTGAGGCGTGACCACCATGCCGTTGAAGAACTCGTCGTAGAAGGCCAACGCCAGGATGTCGTCCAAGGTGATCGGCAGGACACGCTGCAGTTCCGCGGGCAAGGCGTCGGGGTACACTGCCGCGTAGGCGTTCATCCCGTCGGCGAACGAGCTGTCGTTCCCGTCCGTCTTCCCCAACCTGGCCACCAGCTGCGGCAGGCCCATCGACCACACGTAGCGGTCGGAGGCGAGGTACGCCTCGCCCCAATACTCCGCGGCCCGGCCGCGCACGATGCCGACCTGTTCGAGCAGGAGGTTGCCGTGGCTGTGCATCTGCGCCCAGCCCCAGGCGTACATCAGCTCGCCCTCGGTCTGGGCGTAGATATGGGGCACCCCCAGGTGTCCCAGAGGATCTCCGCGCCAGCAGCGGCTTGGCAGGCACCGGCCAACGCTCCTACGGTGACGAGGGTGAGGAACAAGCGTCGTGTCATCGACCCACCTCCGAACGCGGTCGGGGCACGCCGGACGCGGAGGCAAAGGATCGTGACGAATGCGACGGGCCCCCACGGAAACGTGCGGACGGTGTCGGCACAGCGAAAGCCACGGCAACGAGTTCGAACCCGGACCGGACACCCAGCCCAGCGACTGTGACCAGACCCCGTGTCCGTCGATTCCCCACATGGCCATGGGAGATCGTCGGAGAGTGGGTCGCCTAGACGATCGCCTCGGACTCCCATCCCTCTTGCGGTTGCGGGTAGTGCATGTCGAGGGACTCGAGCGCGTCGACGATCGTGTTGACGACATGGAGATTCCGGTACCAGTTGTGGTTCGAGGGGACGATATGCCACGGCGCCCACTCGGTGCTCGTCGCAGAGAGCGCGTCCTCGTACGCGGCCATGTAGTCGTCCCATAGCTTCCGTTCCTCGACGTCCGCATGACGGAACTTCCATCGCTTGCGAGGGTCTTGCAACCGCTCCTGGAGGCGCGACTTCTGCTCCTCGGGATCGACGTGCAAGAAGAACTTGAGGATGGTCGTACCCTCCTCGGCGAGCATTCTCTCGAAGTCGTTGATCTGCGCGTAGCGCCGCGCACACGTGTCACGATCGACGAGTCCGTGAACGCGCGTGACGAGGACATCCTCGTAGTGCGAGCGGTTGAAGATGGCGACCTCGCCGCTGGCCGGCGTGTGGCGATGGACCCTCCACAGGAAGTCGTGGTCCAGCTCCAGCTGCGTCGGAACCTTGAAGCTGGTGACCACCACGCCTTGCGGGTTCACCCCCTCGAACACGCTGCGGATCGTCCCGTCCTTGCCGGCCGCATCCATCGCCTGCAGGACCACCAACACCTTCTGGCGGTGCTCGGCATAGAGCAGCGCCTGCAGCTCATCGAGCCGCTCCCGCAGCTTGGAAAGCTCGCGCACCCCCTTCTTCTTCCCGCCTTCGAAGTCGGAGTGATCCCCGGGATCCCACTCTGCGAGGCTTACCCGGCTGCCCGGCTCGACCCTGAACGACTTCACCGAATCGCCTCCCTCAGAACCGACCCTACGCCTCCCGCGCGTCGATCGACACCTGGCGGCGCCGAAGATGCGGGCGATCCGCACCGTGCACGCTCAGAAGCGCCTCGCCATCGACCATGATCACGTTGGGTCCAGCGGTCCACGATCCTCCGAGCGCGCGGGCACGAGAAACCGTTCCGGTGCACGCGGGGCGCCACGTCCTGCCCCGATGCGGGTCGAGGCGGTCGTCCTTCAGCGTGTCCTGGCCGCGGCTCGCTGCACCATCGGCAGGAACTCGCTCAACGGCACGCGGTGCACCGCGGCGGCCCGTTCGACGGTCAGCAACCTCCCCAGCACCTTGCGGACGGCAAGGCCGCCGACGCGCTTCACGCCGAAGAGCTCCATCACCTCGGCGATGTCGCCGTACTGCGCGAGGATATCCGAGACGCGGGTGTCCTTGGTGATCTCGAGCGGGGTCTCGCTGCTCATGGCCTGGACCTGGCTTCCCGACCCCGGATTGGGGGAAGGCGTGGCAACACCGACCTGAACCGAAGCCGGATCCGCGCTTCGCCCTGTGCTCGACCCGCGGGGACGTCGCATGATACGACGCCGGCGAGCCACGCGGCGGTCGTCCCTGCCGCTGCGGACACGCCCATGGCCGTTCAGTCGCCGATCGTCACACCCCTTGGATCCCGCGCAGAAGGTCCTCGGGCGTCAGGAACCGCAAGACCTCCTGCGACTCCAGCTCGTGGACACGCTCCGTCACGAAGAGGTTCGCTGGGGCGTCCAGCCCGGCGTCCCGGGCGAGGCGAACGATCTCGCCGTTGAGGTAGTCGATCTCGGTCCTCCGGCCCCGATCGAGGTCCTGCAACGTGCTCGACCGAGCCCGCGGATCGATCCGGACCATCCGTCCCAGAAGGCGTCCGATGACTGCGTCCGGAAGCGAGAGCAGACGCAGGATCAGGCGTGGCGACAACGTCCCGATGGAGGCTACAGTGCGACGTGACGCCGCGGCGACCTCGAGACCCTCACGAAGACAGGCCGCGTACGCTCGACGGAGCGGCCTCGAGGTGAAGGACTCCGCGACCGGAACGCCGGCCACGGCGCAGATGCCGTTGGTCAGGTTCAGGAGGAGCTTCCCCATCTGGACCGCCTCGATATCCTTCCGGACGCCCGCCTCCTCCCCTGCCAGCCGCAACGCCTCCACGAAGCGAGGAAGGGCCGGGTGGCCCGACGGTCCGACGAGGATGGGACCCCCGGTCCTCTGGTCGAGGTTCGCACCGTCCCAGACCACGTTGAAGGCGACCATGCCTGGGACGACCTCCGCCGGAAGCGCTCGCAAGACGTCCGCGTTCCCGATGCCGTTCTGGAGGGACACGACCAGACCGTCCGGCCGCACGATGCCCCGGAGCGCCTCCACCGCGACCGGCGTGTCCGGAGACTTGACGGCGACGAGGATGAGGTCCGTCCCTTCGAGCGCGGCGGGGTCTTCGACGGCCGTCAAAGGCTCGCCCGGTGACGGCCGGGCGACGTCCCCCCGGACGTTGCGGGCAGCGAGGTCGGCGACCGTCTCGACGAGACGTCGCCGACCCACCAGCACGACGGAGCAACCGGCAGCGGCAAGGCGCACGCCGACGTAGGCTCCGATGGCCCCTGCCCCGAAGACGCCGACCCGGAGCGCCGTCACGGACTCGTTACGTTGGCGCCGACGACGGAACAGGGCGCAGCCGCGGGAAACCAATGCCTCAACGAAGGACACGGCGACCCTCGAGGCTGCCGCATCGGTGGCTCCTTGCGCGGCCCCCGGCCGGATTCGTTCATGCAAGAATCGTACGTCGCGTGCATGGCCCGTCTCGTGGAGACTCCCGGCTCCACGTCACTAACCTCCGTCGCAGCCCGGCCGCGGATCACGGCTAGAGCATCAGACTGGCGCCAGCCACCAGCTCGTAGTTCTGACCGGTCGCAGGCCCGCTGGCGAGACCGTTGCTGTAGTGGCCGCTGGCGTCCGCACCTTCAACGCTTGCGATCCAGGTGTCACCGACGGCCTGCACGGTGGCGTTCGTCCAATTCGACGTGAGCCCGACGAACCCGCCGGACGTCCCCTGGAACGTGTTCCCGCCGGGATCGCTGGCCGTGCCGAGGTCCGCGCTACCGCTCGCGCCGGACAGGACGACGGCGCCCGCAGTGTTTCCGATCATCGTGGTATCGCGAAGCTTCAGCCTCGAGCCCGCTTCCGCGGCGATGCCGAATTCCTGGTTGTAGCTCACCGTCGCGCCGGTGATGTCGGCGTTCCCTCCGGCTAGGTAGATGCCGTAGTACGTGTTGTCCTCGAAGCTTCCGCCGTTGATCGTCACGGTGCCCGCGGCGTCGATGCCCTCGTCGCCATCGCTGCTGACGTTGCCACCCTGGATCTTGACCTGGGTGCTTGCGTCGCGCGCCAGGATGCCGAGACTGTAGGCGCCCGTCACGGTGGAGTTCACGAGGGACACGCTGGAGCTCTCCGCGAGGTCGATGCTCGCCCCCGAGCCGGCTCCTTGCGGGCTGCTGTCCACGATTACGCAGTTCGTCAGGGTGGCGGTCGACGCCTGACGAAGGCTGACCACCTCGGAGCGCGTATGCATGACCTGGACGGACGAAAGTGCCAGATGCGCGCTCCCCGACAGATCGAAGGCGTCCTGGTCGATGCCGTCGATCGTGCCGCCGGTCATCGTGGCACTCGCCGCGTCCTGCAGGGAGAGCCCTCCCCCGGAACCGGTGAAGCTCGTGGTCTTCAGGACGGCCTTGGCCGTGTTGCTCAGCGCCACGCCGATGCTGTTCCCGGTCAACGTGTCGTTGGTGAGCGTCACGGTTCCGGCGCTCGCGACGACCGCGGTGCCGAAGGCCTTGAGGGTGACTCCCGTGAGCGTAGCGTCCCCCGTCGACGTGAAGGCCTTGGCGCTGCTGTTGCTCTGCAGCACGACCCCAGCGGTGTTCCCCTTCAAGGTCACCCCGGTCGGAAGGGCGTACCCCCAACTCTCGCCGCTGACCTCGTCGTAGGTGCCCGCCATGAGCACGATGGTGTCCCCTGACTTGGCCAGCGTGACCGCCTTCCCGATCGTCTTCAAGGGGCTCGCCAGGGTGCCCGGGTCGGAGTCCAGACCCTTGGCCGGATCCACGTACAGGCTCGTGAGCGAGCCTCCGCCGCTTCCACTTGTGTTGCTGCTGCTGCTACAGGCCACCAACGCCAGCAGCAAGCCGGCCACGGCGAGGAGCTGGATCCCTCGTGACCGGGTCATGCCACGGCCTGCCGTGCCGGCGTGCCCGGCGCTTGCCGGGCCGCCGCGGCCCGTGCGCGAGACGGGAATCCCGTCCTGACCCGAGCTCGTGGGTCGAATCTCGAGGTGTTGACGACCATGGCGCTTCTCCCTTCACGGCTTGGTGGACGGCGGCACGAGTACATGTCGTGTCTCCGTCCCACTGTTGAGCATCGGCGGTCGCCGTCTAGGGAGCGTCTAACACCGTTGCGGGCCAGGATGCACAGGTCGCGGGCAGCAAGGGCCTGCCACTCCGGCCGCACCGGCGCCCCGTGCGCACCCCAGGCCGTAGGCTGGGCCATGACCCAGCGACATCCCGACGATGCAACGCGCGTGCAGCGCCATCCCGAACGCGGCGCCTACGACCGCGCCACCATCGACGCCATCCTGGACGAGGCCCTGGTGTGCCACGTCGGCTTCGTCCATGAGGGCCGGCCCGTAGTGATCCCGACGATCCACGGGCACGAGCGCGAGCGCATCTACCTGCACGGTTCGCCGCTGAGCCGCATGCTGACGACCCTGGCCGACGGTGTCGATCTGTGCCTGACGGTGAGCGTGGTCGACGGGCTGGTGCTGGCTCGCTCGGCGTTCGACCACTCGCTCAACTACCGCTCCGTGGTGGTGTTCGGTCGCGGGCAGCTCGTCGACGACGCCGACGAGAAGCTCCACGCCCTCGAGGTCATCAGCGAACACGTCCTGCCGGGACGCTGGGCCGACGTGCGCCCGCCCACCGCGCGCGAGCTCGCAGCCACCTCGGTGCTGGTGCTCTCCAGCGAGCAAGCCTCGGCCAAGGTGCGTTCGGGACCGCCCGGGGATGACGTTCGCAAGCCACCGCTCGACACCTGGGCGGGGGTCGTGCCCCTGGCGCTCACGGCGGGAACGCCCGAAGCCGATCGCGGAACGCCCTCCGGCACGGAGGTGCCTTCCTACCTGCAAGGTTACCGGCGGAGGCCCGGCTCGGCCTAGGGGCGCGTGGCCGGTCCTCCCCCACGACCGCGATCTCACGCCCGGCGCGAGCGTCCTGGCCGCGCTCCCTTCTCCCTCACTCGCCGAAGAACTCGTCGCGCTTCAAGGGGATCTCGGGGAGGAGCACGATGCTCACGAGGGCGAGCAGGGACACCCCCAACCCCACCGCGAAGACGTGGCCCATGGCAGCGCCGAGCCCGACGCGCACGGCATGGACGAACTGATCGTAGAGGACCGGGGCCTCGGAACCGAAGCGCGCGAAGGCGCCACGGATGGCCTGCTGCGCTTGTGCGCTGATCAGTCCCTGCGGATCGTTCAACACCGCGCGCTGACCGGCCGGGAGCAATCGCAGCACCAGGCGCAGCACCGCCGGCTGCGCCTGCCGGAAGTGGATCACGAAGCCGCTCGCCAGCACCGACCCGAGGATCGGAGCGATGATGACGCCACCCAGCGAGCGCACGAACTGCTGGGTCGCGTTGGCCACGCCCATGAGGCGGTAGGGGAACGCGCTCTGCACGACGACGTTGAGCAGCGGCAGAAGCATACCGATGCCGACTCCGGCAACGACCATGTCGCGCACGACGACCGGCCATCGGGTGGAAGCGCCCATGGTGTTGAACAGCACCATGCCGACCACCATGAGCAAGCCGCCCGCGATGGCAAGGAGCTTGTAGTGGCCGGTCCGGCTCATGAGCACACCCGCGAGCACGCTACCGAGGGCGAAGCCGGCCATCATGGGTGTGATGATCACGCCGGCGCCCTGGGCGGAGAAGCCGAGGACTCCCTGTACGTAGAGCGGGAGGAAGATCAGGCCGCCGAACATCGCCATCGCCACGAAGAGGGCGGCGATGCTCGCCATGGTGAAAGCCCGGTTGGCGAAGAGCGCGGGATCGAGGATCGGTTCATCGACCCTGCGTTCGTTCCACACGAACAGGGCCAGGAAGACGACGGCGGCGCCGAACAGCCCCAGGACGAGGGGGCTGCTCCACGCGTACGGATTGCCCGCCCACGTGAACCCCAGGAGCAACGGCACCAGACCGAGCGTCATCCATGCGGCGCCCCTCCAGTCGAGCCGGAAGCGACGCTCCACGCGAACGCTCGGCAACGTCAGCGCGACCGCGACCAGGGCCAGGGCCGCGACCGGCAGATTGACGTAGAACACCCAGCGCCAGCCGAGATGGTCAGTGATCCAGCCACCGAAGGTGGGCCCGACGATGCTCGAAAGCCCGAAGGCCCCCGACATGACGCCCATCCAGCGGCCCCTCTCGCGCGGGTTGAACATGTCGCCGATGGTGGCGCGAGGCATGCTCATCAGCGCTCCCGCCCCGATGCCCTGGGTCCCACGCGCCAGGATCAGAGCGAGCATGCTGTGGGCCTGGCCGCTGAAGGCCGAGCCGACCATGAACACCACGAGCCCGAAGACGTAGAAGGGTTTGCGACCGTAGATATCGGAGAGCTTGCCGTAGATCGGCACCGTGATCGCCGACGCCATCATGTAGGCGGTGAACACCCAGGTGTAGATGGAGAGGCCCTTCAGGTCGGCAACGATCACGGGCAGGGCCGTGGACACCACGGTCTGATCGAGGGCGGCGAAGAACATCGACAGCATCACCGCCCCGAGCGCCCACCAGCGAGCCGGGCCCGAGATCCGATTGGTCGTCTGCGGGTGATGACGGGAGCGAACTGCTCCGAGACCGCGGCGACCGCGCGAAGATCGCGGCATGGACTCTCCTCCGCGTCGGCTCGACGCGTCCCACCATGCTGCGCTCGTGCCTGAGGTCCTCCCAGGGACAATCGTCAGGGTCCCGGCCGTGGGAGCGCCGTCACGACATCGATGACGCCGCGGTCCGTCGCACGGTCAGCAACGGGTGCGCGGCGTGCCGTTCGATCCGACATTACTCCAGGACGACGATCAGGGGGCGTCACAGGGCGCGACGCCTCACCCCTCGGGCGACAAGGCGTCACGCAGCGCGTCGCCCAGCAGACTTACGCTGAGGATGGTCAGCGGGTTGCCGCGGCGCGAAGCCTCGGTCGGCGCTACTGGCTGAACTTGCGCGCGAAGAGCAGCTGCTTCAGGTATACGAAGCGCGGTGTCAGCGGCGGCAGGTTGTTGACGTCGTTGAAGTCGGTGTCGTAGTTGAAGTCTCGCATCGGCGGGCTGTAGACCTGGTTCGCCCAGCGGCCGTTCACGTGCATCGGCAGCCCCAGGCTCACGAACGAGCCGCGGTAGGTGAAGGTGTCACCGCTCCAGTTCTCGTGGAAACGCGGGTAGTTCTCGAGGCCGCCACTGTAGGTGCTGCCGTTGGGGGGCGGGCCGGACACGTCGGTCCCGGACAGGAAGGCCGCGTTGACGGTCGTGGAGGAGGCGCTCGGATCGTTGCCCGGACCGGAGTGGGCATCGTTCCAGCTGTTGGAGAGGATGTTCATCGAGTCGGCGATGACGGCGGCGGGCTTCTTGGGCACCGTCACCCCGCCGAGCGTGCCGCCGACGTTGTAGTCGCCCTGGATGTAGGCAGCCTGGTTGGTGACCACGGTGAGCCCCTGCACCAGGGGGGAGCCCGAGGTGTTGGAGCCCAGGGCGGCGCCGTCCTTCAGGCGCACGCCGTAGTCGTTCAGGCAATTGTTCGGGGCGGTCTCGTCGGGCGCGGGCGCGGTGCAGTTGTTGCCGGCGTGGCTCATGGTGTCGGCGAAGCCGAAGTACCACACCAGACCGTTGTTGGAGCTCTCGCTGATGTCGAAGCCGAGGCTGGAGGTCTGGTTGTGGATGCACGTCATCAGCTTCTCGACGTCGACGTTGACCATCGTGATCCACTTGCCTTCGCGGTTGTTGTACACGCTATTGCTCACCGACAGCGCTTTGTTGGACGGCGTGTCGGTGTGCCCGTAGATCTTCGAGACGTCGGCGCACGATCCGATGGCGGCCGTGGCGGCGGCGTTCGTGCTCCCGTCCGGGTTCTCGACGGTGTAGCTCGGCAGGTTCCCCGCGACGTTGACCATCACCCGTAGGTCGGCGTTGTCCCAGAAGTTGTTGCCTTGCTTCGGGTTGAGCGCACTGACGTCCGGAACCGTGAGCTGGCCGCTGTTGGGATCGATCATCGTGCCCCAGGTGGTGGTGTTCGCCGGAACCGTGGTGGGGCAGCCATAGGCGTTGGTCACGCTCTGCAGGTTGCCCGCGTTGTCGGCGATCTGCACGTTTCCACTGGCGGGGCACGGCTGGTGATTGCCCACGTCGGAGGGCGACTGCCCCAGGTGGAAACCGCCGGCGGTGGTGACCTGCCCGGTGATGTTGAGCGTGCTGTACGGGTTGAGGTAGAGGTCGCCGTTGGTGTGGACCGGCCCGCTCAACGTCATCGTGGGCGAGGGCTCGATCTCGAGGTCGTTCTGGTAGAAGGCGGCAAACTGGAACAGCGGCACCAGGCGGCTCAGGAAGTCCATCTGCACGATCGCCGACGGCTTGCCGTTGGGGCCGTACGCTTCGGAGTACACCGAGTACTTGTACTCGATGGCGTTGAGCCCGGCGAAGCGATCCTCACCGGGCGGGATGGTGATGACCTGACCCGTGCCGCTGCCGACCACGTACGTTTCGACGTTCTGGCCCCCGAGCTGGTAGGACTGACACGCGAAGTCGGCGGTTCCGAGGTCGGTCCCCTGGCACGGCGGCGTGCTCCCGCCCGTCGTGGGAGAAGTCCCCGTGGGACGGCTGTAGCCGATGAACTTGCTGCGGATCGTCTCGGCGCGGAGGTTGAGCCCGCCTTCGGCCGCGTAGAAGCCGATGATCCCGATCGCCGACGAGCGGCGGGTGCTGGTCTCGACACGGGTGAGCGCGAAATAGGCCCCGATCATCGCCATCAGGACCGCGAGCATCAGCATCACCGTGATCATCGCAAAGCCGGCCTTGGAACGCATTCGCATGACGGAACTCCTAGTTGGCTGCGTTGGGCGACGAGAGGACGTTGCGGGGCGTGGCCTGGTCGACGAGCGTGCGGGTCAGGGGGCGGTGCTTGACCTGGTCCTGCCCTGTCAGCGAGACCTTGACGTACCCGATCGCCTGCCAGTTCGTCGCGCCGAACGACCCGGCGGGCGGGCCGGCCGAGATCGTCGGGCTGCCGCCACTCTGCTGGACGTAGGCGTCGACGTCGAACGCGGTGATCCCTGCCACCACGTTCTGCGGCGTGCCGTCGTTGACGGTCAGCTGGAGCGTATGGTCGGTCGTATCGAGGCTGTAGCTGCGCTGCTCGAGCACGTACAGGCGCGGCTTGTCGCTCGGGTTGTAGTCGTTCTGCCAGCTCCCGGCTTCCCGGTGCACATGCATGTTGGAGCTGTCCGTGGCGTCGACGCTGAAGAACTCGCCGTCGCCCGTGACGGGGTCGTAGATGAACGCCGTGATCGCCAGGTCGCCGTTCGCGTCCGGCGTGCCGTGCGACAGACGGTAGTTCTCCCACGTCTGCAACGCGGTGATGGCGCCGGGATCGTTCTTCTTCTTGCACTCCGGATTGGTGCTACTGTTCTTGGCCACGAACACGACGTCGGTGCTGGACCCGCTCTTCGGATCCGTGCAGACGGGCAGGGTCGTGTTGAGCATGTTCCGCCGCAAGGTGAGCGTATCGGCCGAGCCGTTCTTCTTCACCTCGACGGCGGGGATGTCGGGCCCGAGCCGCTCGCCCGCCTGCCGCACGTCGGCCATCATGATGTCCATCCCGCTGCGCAGGTTCTGGTTGACGTCGGTCCGGGCGCGGTCGAGCGTGAACACGCTGTGACTCGACAGCACCAGACTCAGCGCGAGGCCGATCACGACGACCCCCAGCACCAGCGCCAGGAGCATCTCGACGAGCGTGAACCCGTTAGTTCGACGCGACATTGACCTGGGTGTAGACGGTCTCGGCACGGAAGACCTCGTTGTTCTCATAGCTCACCGCCACCTGGATGTCGCGGCTGCCCGACCCGCAGTACGTCGACTGGACGCAGTACGTCGTCGCCACCTGGAAGGTGCGCCCCTGGTACGTCACCGTGGAGGTCGTGGTCCCTGAGGTGGGCATGGTCGTGGGATCTTCCAGTCGGTAGCCCTCGAAGAGGGTCTGGGCCACGTTGGCGGCGTCGGTCATCACCTCGGAGCCGGTGTTGACGTGAAGGAAGCCCGTGAAGCTGGGAACGACGGTGACGAGGCCGATCGTGAGGACCGCCAGCGCCACCAGCACCTCGAGCAACGTCAGTCCCTCCCGCCTCATGAGAGGATCCTCACGGCGCCGCCGAGCATGACCTCGACGCTCATGGTCCGTCCGTTGCCGTCGGTGAGCTTGAAGATCACATCCTCGCTGGCGATCCCCCGCGGGTCGAAGCAGGTGGGGAGCGACCCCTGCGTCACGGTCATCGTGATGTGTGCCGGGAGGTCGGTCGTCAGGGCACTGTCTGCAGTCCAGCCGGTGCTGGCCGTGTCGCAGCTGATCGCCGCCTCGGTGATGAGGTGCTGACTCCCTGAGGGAGACACCAGCACCCGGTACGCCGAGGTGGTAGCCATCGCCTTGGCACGGCTCTGTTTCATCAGGCCGGAGAGATCGGTCGCCGCTTCGTGGAGGGGATCGTGGAATCCGCGAAGGTTGAGGGCGGCGATCGCTAGAACGATCCCAATCACCGCGAGCGTGATGATGATCTCGATCAGCGTGAAGCCTTGCCTGGCGCCACGCGTCGAGCGGCGGGCGGAACGCCGGCCGAGGACGGAAGACTCGCGCATGAGATCAGGCTAGGCAGCCTACGCGGTGCCCGGTACACCCGTTTGGGGGGGTTATCTCATGTCGATCTCATCACATTTTCACACTATCTGGAGGTTGCCATCACGACCCGCCGTCGTCAGCGACGCCTTCGGTCACCAGGATCAGGGGCCGGCTGTTCGGACCGAGCTCGAGTCGAGCCGCCTCCGCTAGGTCCTCGACCGCCGCCATGACGCCGGCCAGACCCGCCGCGCCCGAGGGCGTGCTGGGAGGCCCGCCCCCCTCGAGCAACCACCCCGGCGCCTCGAGGAGACGTTCCTCGCTCACAGCGAGCGCCCGCACCCGGTGCCGGAGCAGGACGTCCAGGGCCGGGGCGCTCGCCCTGCCACACGAGAGCATCGCCGCTGCGGTCTCCAGGTCGCCGCCGAGCTGCACGAGATGGCCCGCTTCGAGGGCCGCGCCGACGCACCGCGCCGCCGCGGGCTCGACCACCACCAGGACCGCGGGCGGGGCTAGCCAGCTCCCGAGCGCGTCGGCCATCGCCGCGGCCAGCCCCCCGACCCCCGCCTGGACGAAGAGATGGGTCGGCGGGCGGTGACCCGAGGCTCGAGTCTGGCGGAGGATCTCCGCCGCCATGACGGCGTATCCCGCCATCACGTCCTGCACAACCGGATGCGACGGATCGTCGGTGGTGTCCGGCACCAGCAGCCCGCTCCCGTTGCGCGCCGCGGAGGCCGCGGCGGCCACGGTGTCGTCATAGGTCCCCGCCACCCGGACCACCTCGGCGCCGAGGGCCGCGATCCTCTTGACGCGGTCGTCCGGCACCCCGCCGTGCAGGAAGACGCGCGCGCGTGTACCTGCGAGCCTCGCCGCCTCGGCCACGGCGAGCCCGTGGTTGCCGTCGCTGGCGCACAGAAGCGTGGGGAGCTCCGGCCGGGGCCGGGCGAGGAGTCCGCCGA
Source organism: uncultured bacterium (assembly GCA_964536935.1). Taxonomy (GTDB): domain Bacteria; phylum Deinococcota; class Deinococci; order Deinococcales; family Trueperaceae; genus JASBRS01. Next base: position 35,189 of record CAZIBD010000016.1, on the reverse strand, counting down.
TGTCCTCTCCGGCGGCGCGCGCGAGGGCTCGCAGGCCCGCGTAGGTACCGCCGAGCGATTTGAAGCTGCCCAGCGTTCGCCGCCCCTCGTCCTTGGCGAGCACCTGCTCGACGCCCAGGCGCGCCGCCAGACGCGTCAGGTCGTACAGCGGCGTGGGAGCGTAGGCCGGCGCCAGTCGCTGCAGTTCCTCGGCGACGTGCTCGACTCGCGGGCCGGGCGGGTCGGGGGGGGTCACAAAGCGATCCTACCCGCTCCTCCACCCACCACCCATCGCCCTACTTCAGCTGCGCGTCCAGCCCCTGGCCGGTGACGTCTCCGGTGTCGTTCACGGTCACGGTCGTGGTCCCGTAGAACTCACCGGACTGGCCCAGCACACCGGTCTGGTTGGTGTCGTTGCCGCCCACGATGGTGTACGTGCCAGCAGGCACGTTCTGGAAGGAGTAGCTCCCGCCGGGGTCGGCATGGACCTGTTGAACGACGGTACTCCCCTGCTCGAGGCGGACGGTGAAGGACGTCGCGAAGCTGGCGGGGTTGGACTGCGCGAACGACACGGCCTGGGTGGGGTCGATCAGGCCAAACCCGTAGCCCTGGTCGAACGACGGTGCACCGGTGGTGTTCTCGAGGATCAGCTTGACGAGCAGCGGGCTGAGGTTGCGGTTGACCGCCAGCATCAGGGCGGCGACCCCGGCGACGTGCGGCGCCGCCATCGACGTGCCCTCGTCGAGGGCGTAGGTCCCCTGGCTCCCCGCGGTCAACGTTGGATCCCAGTATGTGCTGAGGATCCCATCGGCGCCGTAGCCCGAGAGATCGGCGAAGCTGCCCGGGCCGACCGGAGATCCGTTGTCGAACAGCCAGCCCCCCGGAGCTGTGACCGCGAGCTGCGGCCCCGTGTTGGAGAAGCAGCTCACCGCGTACTGGTTCGTTCCCTGGTCGTAGTCGACCGAGCCCACGGCGATGGCATCGGGGTAGGCCGCCGGGAAGTCGACCGGGCTGGGCGACTGCTGGGTCCCGAACTGGGGCGTCGGGGTGCAGTTGGTCGTGTCGTTGCCCGAGGCAACGACGACGGTGCTGCCGGCGGCGGCGGCCGCTTCGATCGCCGTTTCCTCGGCGGCGGTCCCGGTCGGGGCTCCCAGGCTCAAGTTGATGACGTTGGCCCGCACGCTCGGCGTCACCAGCGCCCCCGCGCTGTTGTAGACGCTCATCCCGGCGGCGTACTCGACGCCGCGGATGAGGTTGGAGAGGGTGCATCCGGAGGCGTCGCACACTCGAATCGGGAGGAGGCCAACGGTCCAGGCGGTCCCGGTGATCCCGGTGTGGTTGTTGCCGACTGCGCCGATGATGCCTGCGACGTGCGTTCCGTGATAGTTGGCGTCGCTGGCCGGCGTGCTCGCACCGGACTGGTTCAGCACGAAGTCGTAGCCGGGATAGAGAACGTTGGCCGAGAGGTCGGGATGCTGGCTCATGACGCCGGAGTCGACCACCGCGACGACGACCGATGCGCTCCCGTTGGTGAGGCCCCACGCCGAGGTCATGTGCAGCATCTGCATGTCCCACTGGTCCGGGTTGTAGTCCGGGTCGTTCGGGGTGACCGGCGTCGGCCCAGTAGGGGCAGCGGGCAAGGGACGCACCGCAGCTAGCGGCACGATGAGGTTCGGCTCGACCGCCGCCACGCGCTTGTCCGCCCCTAGTACGGCCGCGGCCCGGGCCACGCTCAGGCCGCCGGTCGAGACCACCGCCCACGGCAGGTTGGGCGCCAGCATGCTCCTGACCGTCATCCCGTGGTCGCCGACGATGCTCTCCAGGGTGGCGCGCACCGCCGCGGGCGCGAGCCCCTGGGGCGCGCCCGTTCCGCTCGCCAGGCCAGTCACGTGCAGCCGGAGGTACCCAGGATCCACCTGGACGAGGACCTCACCCTTGGCGTGGGGTAGCGACGCGGTCCCCGGCGGCGTCACGCCGGCGGACGTGAGGAGGCCGGCGAGCGTCGGCCCGCTCACGTTGCCGGATACGTTCGGGAAGCGCATGTAGACGCTGACCACGGAGTTGAGCGATCCTTCGGTCACGAGCACGCTTCCGGCATAGGCCCCCGGCGGGAGGCCGGTGCGGTCCACCGTGATCGACAGGTTCCCCGAGCCGGACGCCGACGCGGGGCTGACGTGCAGCCACGTTTGACTGCTCGTCGCGCTCCACGTGCCCGTGGCCGTCACCGCCACCTGGCCGGTGCTCGTGCCCGGGAACGAGAGGTAGGTGGAGCTCACGCTCAAGGCCGCCGGGTTCGACGGCGACGAGCAGGCCACCAGCGATGCTGCGCACAGGAGCGACGCAATCCAGAGCCGTGCCTTCATGGGGTCTCCTCGATGTCGAACGCATAGGCGGGCCCGTCGTCAACGGTCCGCCGCGCCGGTCCGCGGGGCGCGGGCCGGGAGAGAGCGTGTCACGTACAGGCCGAAGGACCACCCGCGCACGACAGCGTCACGTCCACGGTTGTGGGGTCCACCTCAGAACCTACACGATTCCCTCTAGGGCCATCGAGATTGTGACGTTTCCCACGCCCGCGTGCGGCATCCGCTCCGCTGGCGGGCGCCCGCGAGCGGTCCCAGGTGCCGCCGCCCACGCCGCATCGGCCGGGGCCGCCCCGTGCGCAACGGGACGCTGGGGAAGCTAGCCCTGGGTGACGGCCTCGATCGCCACCAGGAACGACTCCACGCCCACCGGAAGCGCCCCCTCGTCGATCGCGAAGCGCGGGTGGTGGTGCGGGTAGGCGACCTCCACCCCTTCGGGCTTCGCCCCCACGAAGAAGAAGGTTCCCGGACGGACCGCCAGGTAGGCCGAGAAGTCCTCGCCGCCCATGATCGGGGGCGGCGTGCTCACCCGGTCGGCTCCGAAGGTGGCCTCGAAGGCGCCGCGGAGGCGCTCGGTGGTCGCCTCGTCGTTGACGAGCGCCCGGTAGCCGAAGGTGTAGTCGAAGACGTATTCGGCGCCATGCGCCTCGGTGACGCCCTTGACCACGCGCTCCATGAGCTCGGGCATGCGCTTGCGCAACTCGGCGTCGAAGCTCCGGACGGTACCGCCGAGCTCCGCGCGCTCGGGGATGACGTTGTCGGCCGTGCCGGCGTGGAAGCGCGTGACCGAGAGCACCAGCGGCTCGAGCGGATCGTTCACCCGCGACACCAGCTGCTGCAGGTTGGTCACGATCTGCGCACCGATCGCGACGGGGTCGATGGACGTCTCCGGCATGGCCGCGTGGCCCCCCTTGCCCACGACGGTGATGGCGAACGTGTCCGGCGCGGCCATGGCGGCCCCCGAGCGCAGCAGCAGCGCCCCGCTCTCCATCGGTGCCATCAGGTGCAGTCCGAGCACCGTCTCCACGTCCTCCAGCACGCCCTCGTCCACCAGCTGCTGCGCGCCGCCCGGGAACAGCTCCTCGGCGTGCTGGAACAGGAAGCGCAGCTCGCCTCTCACCTGCTCGCGCCGCTCGCTCAGGATGCGGGCGACGCCCAGCAGGATCGCGGTATGACCGTCGTGACCGCACGCGTGCATCACACCCGGCCGCTCCGACGCGAACGGCACGCCGCTCTGCTCGTCGATGGGCAGCGCGTCCATGTCGGCGCGCACGGCCACCACCGGGCCGGGACGTCCACCGCGCAGCGTCGCCACCACACTCGTCGGGGTCGGCCGCGACAGCTCGAACCCACCGAAGGCCTCGAGCTTGCCGGCCACGTAGTCGGCCGTCTCATGCTCCTCGAACGAGAGCTCCGGGTGGCTGTGCAGGTGTCGGCGCCACGTCACCACGTCGTCGGCGACCTGTGCGGCAAGGGCCTTCCATTCGGTGGAAGCGTCGAGGGCAGGCTTCGTCATGGCGTCCTCCGGAAGATGGGGTGGGCCGGGCCCGCCCTGGCTGTAGCCCCGTGTAGGGGTGTGCACCGCGCATAAGCTACCACTCGGAACGTCCTCCATCCGTTGGGTGGGCGGCCGGCCCCCCTCGTTCCGTGCGACCGGGCGTGACCGGGCCCCCTCACGCAGTGTGCCGCCGGCGGCTCGGAAACTACCCACGCGGGGGGCGCCAGGACCTAGCATGGGAGCGTTCGACAGTCCGTCTTGGATCCGTCCCCTACCTCGCGCCAGGCTTCTGGAACGAACGGAGGTCACGTCCGATGCTCGATCCCACAACGCGTCGCAAGGCCCTGGAGCAGCGCTACCCCGAGTGGCCCCGTAGGACCCTGGGATCGCACTTCGAGGCGGCGGCCGCGGAGTTCGCGGACCGGCCCTTCCTTTTCCCCGCCGGCGATCCGCTGACCTACAGGGACATCTGGGAGCGGGCGCAGGAGCTCGCCCGCGCCCTCCTGGGGCTGGGTGTCCGCCGGCGCGAGCACGTCGCGATCCTGATGGCCAACGTGCCCGAGTTCGTCACCTTGAAGCTCGCCATCAGCATGATCGGCGCCGTGTCCGTGCCGCTGAACAGCATGCTCAAGCGCGACGAGCTGGCCTACGTGCTCGACCAGTCGGACGCCCGCTGGCTCTTCGTGCACGAGAGCGTCGGCAGCAACCGGCACGCAGAGGCCGTGAGCGACGTGCTCGCCGACGTGCCCGAGGAGGCCAGGCTCCATGCGGTGTGCATCCCGACCGAGGGGAACGACGTCGATCCCACCTTCCTGCACTGGGACGACTTCCGGGCCAGGGCGAAGGACGCGACCGACGCGCAGCTCGCGGCACGACGCAGGGAGAGCGAGTATCCCGACGAGGTCGCCGACATCATCTACACGTCCGGCACCACCGGCGAGCCGAAGGGCGTCCTGCTGACCCACGACATGCTGCTCCGCTGCGCCTTCAGCTCGGCGTTGAGCCGCGCCTTCCAGGACGGCCGGCGGGTCTTCACGGCGCTCCCGCTGTACCACGTCTTCGCCTACGTCGAGGGCCTGCTCGGCGTGACCTTCGTGGGTGGCGCCATGGTGGCGCCTCCTTCGTTCAGCCCTCGCGGCACCCTCGAGCTCATCGAGCGCTACCGCGCGACCGACGCCCTGTGCGTGCCTTCGATGGTCGTCGCCATGCTCAACGACCCGGAGCGCGAGCGCTTCGACACGTCCTCCCTCGATGCCCTGATGTGCGCAGCCGCGCCCACCCCGGTTCCCGTGTGGCAACAGGCCGTCGAGGCGTTCGGGCTGAAGGAGCTGTGCACGGGGTACGGCGGCACGGAGGCCACCGCCGCCACGGTGCACAGCGAGATCGGCGACCCAATCGAACACATCGCCACGCACGTGGGGCGCATCAAGCCCGGCGGCAGCAGCGGCATGCCGGAGTTCGGCGGGGCCAACAGTCAGTACAAGGTGGTCGACCCGTTCACGGGCGAGGACCTTCCCGAAGGCTCGACCGGCGAGCTGGCGGTCCGCGGCAACTTCGTCACCCACGGCTACTACAAGAACCCCGAGGAGACGGCGGCCGCCATCGACAAGGACGGCTGGTTCCGCACCGGCGATCTGGGCCGCGTCGACGAGGACGGCTACCTTCAGTTCATGGGGCGTAGCAACGAGATGTTCAAGGTGTCGGGCGAGAACGTGGCGCCCAAGGAGGTGGAGGAGGTCATCTCCCAGCACCCTGCCGTGAGCCAGGTCTACGTGGTGGGCATCCCCGACTCCCGCACCAGCGAGGCCGGCGCCGCCTTCGTGGAGCTCAAGCCCGGCCAGAGCTGCGAGCGCCGTGACATCGTGGAATGGTGCCAGCAGCGCCTCGCGCGCTTCAAGGTGCCTCGGAGGGTGTGGTTCGTGGAGGCCGGCACCTGGCCGATGACGGGCACCGGCAAGATCCAGAAGTTCAAGCTCCGCGAGCGTGCCGACGAGAAGCTGCGCGCGCCCAGCCGCGCCAGCGACTGAGCTGTCGGGGCGTTCCTACAGGCAGCGGACGGACCCGCCGTCGACGAGGACCGAGCTGCCGGTCATGTAGGACGCGGCGTCGCTCACCAGGAACGCCGCGACCCGTCCGAACTCCTCGACGTCCCCTAGGCGACCCAGGGGAATGGCCTTCACGGACGCCTCGCGCACCGCGTCGACGGTGGAGCCTTCGCGCTTGGCGCGGGCCTCGTCGAGCTGCAGGATGCGCGGCGTGAGCACCCGGCCGGGTGACAGGCAGTTGACGCGGATGCCGTCCCCGGCCAGCTCGATGGACAGCGACTTGACCAGTGCGTTCACCGCCGGCCGGAGCACGTTGGAGAGCGTGAGGTTGGGGATCGGCGCCTTCACGCTGGAGCTCGCCAGCGCCAGCACCGCCCCCGCCTCGGAACGCCGGAGGTAGGGAAGCGCCGTGCGAACGCTGCGCACCACGCTCATCAGCGTGAGCTTCACGGCCTCGCTCCAGGCGCCGTCGTCGAGCGTATCGAAGGTGCCCGGTCGCGGCCCGCCGGCGTTGGTCACCAGGATGTCGAGGCCGCCCAGCCTGTCGGCCGCCTCCCGGACCAGGCGCTCGAGGTCGGCCGCCTCGCGCACGTCCGCCTGGAGGCCCAGCACCCGGCCGCCGGTCGCCTCGGCGACGTCGCGCGCGGCCTCCTCGGCCCGCCCGACCTCGCGGCCGCACAGCGCCACCTCGGCGCCCTCCGCTGCCAGCACGCGCGCCGTGCCGAGCCCCAGTCCGGAGGTGCCCGCCAGCACCAGCGCCTTGCGTCCTCGCAATCCCAGATCCATGGCTCTCCTCCATCTCGCGCGCCGGACGTCCGGCGCGGCTATAGCACGCGATCCAACCGTTGCAGCGCGTCCAACAAGACCGCAGCCCCGGCCGCGATGTCGGCGATCTCCGCATGCTCGTCCGGATGGTGGCTCAGCCCGTCCGCGCAGGGAACGAACAGCATCGCCACCGGTGCCGCCTGGGCGATCTGCATGGCATCGTGACCCGCACCGCTGGACATGCGCCGGTAGCTCAGGCCGCGCCCCTGGCAGGACGCCTCCAGGGCTGCCAGCAGCCGAGCGTCGCTGCGGACCGCCGGGGCGGTGCTGACCACCTCTGCCTCCAGCTCAAGCCCGAGCTCGGCGGCCCGTGGTCGAGCCCGCTCCAGCGTCGCTTCGAGGAACGCCGCCACCTCGGCCTCGTCGAGCGACCGTGCCTCCAACGCCATCCGCACCTCGCCCGGCACGACGTTGGCTCCGTTCGGCACGACCTCCATCCGTCCGACGGTGGCGACGAAACCGCCGTCCTCACCCTGTACCCGCGCGCGCTCCCACACGTCCTGAACCACGGCCGAGGCGCCCACCAGCGCGTCGCGCCGCAACGTCATGGGGGTGGTGCCGGCATGCCCCGCCTTTCCCCGCAGCGTCAGCGCCATGCGGTGGATGGCCACGATGCCCTCCACCACGCCGACGGCTACGCGCTCGCGCTCCAGCAGGGGGCCCTGCTCGATGTGCAGCTCGAGGAAGCCCGCGATGCGTCCGGCGTCCGGAAGCGGCGCGCCGAGCGCGCGCGGGTCGCCCCCCATGCGCTGCACCGCCGCCGCCAGCGACTCGCCCGAAGGCGCCTCGGCCGCCAGCATGGCGGGCGTGAGCGTGCCTACCAGGGCGCTGCTGCCCACGCAGGAGGCGCCGTAGTCGCTCGGCTCCTCGGACAGGAAGTCGTAGACGAACAGCGGGTGGTCGAGCTCGATGCCGTTCTCGAGCAGGACCTGAGCGGCCTCCAACGCCACCACCACGCCTGCGATGCCGTCGAAGCGCCCACCGCCGGCAACCGTATCGATGTGCGAGCCCGAGGCCAGCGCGCGCGCCCCCTCCCGCCGCCCGGGGCGGCGGCCCACCAGGTTGCCGCCAGCGTCGACCTCGGGCTCGAGACCGCCCGAGCGGAACTCGTCGGCGAGCCAGGCGCGTGCCTGCCGGTAGAGGTCGGTGAAGGCCCGCCGGGTGTAGGGCCGCTCCCGCTCGGTGAGGGCTGCGAGGCCCTCGATGCGCCGTCGGATCCGGGCCTCGTCGACGGCCAGCAGGGCCGTCATCGGATCTCGTGGACGGTGGGCTCGAGCCTGAGGCCGACGCGCGCGATGAGGTTCTCGAGCTCCTCCCGGCTGACCTCGTCGAGCGCCATGCCGGGCGGGCGGATGTGGGCGCTGTCGAACACCCCACGCCGTTGGTAGATGTGCTTGCGGAACGCCAGCCCGATCTTGGGCTGGAACTCGTAGCGGATCAGCGGCATGTACTGGTCGAAGGTGCGCGCCGCGCCCGCCTCGTCCCCGCCGGTGAACTGCCGGTAGATGGCCACCAGCACCTCGGGGAACGCGAAGCCGGTCATGATGCCCAGCGCGCCGCGCTGCAGCTCCTCCAGGAAGTACTCCCCGCCCAGCCCGCCGAACACCCCGATCTTCCCGTCGGTGAGCTCGCGGATGCGCGACAGCTTGCTCAGCACCGGCGGGTCCTCCAGCTTGATGTAGGGCGCGTAGCCGTCGTTCGCAAGGCGCGCCACCAGCTCGGGCGCCAGCGTGATGCCGAACGAGGCGGGGTAGTCGTGCACGATGAGCGGCACGTCCACGGCGCGCGCCACCGCCCGGAAGTGCTCGTACAGCGCCTGGTCGTTCTGCGGCGCGATCGGCGCCACGAACACGGCTGTGGCTCCCAGCGCCTGCGCGGCGCGCGCCTGCTCGATCGCTCCGGCCGTGCCCAGCGCCCGCACCCCCACCCACACCGGGATGGCGCCACCGGCTCGAGCCACCACCGTCTCGATGACGGTGCGGCGCTCCGCCTCGGCTAGCTTGTGCGCCTCTCCCAGGAACCCCAGGATCGCCACCCCATCGACGCCGGCCGCGAGCTGGAAGTCGATCAGGCGCTCCAGGCTGGCGATGTCCAGCTCGCCACCGTCGGTGAAAGGCGTCGGTAGGATCGGGTTCACCCCGTGCAGGTCCATGGTGGCCTCCTTCGTTGCGGCGGATCGGGTGACTCGCCCGGGCTCTGGAGCGGACCGCGGGCGGGCGCCTCCGGTTTCCCCAGGATGACCCGGAACGGACCCCGTGCGTCCCGGACGCCGCACCGCGTCGACGTGACCGGCAGCGTCCTCACGCGACCCCACCCGCGCCCCGGCCGGGCAGCGTCGGGATCTGCGCCGCCGCCTCCACCGTGGCGTTCACCAGGTACGTCTCCCGCCCTTCGACTCGCACCAGCGGGGCCAGGAGGCTGAGCGCGCCCTCCAGCCCGCCCGCGTCGTTGAGGACCGGGACGCCGACGGCCCACACGCCGCGGTCGACCTCCTCGCGGCTCACCGCGTAGCCTCGCGCGCGGATGCCGGCCAGCTCGGCGAGGATCTCCCGGCGGTCCGCTGCGGCTGGCACGGTGTCTGCGCCGAGCAGCTCTTCCAGGAACTCGGGCGGCAGGAACGGCAGCATGGCCTTGGCCGGGGCGCCTCGCAGCATCGGCCTCGCCATCCCCTTGGCGAGCGAGTAGCGCAACGGCTGAGCACTCTCGACGGTGTCGACGCAGACGACCTCGTGACCGAGCGGTACCAGAAGGGCCACCGTCTCACCCGTCGCCTCCGCCAGCTCCCGCATGATCCCCTGGCACGGCGACCACTCGTCGAGCGCCTTCCGGAAGCCCAGCTCGAGCTGGACCGACCGCGGCCCCAGCCCGACCCGCCCGCCCGGCAGGTCCCAGACCATCCCGGCCTCACGCAGGGCGGCCACGTACCGGTACGCCGTGCTGACGGGCGCTCCGAAACGGCCGGCCAGCTCCTGGACCGTCATCGGTCCGTCCCTGGCGAGGCCGATCAGGTACGCCATGCCCCGTTCGATGGTAGTGAGCTGTTGTGAGCCCACACGCACCTCCCGCCGCCCGGCCCCCTCCCTGCCGGCGGCTCCACACCTTCGCTGGGGGCGAGACCCCTCCTACTCCACACGGAGTGTAAAGGCGCGAACCTACCCGGACAAGCCGCGCCCGGCCTCTAGCGGGACACCGCTCGGAGCAACGCTCAGGTCACCGGCTCACGTGCCGCCTCGTAGTCGAGATGCGCCCCCGCCTCGACGAGCGCAACGAGGCGCTCGACCGCGTCCCACACATCGACGAAGCGCGTATAGAGCGGCGCCAGCCCGAGGCGGATGGCATCCGGCTCGCGGAAGTCGGGTACGACGTCCGCATCGATCAGGGCACGGTTGATGCGGTAGCCATCGGGATGGCGGAGGCTCACATGGGAGCCGCGCCGGCCCGGCTCACGGGGGGTGCCCAGGACGAACCCCAGCGGCACCAGGCGAGCGTCGACCAGCTCCACGAGATACGCGGTCAACGCCTCGGACTTGGCGCGGACCGCAGCCAGCCCGGCCTGCTCCAACGGTTCCAGCCCGGCCTCGATGGCCAGCAACGAGAGCATCGGCGGGGTGCCCACCAGGAAGCGCCCGACCCCGTCGAGCGGCTCGAACCCGAGGTCGAAGCCGAACGGCGCCTTGCGGCCGAACCAGCCCTCGACCGGCGAGCGGAGCCGCGCCTGCAGGTCACGCCTCACGTACAGGAAGGCGGGCGCTCCCGGGCCGCCGTTGAGGTACTTGTAGGTGCACCCCACCGCCAGCTCGGCGCCCCAGGCGTCCAGCTCGATGGGGACGACGCCGACCGAATGACTCACGTCCCACAGCAACCACGCCCCCACCTGGCGCGCCCTCGCAGCCACCGTGGCGGCCTCGTGCAGGTAGCCGCTCTTGAAGCTGACGTGCGAGAGCACCACCAGCGCCGTCGTCTCGTCGATGGCCTCCAGCAGCGCATCGAGATCGGGGCGCACGCCGTCCTCGGCACCGGCAACGACCTCCAGGACGGCGGAATGGCCGAGGCTCCGGACCACGCTCTCGAGCGTGTACAGGTCCGAAGGGAAGTTCATGGCGTCCGAGACGACCTTCGAGCGCTGCGGACGGGCGGCCAGCGCCGCCCCGGCAAGCTTGTAGAGGTTGATCGTGGTGCTGTCGCTCACGACCACCTGTCCGGGGGAGGCGCCGATGAAGGGCGCGATCCGCTCGCCGACGCGCCGGGGAGCGTCGATCCAGCCTCGCCCCCAGCTCCCGATCAGGTCGCGGCCCCACTCTTGCTCGACGACCGTCGCGAGCCGCTCGCGCGTCCGCCTCGGGAGCCTGCCGAGCGAGTTGCCGTCGAGGTAGATGCGCGGAGCGTCGTCGAGCACGAAGGCGTCGCGGAACGCCGCGAGCGCGTCCTCGCGGTCGAGGCGCTCGGCGCGAGTGCGCCCGAGCGTCTCACGGCGGGAGCCCCGCACGGGATCCTGGGAGCCGTCCATGCACGCCATCGTACGCGCGCAAGTTCCCGGCGGCACCGGGTCGCTCGGCCACCCCGTCGCGCCACGCTGCACCCGTCCCTCGCATGGCGTGCATTCCAGCTGCACATCTCGCCAACAAACCGGCCGTAGCATCGTCATGAAGTGGGACGGGACGGTGGGTGCCGACCATGACCAAGACGATCCTCATCGTCGACGACAAGCTCAGCCTCACGCGCCTGCTGCAGGAGTACCTGGGCAAGCAGGGCTACAGGACCGTGGTCGCCGACAACGGTCGCAACGCTCTGTTCACCGCTCGCCACGCCAAGCCCGACCTCATCCTGCTGGACGTGATGATGCCCGAGATGGACGGGCTCGAGTTCATCAGGACCTACCGCCGTGAGTCCGACACCCCCATCATCCTGTTGACGGCACGCGTCGAGGAGGCGGACAAGGTCGCCGGGCTCGAGCTCGGCGCCGACGACTACGTCACCAAGCCCTTCGGCATGGCCGAGCTCAACGCCAGGGTCCGGGCCGTCCTCCGCCGCTACGAGCAACGGGAGATCTCGGAGGAGAGGATCCAGGTCGGGGAGGTGGAGCTCGACCGGGTCCGGCACACGGTCCGCGTCGACGGCCACTACGTCGATCTGACGCCGTCGGAGTTCGATCTGCTCGCCACCATGATGGCCGCACCGGGCCGCGTCTTCAGCCGCATCGACCTCATCGACCACCTGCCGGGCGAGTCCCCGGAGCGGGTCGAGCGAACCATCGACGCTCACGTCCGCAACCTCCGCAAGAAGCTCGAACGCGATCCTCGCAACCCGCGCTACGTCGAGACCGTGTTCGGCGTGGGGTACCGATTCAGGCCCGAGGCCTGAAGGTGCGGTCGATCCGCACCAAGCTCACGCTGATCATCGTGGCCAGCAGCGTGCTGGGCGTCGGGCTGGTCGGGGTGAGCGCACGCTGGATCACCCACAGTCAGTTCAACACCTTCCGGCTCGAGCAGACGCGCAGCGCGTTCATCGACGCCGCCACCAGCTACTACCAGCAGAACGGCAGCTGGGCGGGCGCCGAGGACGGTCTGCAAAGCGAGATCTACCGGATCCTGGGGGTCCCCGACCACCTGCATCCCCCGCCGCCCGGTCCCGCCGCCCCTGCCGGGAAGCAGGGGGCAACGGGCGAGAACGAGCCGGCCGGCCCCGCTCACATCCCGGCCGCCGGCAACGGCATGAGTGGCGTCCCGGTCGGTGGGCCGGGCCAGAGCAAGGTCGCCGCCCCCACGCCCTTGCGGAGGGACCCCGCCAGCACAGGGAACGAGCGCCTCGAACGGCGCAACCCGTTTGCGCTCGCCAACGTCCGGGGCATCACGGTCATCGGCAACCACCGCTGGCGCCTCGGGCAGACCATCCCTGCGCGGGTGCTGGCCCGTGGAACCCCCGTCAGCCTCAACGGCACGCGCATCGGAACCGTCACCTACGATGCGCCCCCCGAGCTCCGAACGCTCGAGCGCATCTATCTGCGGCGAACCGGCCAGGCGATCTCCTACGCGGCCATCGCGGCGGTGGCGCTGGCGCTGCTCGTGGGCGTGCTGGCCACCCGCTTCCTCACCCGGCCCGTCCGCGACCTGACCGGCGCCATCCGCATGATGCGTGGCGGAGCGCTCGAGCAATCGGTGCCCATCCGCTCGAAGGACGAGCTGGGCGAGATGGCGCGGGCCTTCAACGACATGAGCGCCGCCGTGGCGCGCGGGCAACGCCTGCGAGAGCAGATGACGGCGGACATCGCGCACGACCTGCGCACGCCTCTCTCGGTATTGACCGGCTACCTGGAAGGGATCCGCGACGGCGTCCTCGACGCCACACCCGCGACGGTCGAGACGATGTACAGCGAAGCCCGGCAGTTGCAGCACCTGGTGGAGGACCTGCGAACGTTGTCGATGGCCGACGCAGGTCAGCTCCGGCTGCAGCGCGAGGACGTGACCGCGAGCGAGCTGCTGCAGACCGCGCGCCAGGCCTTCCTGCCGATGGCCGAGCAGGCCGGCGTGCGCCTGGATCTCGCCCTCGAGGAACCCGGGTTGCGGCTCACCGTGGATCCCAGTCGCATGCGGCAGGTGCTGGCGAACCTGGTGGCCAATGCGCTCCAGCACACCCCGCGCGGCGGGCGGGTGGAGCTCTCGGCGAGGAGCGAGCAGGGCACGGTGGTGCTGCAGGTCGCGGACGACGGCGCCGGCATCCCTGCCGACGCGCTTCCCCACATCTTCGAGCGTTTCTACCGCGCCGACGCCGCGCGCTCGGAGGGCAGCGCAGGGTCCGGTCTGGGCCTCCCCATCGCGCGCTCCCTGGTCGAGGCGCACGGCGGGACCATCGCCGCCACGAGCGCATCGGGGCGGGGCAGCATCATCACCATCCGCCTCCCCGTGGCCGCGTCCTAGACGGCCGCGCACCCGCCGGCGGCCGTGTCGGGGCGCACACGGCATGGCCCGGTCGCGCTGCCGAGAATAGGGCATGGCACGTACACCGGACGACGTGGGGGGGCCGCTCCCGGACGGCGAGATGACCCGGTTCCTCGACACCTACTTCTACGACCGCACCGCCTTCCTCATCGACGAGGTGCGTCGCATCGACGCCGAGACCAACATCGTCGAAGCCGTGATGGACACGTCTCGGCACCTGCCCTACGGTTCGCTGCAGCGGGGCGACCCGGCCGTCCACCCGCGGCACGTGTCCGGACCCGAGCTGCTGATGTTGACGGCCAACCTCGGTTCGCTGCACGCCTACTTCGTCCATGGCTGCCGCTGGGACGAGGGGTGGGTGGGCTACGGCAACCGCATCCACCGGGCGGACTTCAAGCGTCTGGCGCGCGTGGGGCCGCCCGTGCTGCTGCGCTCCCACGAGGTGCGCAGCCGCCTGGGGCCGGCGCGCCTGGTGAGGCGCTACCAGTTCCGCTTCGAGCAGGATGGCGAGATCGTCTACCAGGCGGAGCAGACGGCACAGTTGCTGAGGGGCCGCCGGCAGGACCTCTGAGGGGCGGGCTCAGCGGATCACGCGGCGCTGCATGCGCCATACCGCGAATACGCCCAGCGCCGTGCCGACCACCAGAAGGTAGGCCACGTCGAAGCCGACGCCCTGCCAGGCACCGTTGACGATCCCGCGCACCAGCTGCACCGCCCGGTACAGCGGGGTCGCTTGCGCCACCCACACCAGGGCCTCGGGGAACCGATCCTGCACCGGAAAGAAGATCCCCGAGAAGAGGAACGACGGGGTGATGAAGAGCGTGAAGTAGTAGGCGAACACGTCGATGATCCGAATGACCGAGGTGAAGGCCAGCCCGATGGCGCTGAAGCAGTAGCCGACCAGCGCGATCGCCGGGACGGCGAGCAGCAGTCGCCACGTCAGGGGCGTATCGAAGAACAGCGTGATGAGCAGGAAGATGCCGCCGTAGATGAGCGAGCGTGTGATCGCCCACCACCACTCCCCCATCGCCACATCCTCCATGTTGACCCGGGTGGTGACCATGGCATCGTAGAGCCTGCCGAAATGGAGCTTCACGAAGACGTTGTAGGTCGTCTCGAAGGAAGCGCCGTTCATGGCAGAGGCGGCCACCAGCCCGGGCGCGATATAGGTGAGGTAATCCTGACCGAACTGCCCGCCGCTGCTGACGTAGTAGCCGAGGCCGACGCCGAGGCCGAGCAGGTAGAACAGCGGCTCGAAGAAGTTGGGCAGCAAGCCGTAGTACCAGCGATCGCGGTAGACCCAGAGGTTGCGCTGCCACACCCGCGCCGCGCTGCGTACGTCGATCCAGCGCCTCACGTCGTCACTCCCTCAGCGCCCGTCCCGTGAGCTTGAGGAACACGTCCTCGAGGTTGGCGGGACGCACGAACGCCCGCTGCAAACGCCACCCCTTCTCGCGGAGGCTGCTCAGCACGGCATCGGGGTCGGCCACGAACACGCTCACCCGGTCCCCGCTGCGCACGGCGGCGAGCCCCAAGGCGGTCGCGGCATCCTCGAGCCGGCTCCCCTCTCCCACGTCGGTGCGGGCTTCCACCACGAACGGAGGCAGGTGGGCGCGGATCAGGTCCAGCGGCGCGCCTTCGGCGATGATGCGGCCGCGGTCCATGATGACCAGCCGGTCGCACAGGCGCTCGGCCTCGTCCATGTAGTGGGTGCTCATCATCAACGTCTTCCCCTGCGCCCTGAGCTCCTCGAGCTTGGTCCACAGGTTGAGCCGCACCTGCGGGTCGAGACCGGTGGTCGGCTCGTCGAGGACGACGATCTCCGGATCGTTCATGAGCCCGCGCGCCAGCGTCAACCGGCGCTTCATGCCCCCGGAGAGCTCCTCGACCATGGCGCGCCGCTTGTCCCCCAGGTCGGCGAAGGCGAGCAGCTCTTCGGCGCGTCCACGCGCTCGCCCCCCGCCGATGCCGTTGAAGCGCGCATAGATGAGCAGGTTGTCGATCACGCGCAGCTCTTCGTCGAGGTTGTCCATCTGCGGTACGACCCCGAGGCGTTCCTTGATGCTGCGCGCCCGCAGGCCGGCCGGCATGCCGAGCACCCGCAGCTCGCCCGACGTGGGCGGCGTCACCTGGTAGATCATGCGCATGGCCGTCGACTTGCCCGCGCCGTTGGGACCGAGCATCCCGAAGAACTCGCCGCGATGGACCTCGAAGCTGACGCCGTCGACGGCGCGTACGTCCCCGTAGCGCTTGACCAGGCCAACGGCTTCGACGACGGATGGAGATGACGGCATGATCCTCCCGGGCCGGCGCGACCGGCCCGCGGCATTGTAGCGAGCCGGCGCCGCCAGCAACGCCCTCGACGTCACCGGCGCCACCTGCACGCGCCGACCGGCGTCACGCCGCTTGACAGCTTCGCACACCTCCCGCATGCTGGTGCCACCCGACTGCCTGCACGACATCGACACACACGCCGCGTTCCACGGGGAGGCACCCGCGAGGGAGACCATGCCTGGGACGACGCTGAGGATCGAGCTGCTGGGTCACGTCCGGATCACGGACGGGGACGGCGGCGAGGTGGCGCTTCCGTCCGCTCGCCGGCAGGCCTTGCTCGCGCACCTCATCCTCCACCGGGAGGCCCCGGTCCGGCGCGAGCGCCTGGCGTTCCTCTTCTGGCCGGACTCCCAGGACGCGCAGGCGCGCACCAACCTGCGGCGCGAGCTGCACCATCTCCGCGCCGAGCTGCCGCAGGCGGAGGCGCTCCTGACCGTCGGACCGGACGCCTTGCGATGGGTCAGCGCTCCCCAGGTGTCCGTCGACGTGGACGAGCTCGAGCAGGCGATCGAGACGGCGGCCGCGGCGCGGGAGCGCAGCGAGGTGGGCGCCGAGCTCCGGGCCCTGGAGCGAGCGGCTGCGCTCTACCGCGGCGAGCTTCTGCCGTCGTGCTACGAGGACTGGATCGAGCCGCTCCGGCAGCGGCTGCGCAACGCGCTGCTGGCCGGCCTCGTGCGCCTCGTGGAGCTGCAGGAGGCCCGTGGCGCCCACGCCGCAGCCGTGGCCCACGCCGAACGGGCGCTCGCGATCGAACCGCTGGACGAGGCGGGCTACCGCGCCTTGATGCGCCTCCATCAGCGCGCAGGGAACCGCGCCGCAGCCATCCATGCCTTCCACCGCTGCGCGGGCGTCCTTCGCCGCGAGCTGGACGTGGCGCCGGGCCCGGCCACCCGGAAGGCGTACGAGGCCCTGCTGGCTGCGGAGCACCGACCGGATGGCGCCTCGTCGGGGTCGGAGGACACGCGCGATTCGGTGCCCCTGGTGGGCCGGGCGGCGACGCTCGAAACGCTCGAGGAGACCTGGCGGCGCAGCCGGGCCCCCCATCCGGAGATGGTCGTGGTCTACGGCGAGGCGGGGATCGGCAAGACGCGCCTGATCGAGGAGTTCGTCCGCTCGAAGCAGGCCCATGCCGCCACGATCGCCTCGGCACGAGCCTACGCCGCCGAGGGCCCGTTCAGCTACGGGCTCGCACTGGACTGGTTGCGCAGCGAGACGGTCGCAGCGGGGATCCCGGAGCTTCCCGCGGCGTGGCGCTCGGAGATCGCGCGCCTGGCACCCGAGCTGAGCCCGGCCGCGGAGGTCGGGCCGCCGCCGGACACCGTGCCGTCGGCCTGGCAACGCCGGCGCCTGCTCGAGGCGATCGGCCACGCCGTGCTGGCGGCGCCCGAACCGCGCCTGCTGATCGCCGACGACTTGCAGTGGGCCGACGCCGATTCGCTGGACGCGCTCCACCTTCTCACCCGGCTCCAGCCCGACGCCCAGCTGCTCGTAGTGGCCACCGTACGCACCGAAGAGCTGCCCGGCAACGCCCCTCTGGAAGAGCTGTTGCTCGCGCTCCGCTACGGCGGCCACCTCGTCGAGCTCGAGCTCGGTCGGCTGAGCGAGCGTGAGACCGCGCTGCTCGCCTGCGAGGTGGCGGACGCAACGCTCACCGACGACCAGCTGCAGCGCGTCCACCGCATCAGCGAGGGCGTGCCGCTGTTCATCGTCGAGGCGCTTCGCGCCCATGCCGGCTGGCGCGCCGAGTGGCTGGCGCAGGAGGACGGGGTCGCCCCCACCACCGTGCCGCCCCGGGTGCGCGCCGTCCTCACCGCGCGCCTGACGCAGCTCTCTCCTGCAGCGCGCAGCCTGGCCGGGCTGGCGGCCACCCTCGGGCGGGCGTTCCGTTTCGAGGTGCTGCGCCGGGCCTCGGATCTGTCCGAAGAGGACCTGGTGCGCTCGCTCGATGAGCTGTGGCGCCGCCGCATCGTCCGCGAGCAGGTGGCCGGCGCCTACGACTTCAGCCACGACGCCCTGCGCGACGCGGCCTACGTCGGCATGGACCCGGCCCGGCGCCGCCTGCTACATCGGCGCGTCGCCAGAGCGCTGGAGGGGGTCGAGCCCGCGGCCGTCGACGCCATGAGCGGGCGCCTCGCGCACCACTACGAGCAGGGCGGCGAGCCGTGGCGGGCGATCGAGGCCTACCGCCGCGCGGCGGGCGCGGCGGCGAGGGTGTTCTCGCACGCCGAGGCCGTGCGCCTGCTCGGTCGGGCCCTGGCGCTGCTCGAGACGCTTCCCGCGTCGGAAGAGCGCGACCGATGGGAGCTTGAGCTCCAGCTCGCCAAGGTGATCCCCGTGCGCTCGCTGGGCGGCTACACCGCACCGGCGCTCGACGCCGCCATGCACCGGGCGCGCGCCCTCAGCGAACGGCTGGGGGACCTCGGCCGCCTGTACCAGGCGCTCCGCAACCAGCAGACGGCGCGCTTCGTGAGCGGCCAGCTGCACGAAGCGCTGGAGCTGTCGCAGCGCCTGCAGGCGCTGGCACGCGACGTGCCCGACCGGGAAGCCGAGGGCGATCACGCGATGGCGGGCACCCTCCTCACCATGGGCGAGCTGGAAGGCGCGATCCGGCATTTCGAGCGCTCGGAGCGTGGCTACGACTCCGAGCTCGGCGCCGAGCAGCGGTCCGTGTTCGGCGCGGATCTGGGGGTGTTCACGACGGCGTGGCAGGCGCATGCCCTGTGGCTGTACGGTCTCGCCGATCGCGCCGCCGTGGCCTCGCGCCGCGCCGTTCGGCTCGCCGACGCCTTGCGCCACCCCTACAGCCAGGCGCTGGCCCACGCCTACGCCTCGGCGCTCCACTACATGCGTCGCGACCGGAAGGCCTGCCTGGAGCACGCCACCGCCACGACCGCGCTGTGCCAGCGTTACGGGTTCGCCTACTACGTGCACTGGGGTCGGATCTTCGGCGCCTGGGCGGACCCCCGCTTCGACGCCGAGGCCCGGATCGACCGGGTGCGCAGCAGCATCGCGGGGCTCGAGCGCGAGGGAGCGGCGGTGCGGAGGCCGTTCTACCAGAGCGTCCTGGCCGTGGCGCTCGCCGCCGGCGGCCGCAGCGACGAAGCTCGCGCGACGCTCGCGGGGGCCGCGCACCTCGCCGAGACGAACGAGGAGCGTTGGTGGGCGCCCGAGATCGCGAGGCTGGACGCGATGCTGCGCCGCGAGCCCGGGGCTCGTCTCGATTGCCTGCATAGCGCTCTGGGGCGCGCTCAGGCCATGAAGGCTCGCCCGCTGGCCGCGCGTGCGGCCGTGAGCCTGGCGCTGACGCTTCGCTCGCGCGGCCGGATCGAGGAGGCCCGGAGCGCGCTGCGACGGGTGCTCGACGGCTGCCCGCCGCGCGGACACGACGCCGACCAGACGCGGGCAGGCCGACTCCTCGCCCACCTCGAGCGCTGACGGCGGCCGGTCCGGTCCGGACGAACGCTCGGCGAACGCTCGACCCCCTAGTCTGCGCTACACCCCGGCGACTGCCGGCCGGCACCGCCCGGCCGGATGTGAAGGAGGAGCGTATGCAGGAACCCGTAGGAAGGCCCCAGGTTCGCCCGGCCACCGTCCCGGCGCCGCTGGCGCCCGACTTCCTGGCTTCGTTGCGGAGCGCCGTCCGGGGCATGGTGCTCGCCCCCGACGATGCCGGGTACGAGGATGCGAGGCAGGTGTACAACGGCATGATCCAACGGCACCCCGGCGCGATCGCGCAGGTCGCCGACGCCGCTGACGTCATGGCCTGCGTGAGCGTCGCACGCGACGCCGGCGTAACCCTGGCGGTGCGTGGCGGAGGGCACAACGCCGCCGGCCTGGGAAGCGTCGACGGCGGCCTGGTGGTCGACCTCTCGAAGCTGCGGAGTGTCCGCGTGGACGCCCAGGCCAGGACCGTCCGGGTCGAGGGCGGCTGCGTCTGGGGGGACGTCGACCACGCCACCCACCCCTTCGGGCTGGCAGTGCCGTGCGGCTTCATCTCCACCACCGGCGTCGGCGGGCTCACGCTGGGCGGCGGCATCGGTTACCTGTCGCGGAGCTGCGGCCTCACCATCGACAACCTCCTCGCCGCCGACGTCGTGCTCGCCGACGGGCGGTTGGTCACGGCCAGCGCCGAGGAACACCGCGACCTGTTCTGGGCGCTGCGCGGAGGCGGCGGTAACTTCGGCATCGTCACCTCGTTCCTGTTCCGGGCGCATCCGGTTTACACCGTCGTCGGCGGACCGACCTTCTGGGACCTCGACCGGTCCGAGCAGGTCCTGACGGCCTTCCAGGAGCTCATGGAGAGCGCGCCCGAGGAGTTGGGAGGCTTCTTTGCGTTCACCGACGTGCCGCCGGTGCCTCCGTTCCCGGAGGAGCTCCACGGCCGGCGGGTGGCGGCCGTGGTGTGGTGCTACAACGGCTCCCAGGGGAGCTTCGATCGCCTGGTGGAACCCCTGCTGAAGCAGGTCGAGCCGCTCCTCCACGCCCCGCATGAGCTGCCCTTCCCGGCCTTGCAGTCCTTCTTCGACCCGCTCTACCCCGCGGGCCTGCAGTGGTACTGGCGAGCGGACTACTTCGGGAAGCTCTCCGCGGACGCCATCCGGGAGCACGCCCGGCGCGGCGGCTCGCTGCCGACGCCCCAATCGACGATGCACCTGTACCCCGTCAACGGCGCGGCCGGTCGCGTCGGCAGCGACGCGACGGCGTACCGCAACCGCGACGCGATGTGGGCGGAGGTGATCGTCGGCGTGGACCCCGACCCGGCCAAGGCGGACGCCTTGCGGGACTGGGCGGTGGCGTACTACGACGCGCTGCACCCCTACTCGACGGGCGCGGCCTACGTCAACTTCATGATGGACGAGGGCTCGGACCGGATCCGGGCGACCTACGGCGCCAACTACGAGCGCCTGCGCGCCGTCAAGCGGCGCTACGACCCGGAGAACTTCTTCCGCGTCAACCAGAACATCCCGCCCGCGGCCTGAGGGGCCCGCCGGCCGGGTCGACCGCCCCGGACGGCAGGAGCTGCGGCACGATCGATAACGGGGCCCGCCGGACGAGAGACCGGCGGGCCCAGATACGCCCGGAGGCGAGGGCGTCGAACGGGGTGGGTCAGGCGAACTCGTGCCCGAGGTTCTGCATCACCGCGAGCGCGAAGGCCATGACCCTGCGGGTGTCGGGGTCGTTCGCCGAGCGCAGGGCGCCGAAGATGCCGCCGACCGGCGGGACCTTGACGTCCGGGTACTGCGCCTGCCCGGCCTTGAGGGCGCGGGCGGCGCGCTGGATGGCGTCGATCACGAACGGATCCAGGATCAGCTCGGCCAGGACACCGATCTTGCGCACCAGGCCGGCCACCATCTCATCGGTCATGCCGCTCTTCATGAGGCTGAGGGCCCCGGTCAGACCGCGTACCGTCTCCAGCGTGGAGGCGTCGGTCAGTTGATCGAGGGCCATCTGCACCTCGGGATCCTTGAAGCGATCGAGCAGCGCCAGGACCCCCGGGTCCAGGACAACCTCTGCAACGCCGGAGATCTTCCGGACGAGCCCCTTGAGCATGTCGTCGGTCATCCCCGACAGCGCCAGCGATACCGCCCCGTCGAGCTGACGCGATGGCGCCTGTTGTAGCGCGTCCAAGCGCTCCTCGATCGACGCCGTCCTGGCGAGCAGCTCATCGAGCTTGCTCGCGATGTCGTCGTTCGCGTTATGGACGGTCTCGTTCTTCATGGAAACCTCCGCTACAACGCGCCCTTGGCGGTGAGCCAATAGGCGTTGTTGTACGCGAGCTTGGCCCAGTGGATCATCTTGGTGGGCTCGGGCACGCGCGGGGGTCTCTGGTAGTTGAACTCGATGAAGGTAGCGCGATCGAGCCCCGCCTCGACGAAGCAGATCGTCTTGCCATCGTAGCGAGCGACCGGCCCGACGCCGTAGTAGTGGGCGATGACGTTCTTCGCCAGGTGCGACGACTGGTAGTGCGCCACCGAGCCGGCCTTGGACACCGGCAGGTCGGTGGTGTCGCCGAGCGCCCAGATCCCCTCCTGGCCCTTCACGGCCAGCGTCTCACGATCCGTCGGCACCCAGCCGCTCTGCAACAGGCCAGACTCCTCGAGGTAGGCGGCGCTACGATGCTCTGGAACGGCGATCAAGACGTCGAAGGGCAGCTCCGTGCCTTCCATGCTGCGGAGCACCTTCTCCTCGGGGTCGATGGCCTCGACGTTGAAGAAGGTCTCGATGTGGACCCCTCGCTGCAGCATCTCGGGCGTGGCCCACTCGGCACACTGCACGATGCTGTGGGTACGGTTGATGGGGTAGGTGTACGCCAACTCCACCGCGTCGCGGCGCCCGCGTCGGCGGAGCCAGTCGTCGAGCATGAAGGTGATCTCCAGCGGCGCCACCGGGCACATGTGCGGCACGCCGATCACCGACACCACGATCCTGCCCTTCTCCAGCTTCTCCAGCTTCGCGTGGAGCCGCTTGGAGGCCTCCTCGTCGTAGAACCAGTCGCCCGCCTCCTTGAGGCCCGGCGTGGCTGCGGGATCGAGCCGCGCCCCGGAGGCGACGATCAACTGGTCGAAGGGGTAGCTCTCGCCCCCGTCCACCATGACCTGACGGTTGGCCGTGTCGACGCGGCTGACGTGCTCGATGCGTACCTGGATGTACGGGCTCACCAGCTCACGGACCGGCCGGTGGATGTGCTCGGGGGCCTCCAGCCCCAACGCCAGGTACAAGAACCCCGGCTTGTAGACCTGCTCGGGCTGGTCCGTGAGGAGCGTGACCTCCACCTTGCCTGCGCGGATCTCGCCGGCGAGTCCTTCGGCCAGGTGGTTGGCTGTGATGGTCCCCCCCGGCCCTCCGCCGATGATGACGATGCGGTGCATGCTTGCCTCCCAGGAGCGTCCCGGATCGGGCTACCGATGGGCGGCCGGGTCCGGGACGATTCTGCGCTCGTGCGCTACTTGCTCTTGCGGACGACGAAGCGGTGGTAGTCGCCGTGGTCCTCGTTGGCTACCAGCTCGTAGCCGATCTTTTCGACCCAGTCGGGGATGTCCTTGTTCGACCCGGGGTCGGACGAGAGCACCGCGACGACGTCGCCCGTGCCGGAAGCCTTGATGCCGCGGATCAGCTCCATCAGGGGGCCGGGGCACGCGCTTCCGCGGGCGTCGATCTCCTGCTTGACGTTCGTGTCTGCCATGATCGTTCCTTTCTCTCCTGGCTCGTGGCCCGTGGCCTCAGAAGACCAGGACCTCGGCGTCGTCACACATCGAGATGAAACCCGCGACGCCCTTTTCACCGTCGACGACGTCTTCCATCTGGTCGAGCTCCATGCCGAACATGTCCTTGGTCATGCTGCAGGCGTACACCTTGACCTCGCCGATCTCCTTGGCGGTCATGAGGGTCTGCATCCACGGGTTGATGCCCATGCTCTGCATGCGTTCCTGCATCATGGGCCCGAACTCCTGGTACTCGGCCGGGAGCTTCTGCTGCGAGGGATCCTGCCAGGCACCCTTCTTGAACGCCATCAGGCCCCAGAAGGTCACGAACAGGTTGACCTCCTTGCCCATGGCGACGGCGCCCGACACGATCGTAGCCATGGCCAGCAGCTTGTCCACCGTGCCGTTCATGACGATGACGTTGAGCTTGTCCTTCATGGTTCCTCGCCTCCACCCGCCGCCGCGGTCACTCCTGCGCGCGGGACATTTCCTTCGTGTCTGACGATATCCCTAGGGAGTATCTCGACCAAGGGACATGTGCCCCAGCCGGGACCAGGGGGACGAGCGCCCGGCAGAGACGTACACTCGATCCCATGATCCCCGTGTTCGACGGCCACAACGACACGTTGCTCATGCACCTCGAGCATAGCGAACGAGACTTCTTCGAGCGGCAATCCGACGGACACATCGACTACCCGCGCGCGCGGGAAGGCGGGTTCGCCGGCGGCTTCTTCGCCATGTTCCCGCCGACCCTGCCCGGCAGCGATCCCTTCCAGGGGCGCCGGAAGACCGCCGACGGTCGCACCGTCACGCCGCCGGCCCCGCCGGTGGACGAGCTGCATGCCGTGCACGCCGAGAACCGCATGTTCTCGATCCTGTACCGCCTCACCGCAGGCGGACGCATGCGCCTGGTCACGGCGGCCGACGATCTCCAACGCAGCATCGAGGAAGGCGTGCTGGCCGCCATCGCGCACTTCGAGGGCGCCGAGGCGATCGATCCGGAGCTGGCCGCGCTCGACATCTACTACCGGGCGGGGCTGCGGTCACTCGGGATCGTCTGGAGCCGCGCCAACGCCTTCGGCCACGGCGTGCCGTTCGCCTTCCCCGGCAGCCCCGACAGCGGCCCCGGACTGACGTCGCTGGGGCGCAGGCTGGTGGAGCGGTGCAACGAGCTCGGCATCATGATCGACCTCTCCCACATCACCGCCCGGGGCTTCTGGGACGTCGCGGAGCTGAGCCAGGCGCCGCTGGTCGCCACGCACTCGAACGCCCACGCCATCTGCCCGAGCCCGCGCAACCTCACCGACGACCAGCTCGACGCCATCCGCTGGTCCGACGGCATGGTGGGGCTGAACTTCGCGGTCGGCTTCCTGGACCCCGACGGCGGGCACGACACCGACGTCGGCCTGGACGTGATGGTTCGTCACATCGACCACCTCGTCGACAAGGTGGGCATCACCCGCGTCGGCCTGGGCTCGGACTTCGACGGCGCCCGCATCCCCGCGAGGATCGGCGACGTCGCCGGCGTGCAGCGTCTCCTCGACGCGCTTGCCGATCACGGCTACGACGACGACGCGCTGCTCAAGATCGCGTATCAGAACTGGGTCCGGGTCCTGCGCCACACGTGGAAGGGGTAGGAGCGACGGCATGACCCTCGACGAGGCCCGCGCCATGGCCACGGCGCTGATGCGCGAGCAGGGGCTCGAGCACTGGACCTTCGCCTTCGACCACGCCCGCCGCCGGCTGGGATCGTGCCAGCCGGCGTTGCGGCGCATCTCACTGTCGGCGCCGCTGACGCGTCTCAACGGCGAGGACGTCGTGCGCGACACCGTGCTGCACGAGATCGCACACGCCTTGACTCCGGGCGACGGGCATGGCGCCCGGTGGAAGGCCGCCTGCCGCCGTCTCGGCGCTCGCCCGCAACGGCTGGCGACCGCCGACAGCGTCGTGCTCCCGGCGGCGCCCCACGCGCTGGTGTGCGACCGCTGTGGCCACCAGGTCCCGCGCTATCGCCGCAGCCGGCTCCGCTACGCCTGCGGCCGCTGTCGTGCGGAGGCCGGCGTCGAAGCGCCTCTGCGGTGGGTGACCCTTCTCCCCTGAAGGGTCCGGACGGAACGCGCCCTAGCGCGCCACGCCGATCCGCAGCGACTGGAGCCGCGCAAGAAGATCGGAAGCCGGGATCGGCGGCGCCAGGTGGAAGCCCTGTACCGCGTCGCAGCCGATGCGCTCGAGCGCGTCAAGCTGCTCGGGGGTCTCCACCCCCTCGGCCACGACCGTGGCGCCGAGGCTGCGTCCCAGCGACACCACGGCCGCCAGGATGCCCTCGTCCGCCGCCGACGCCGCGGTCCCCAGGCGCCGGACGAAGCTGCGGTCGAGCTTGATGGCGTCGAACGGGAGGTCGCGCAGGTAGGCTAGCGACGCGTACCCCGTGCCGAAGTCGTCGAGCGTCACGCGCGCGCCTAGCGTCCGCAACTCGTCGAGGACCTCGGCGCCGCGACGGGCATCGAGCATCGCCGCGGTCTCGGTGATCTCGAACTCGAAGCGCTGCGGCGGGACGCCGCAGGCCTTGAGCACCTCGCGGACCCCGTCGACCAGGGCCGTCGAGCGGAGCTGGACCGGCGACAGGTTCACGGCGACCCGGTCGACGGGCACGCCGTCGTCCAGCCAGCGACGGAACTGCGTGCACGCCTTCCGCAGCACCTGAAGGCCGAGCTCGCGGATCATCCCCGTCTCCTCCGCGAGCGGAATGAACGCATCGGGACCCAGCATCCCCCTCACGGGGTGCTGCCACCGCGCCAGCGCCTCGACCCCGATCGTATGGTCGCGGCCGAGCCCGACCATCGGCTGGAAGTGCAGCACCAGCTGGTCCGAGCTCAACGCGGCGCGGAGCTCGCCCTCGAGCGCGAAGCGCTCGCGCGCCCGTACGTCCATCGCCGGCGTGAAGAACGCGAAGGCGGCGCCTCCCTGCGACCGGGCGCGGGCGAGCGCCAGCGAGGCGTTCTTGAGCAGGTCCGCCGGCCGCTCCGCGTGGTCGGGATACACGGCGATCCCCAGCCGCGGCCGTAGCGACGCCTCGCGCCCCTCCACCTCGACCGGCTCCTCGAGCGCCCCCAGCAACCGCGCCGCCACCTCGGCGGCGTCCACGGCCCGTGCCAGCGGGCCGGTGACGATCGCGAACTCGTCGCGGGTCACGCGTGCCACTGCTCCCTCGCCCCCCAGCGCTACCGTCAAGCGGCGAGCGGCGAGACGGAGGAGCTCGTCGCCCGCCTCCGCGCCGAGCCCATCCTTGAGAAGCTGGAAGCCCTGCAGGTCCAGCACCAGCACCGCGGAGCGGCGGCCGTCGACACGCCGCTCGGCAAGCGCCGCGACCAGCCGGTCCTCGAAGCCCACGCGGTTGAGCAGGTCGGTGAGGGCGTCGTGGGTGCTAAGGTACTCGAGCTGTGCCGACATCACCCGTCGCTCGGTGATGTCGTCGGCCACCTTGAGATACTGCAGCACGTGGCCGTTCTCGTCGGTGACGGCGGTGATCTGAGCGCGCTCCCAGACCCGTCCGCCGTCCCGGGTGCGGTTGACGAACTCCCCCCGCCACACGCCGTCGCGCCGAATCACGTCGGCGATCTCGCGCAGATCCGTGTTGTCGCTGTCGGGAGCCGCCAGCACCGAGGCGTGCCAGCCGACGACCTCGTCCTTGTCGAAGCCCGTGACCTCGCTGAAGCGTCGGTTGGCGTAACGGATGTGACCCTCGGCGTCGGTCAGGAGCACCGTGCTCGAGCCCTGCTCGACCGCCTGCCGAAGCTCGCGCAGCTCGTCGAGCTGGCGATTCTGCTCGCTCACGTCCCGGACCTGCACCTTGAGGAAGACCTCCCCGCCGACCTCCAGCCGCGACAGGTGGACCTCGGAGTCGAACGGCGTGCCGTCGGCCTTCAGGTACACCCACGAGAAGCGTTGCTCCTCGCCGGCCATCGCCAGTCGCATGTGCTCGTCGGACGCGTGCCTGGAGCTGCGCCCGTCGGGCTGATAGGCCGGCGACAGCTCGTTCGGACGCCGCCCCAGGAAGCGCTCGCGCGGCAGGCGGAAGATGTCGGCGGTGCGACTGTTGCACTCGACGAAGCGCCCGTGCTGCATCAGCGCGATCGCGTCGTAAGCGTTCTCGAACAGCGCCCTGAACTTCTCCTCGGCGCGCAGCAGGCTCGCGAAGGCGCGCCGGTCTCCGCTCACGTCCGCGACCACCACCAGGCGAGCCGGCGCGCCGCGGAAGCGTACCGCGAAGACGCTGAGCACGGCATCGAACACCGTGCCGTCCTTGCGCAGGTGGCGGAAGCTGTCGGGCAACACGTAGGGCGGCTCGCGCCCGGCGCGGGCCGTCAACATGCGCTCGACCTCCTCGGGTGGGCGGATGTCGAGGAGGGTCAAGGTGGTGAACTCGTCTTCGGGGTAGCCGTAGTGCGTCACGGCAGCGGCGTTGACCGCGAGGACCCGGAGGGTGTCCGGCTCGTAGACGATCATCGGTTGCGGGTGCGAGCGGAAGAACGCAGTGGCTCCGCTTCCCTTCTCCGCTCCTGCCCAGTCCACCATCGCTCGCCGCCTCGCTCGCGCCTGACGTGTTCGACGTCGCTCCGGGTCTCCCCGGCCCGCGGTGCTTCCTCGCGCCGTGCTGCTCCGGCCGATTCTATCCGACCCGCGGACCCGCTGCTCGGGCGCCGCTCACGCGCGGCGCAACGTCTCGGGTACCCGGTAGGCGAACAACAGGGCCGCGCCCAGGCCGACCGCGGCGACCGCCACGGCGGCCAGACCGAGATCCAGCACCTCGGCGACCGCCCCGACCAGGAGCGGCCCACCGGTAGAGCCGGCATCGCCGACGAGCCGCCACACCCCCAGGAACTCGCCGAGCGCTTCCCGCGGCGCCAGATCCGCCCCCAGCGTCATCATGGTCCCGGCGCTGAGGCCATTGCCGAATCCGAGCAGCACGGCCACACCGAGCAGCGTCACGAACCCCTGCGTGAGCGGGACGAGCGCCAGCCCCGCGGCCTGGATCAGGAAGCTCGGGACGATGGCGAACTTGCGGCCCCGGCGGTCCATGAGCCACCCCGCCGGATAGAACAGGGTCATGTCCGCGAACGCCGACGCCGACAGGATGAAGCCGACCGTGCCGACGTCCAGGCCGAGCACCTGGCTGGCGTAGAGCGGCAGCAGCACCTTGCGCCCGGCGCGCAGCGTCTGCGCCATCAACTGCGCCATGCCCGCGGTGGAAAGCACGCCCGTGAAGCCCCTGACCGTAGCGAACGCCGGCGCCGTAGGGCGCGCTTCGGCGCTCGGACGCTCCCTCGGCGCCCCCCGAGGTACGAAACGGAGCACCGTAACGATCGCCACCAGCACCACCCCCGCGACCAGCACGAACGGAGCGCGAAGCCCGAACGCCGCCGCCACCAGCCCGCCCGCCGCCGGCCCGAGGAAGGTGCCGACGCGGCTGACCCCACCGAAGGCCGAGATGGCGCGTCCCCGCTTCCCGCCTCGGGTCGCCTCGGTCAGGAACGCGTGTCGCGACAGATTGAACAGAGCGAGGCCGAAGCCGGACAGCAGCCGCAGCGCGATCACCAGAAGCACGCTGCGCGTCGGAACGATCAACAGCGCCGACACGCCGACCAGCGCCAGCCCGCCGGTCATGGCCCCCTTGTCGCTGACGCGACGAAGCAGCGCACCCGCGGGAACGTCGGCCAGCAACGTCCCCAGCGATTCCGCCCCCAGCACGACGCCCACCACGCCCAGCGACACGTGCAGGCTGCTCGCGAAGATCGGCAGCGTCGGAATGAGCAGGCCGTTGCAGAACGAGAGCAGCAGGGCGGGCAGGTAGACGGCGGTGACCATATCGATCCTCGCAGGCACGCTGGTGCCCGCGGATCGTTCCGGGGCCGTGCGGGCCGGAGGCGAGTCTACCCCGGCGCTCCGTGACACGGCTTCCGCACCTCTGCGCTACGGACAGCGTCGAGGCAGCCGCCAGCGCCGCGTCGAGCGCCGTTCCCTGCCCAGCGACCGGGAAGGGATGGCCAGGCTGGGCGCCGAGCGGACGGGCAGCCAAAAATGATGGGCGCCGCCCCGTCGACGGCGCCCAACCCCGGAGAGGAGTCCCGATCTGGCCCTCAGGCCTGCAGCGATCCCTCGCGGCCGGCCGGCAATTGGAGCACGGCCCGGCCGTCGTCGACGCGCTGCGAATGCCCGCCCCAGCTCACGACGTCCTTGAAGGACAACAGGAGCATGGTGACGAGCGCGGTCTGCATCCATGCATCCTCGCCGTCGCGGACCCGGAGGCGCAGGTTGCCCGCGGCTCGGTCGTACTGGACCTCGCAGCGCGCGGCCTGCAGGCGGCGCACGAGCTGGCGCAGACGCTGGCCCGACGCCTCCTCGTGAACCGCTGCCTGGTACTCGTAGTGCATGGCAACCTCCGTGCCCAGTCGCGACGCGAATCGACGACCGTCCGACGCATGGCGGGCTTTCCGACAGCCTAGGTTCACGCCGGTCGGCCGGGCCAGGGCCAATTGTCCTATCGCGTGCAGGAGGTTCCCTCAGCCGGCCAAGGCGTCGCGCGCCGGGCTGCCGCCACGCGCTCGCGAGCCGTGGAGCCGCAACGCGCGCTCGTAGAACCCCACCAGCGCCCGCGTGCTGGCCTCCCACGACCACCGCTCGCTGTCCTGGCGCCCGCGGGCCGCGATGCGCCCTCGGGCCGCTGGGTCGTTCACCAGGCCGCTCAGGGCGCCCGCCAGGGCCGCGCCGTCGCCCGGCTCCACCAGGATGCCGTTGTCGCCGTGGCGCACGATGTGGGGGATGCCGCCCGCGCGGGCCGCCACCACGGCGACACCGGCGGCCATGGCCTCCAGGGCGGCGAAGCCGAGCGTCTCGGAGTCGGACGGAAACGCGAACACGTCGGCGCTGGCGTACGCCGCCGCCAGCTCGTCCCCCTCCAGGAAGCCGGTGAAGACCGTGCGGGTGCCGGTCAGCTCCTGGCGGAGCCAGGCCAGCGCGGGGCCGTCGCCGACCACCGCAAAGCGCAACTCGGGCAGGCGCTTGGCGGCCTCGGCCAGGACGTCCACACGTTTCTCGAAGCTGACGCGTCCCGCGTACACCACCAGCGGCGCCTCGGGCTGCCCGTCCGTGAGCCGGGAGCGCATCTCCGGCGTGGCCTGCTCCGGCCGGAAGCGGACGCTGTCCACCGCCTTGGGCCACAGGCGCACGCGCCGGACGTGAAGTCCGCGTGCCAGCTCGACCATCTGGGGGCTGGTGCACAGCGTGACGTCGGCAAGGTTGTGGATCTCGCGGTCGACGACCTCGAGGGGGCGCTGGAGCCAGCCGAGGCCGAGGCGCTGCACGACCTTCGGATCGGTGTGGAAGCTGGCCACCAGGGGCAGGCCGCGGCGCCGCGCCCAGATCGCACCCCAGCTTCCGAACAGGACCGGATTGACCACGTGGACCACGTCCGGGTGGAAGGCCCCGGCCTCGCGGGCAAGCCTTCTCGACGGCAATGCCACACGGAGCTCGGGGTACCACGGGAACGGCAGGCCGGTCGCGGCGACCACCCGGAAGCGCCCGTAGTGTGCCGGTGCGGGCGGCGGCGCAAGGACCAGCACCTCGTGCCCCAGCGCCTCGAGCGCGTCGAGCGTGTGGACCAGGCGGGTGACGACGCCATCCACCTTGGGAAGGAATGTTTCGGAAATGAGCGCAATTCGCATGGCCCGGTTCCCATGCTTGTCATACAATTCTAACGTAGCCGTGGTGCAGACCTCTCCTCCCGCCATCCTGGTTACCGGTGCTTCCTCCGGCATCGGCAGGGCTGCCGTGTTGACCCTGGCGCAGAAAGGGTACCGCGTCTACGCGGGCGTGCGCCGAACCGAGGACGGCGAGGCGCTCGCGCGCTTGAGTGGAGGCGCCATCTTCCCTCTCTACATCGACGTCACCGATCCCGCCTGCGTCGCCGATGCGGCCCGCATCCTCGACGGTGAGCTGGGCGCGGACGGCCTCTACGGCCTCGTCAACAACGCGGGCATGGTGGTCGCCGCCCCGCTCGAGTTCGTTCCACTCGAGGACGTGCGCGAGCAGTTCGACGTGAACGTCACCGGGGCGCTCGCCGTGACCCAGGCGGTCCTTCCGCTGCTGCGGCGCGCCGGTGGACACATCGTCAACATCGGGTCGGTGTCGGGATCCATCTCGACGCCGTTCACGGGGCCGTACAACGCATCCAAGTTCGCGCTTCGAGCCATGAGCGACGCCCTGCGCATGGAGCTGGCGCCGTGGGACATCAGCGTGTCGATCATCGAGCCGGGGACGGTGTCCACCCCCTTGTGGCAACGCTCACTGCAGCGCATCCAGAGGCTCGAGCAGCGCCTGCCGGCCAGGGCCACCGCCCTCTACGGACCGGTCTTCGCCAAGATGCGCCAGTTCATCGAGACCGCCCGCGGCGTCCCGCCCGAAACGGTGGCGTCCGTCATCGTGTCGGCGCTTGGGTCGCGGCGCCCGCGGCCGTACTACCCGGTAGGCAGTGACGCGCGCTTGCGGCTCGCGCTCGAGCGCCTCCCCACCCGCGTCCGCGACTTCCTCATCGCCACGCAGCTGCCCAAGTACCCGGTGCGCGACCCCTGAACGGCAGCGGCCCGGTGTCTTGGCACCGGGCCGCGCTTCTGCACGGGACATCCACCGGGCGCGCGAGCGCACCCGGCGACGGTCAGTTGTACGAGCGCATCAGG
The DNA here is from genome assembly GCA_964536935.1 of uncultured bacterium. Lineage (GTDB taxonomy): Bacteria > Deinococcota > Deinococci > Deinococcales > Trueperaceae > JASBRS01. The sequence continues at coordinate 3,279 of CAZIBD010000016.1, read as the reverse complement.
TCTTCGAGCGCCTCCTTCGAGGGGCGTAGCAGCTCGTCGGGGAGCGCCGACAGGGGGCGGCCGTTGAGACCGCTGACCTCGGCGAGCGAAGGCCGGCTCTGGTCGTAGTAGATCAGGCCGGTGATGAACTCGCCGTTGTCCTCGGCCTGTTGGAGACGCTGGATAGCGGCGGCCTTGTTGGTGGCGTCGTAGCTGTCCTCGAGGCTGTGCAGCTTGATCTTCGAGCCGTCGTGGAGCTCCACCAGCGTGGTCTGCCCCGGCTCCTGAGGGTCGATGACGATCTCCTCTTCGGCCGGGAAGAAGCCGATCTCGTGGAGCGGTTGCTCGTGCTCACGGCCGTACTTGTAGCTCTTGTGCGAGTCGTCCTCATCGTTGAACGCCACGCACGGGCTGATGATGTCGAGCACGGCCGTGCCGCGGTGGCTCAAGGCGGCCTTGAGGAGCTCGCGCACCTGTTTGGCATCGCCCGCGAAGCTGCGCGCGACGAAACCGGCACCGGCCACGACGGCCTCCATGCAGAGGTCGATGGCCGGGAAGTCGTTGTGGCCCGCATACTTGAGGTCCTGGCCGTATTCGGCGGTCGCGGAGAACTGACCCTTCGTGAGGCCGTAGACACCGTTGTTCTCCACGATGTAGACCATGCGCACGTTGCGGCGCACCAGGTGCTTGAACTGCCCCATCCCGATGCTGCCGGTGTCACCATCGCCGCTGACGCCCAGCCCGCGAAGCGTGTGGTTCGCCGTGAGGGCGCCGGTGGCAAGCGACGGCATGCGGCCATGCAGCCCGTTGAAACCGTGCGACTGGCCGAGGAAGTACGTGGGCGACTTGCTCGAGCAGCCGATGCCCGACAGCTTGATGATCTCGTGCGGCTTCAGGTTGAGCTCGTAGGCCACCTGGATGACCTGGTTGGCGATCGAATTGTGGCCGCACCCCTTGCACAGCGTCGAGGGGCGCCCTGCGTAGTCGGCCTTCGACATGCCGAGCAGGTTGACCTTCATGGTGCGTTCCATGACCTCAGCTCCGTCCTTCCGCGATGGTCGCGACGACCCTCTCGCGCACCCACGCCGCCGTCCAGGGCATGCCGTCCAGGTAGGCGATGGACTCCAGGTGCGCCTTGCAGTCGTGGCACTCCGCCTTCAGGATCTCGAACAGCTGTCCGTCGCGATTCATCTCCATGACGATGACGAGGTCGTGCCCCTGGATGAACGACCGCACCTCCTCACCGATCGGGAGCGCCTTCAGGCGCAGGAAATCGGTGGAGACGCCTTCGGCGGCGAGCTGGTCGCGCGCCTCTTCGATCGCGTAGCGGGTGGTGCCGAAGGCCAGGATGCCGACCGTGGCACCCGGCATGGTGTCGAGAACGGGCTTGGGGACCAGGGTGCGGGCGGTATCGAACTTCTTCACCAGCCGGTCCATGTTCTCGGTCCAGTCTTCGGGCCGCTCGCTGTAGAAGGCGGCATCGTTGTGGCCGGTCCCGCGCGCGAAGTATGCCGACAGGGCGTTGGGGTTGCCGGGCAGCGTGCGGTACGGGATGCCGTCTCCGTCGACGTCGCGGTAGCGCGCGAAGCCGCGCTCTTCCACCTCTTCGGCGCTCAGCACCTTGCCGCGCTGGACCGGGCCCTCGGGATAGGCAAAGGGCTCGCCCATCCAGTTGTTCATGCCGAGGTCGAGGTCCGACAGCACGAAGATCGGCGTCTGCAGGGTATCGGCCAGGTCGAGAGCCTTGTGGCCCAGCTCGAACGCCTCTTCGATGCTGGAGGGGAGCAGGACCGGGTGGCAGGTGTCGCCGTGACCGAGCCGGTAGGCGAAACCGAGGTCCCCCTGGCTGGTGCGGGTGGGAAGGCCCGTGCTGGGCCCCACGCGCTGCACGTCCCAGATGACGGCGGGGATTTCGGCGAAGTAGCCGAGGCCGACGTACTCGGACATCAACGAGATGCCCGGGCCCGACGTGGCCGTGAGCGCACGCGCCCCGGCCCACCCAGCACCGATCACCATGCCTATGGCAGCGAGCTCATCCTCGGCCTGCACGACCGCGTAGGTCGGCGTGCCATCGGGGGCCGTGCGCAACTTGGGCGCGTGCGCGCGGAAGGAGTCGATGAAGCCGGTGGAGGGGGTGATGGGGTACCAGGCGGCGACGGTGGCGCCGCCGAACAGCGACCCGAGCGCTCCGGCCTCGTTGCCGTTCATGAGGATGAGGCCCTCGGTCGCGTCCATGGGCTCGACCTGGTAGGGATCCTTCTTCTCCAGGTTCGCCTCGGCCCACTCGTAGCTGTCCTTGACGACGGCCATGTTGCTGTCGACCAGCTTCTGCCGCCGGCCGAAGTGGAACGAGAGCGCCTCTTCGACGGTCTCCAGCGAGACGCCGAGCAGCCACGCCACCACCCCGACGTACGTCATGTTGGCCACGTAGTCGCGCAGCTTCCCCTTGAGCGGGTTGCCCTTGAGCAGCTCCTTGACCGGGACGCCGTAGTAAACCAGGTCCTTGCGGGCCGTGTCGGCGTTGAGCTCCTCGTTGAAGATGCACACGCCGCCGGAGGGAAGGGTGGCGACGTCCTCGGCCACCGTGGCGGCGTTGTACGCCACCAGGATCTCGGCCGGACGACGGGCGATATACCCCTGGTGGCTGACCCGGATGTTGTACCAGGTCGGCAGGCCCTGGATGTTGGAGGGGAAGATGTTCTTCCCGTGGACGGGGATTCCCATCTTGAAGAAACTACGGAGCAGCGTCAGGTTCGCGGTCTGACTGCCGGTCCCGTTCGCGGTGGCGACCGCGATGGAGAAGTCGTTGACGACCGCCTCGACGCTCTGGTCGGGTGCGGGCCTGGTCAGTGGTTCAGTGACACCCATGCTCTACCAACTCCTACGTCCGACCCCAGCCGAGCCGGGCATCGCTTGCATGCCTGGTCCGCCTGGGGCCTAAACGGTGGTTCCACCACTTCATACTAATCCTGGCGAAGCGATGCGCCCGCCATCGCGCGTTTACGTGGACACAGCCTCGACCGGCCCACGATAGGGCGAAGCACATGACTCCCTTCACGGGCACGATACAGCCCGCCCCGTAGGGCGGGCGCGGGACATACGTCACATGGTGGGACCGGGGCCCCGGTCGGCGGCGACCGGGGCCCCGGCGGCTCAGGCTTCCAGGGCGTCGTCCTCGGAGCCGGCGTCCTCGATGTCGTACGACGCGCTCCGGTGGTGGACCTGCTTGCCGAGCTGCAGCTCGGTCATGACTCGTTCGCGGATGTCGGCGAGGAGGTCCGGGTTCTGCGTCAAGAACTC
>CAZIBD010000015.1:0-55599 GCA_964536935.1 uncultured bacterium | reverse complement strand
AGTTCGTGATGAACCTCGAGGATGCCGGCCAGTTCGCCGACTACGTCGCCTACCATCTGGACTTCAAGCTGCCCGACAAGCAGAGCGTGCTCGAGGCACCCACGGTCGAGGAGCGCCTGCGCAAGGTGTTGCTCCTGATCGATACGGAACTCGAGCTGCAGGAGACCCAGCGCCGGCTCCAGCGCGAGGTCAAGGAGGAGATCGACCGCAACCAGCGCGAGTTCTTCTTGCGGGAGCAGATCAAGGCGCTCCAGAAGGAGCTGTCCGGCAGCGACGAAGACGAGGACGAGGTGGAGTCGTTCCGCGAGAAGCTGGAGGCGCTGGAGCTTCCCGAGGTCGTGATGAAGGAGGCGCAGCGCGAGCTGAACCGCCTGTCGCGCATGCACCCCGACTCGGCCGAGGCCTCCGTCATCCGGACCTACCTGACGACCATCACCGAGCTGCCGTGGAACAAGCGCAGCGAGGACCGGCTCGACATCGGCATGGCCGGCAAGATCCTCGAGGAGGACCACTACGGCCTCGAGAAGGTCAAGGACCGTGTGCTCGAGTACCTTGCCGTACGGAAGCTGAAGGAGGAGCGGGCTCAAAAGGGCGAGCTCGACGCCTTCGAGGTCAACAAGGGCCCGATCCTGCTGTTCGTGGGGCCGCCCGGCGTCGGCAAGACCAGCATCGCCAAGTCGATCGGGAAGGCACTCGGGCGCGAGTACGTGCGCATCTCGCTCGGTGGCGCCCGCGACGAGTCCGACATCCGCGGACACCGGCGCACCTACATCGGCTCGATGCCGGGCCGCATCATCCAGGGCATCCGGCAGGCAGGCACCAAGAACCCGGTCTTCCTCCTGGACGAGGTGGACAAGCTCGGGGCCTCGTACCAGGGTGACCCGTCCTCGGCCCTGCTCGAGGTGCTCGATCCCGCCCAGAACAACAACTTCGTCGATCATTACCTCGGCGTGCCGTTCGACCTCTCCGAGGTGCTGTTCATCGCAACCGCCAACTACGCTCAGCAGATCCCCGAAGCGCTCGCTGACCGCATGGAGATGATCGAGTTCTCCAGCTACATCGAGCAGGAGAAGCTCGAGATCGCCAAGCGCTACCTGCTGCCGCGCCAGATCGAGGAGAACGGCCTCAAGCCGAACCAGCTGAACATGTCCGACGGCGCGATCAGCAGCGTCATCACCGCCTACACGCGCGAGGCCGGGGTGCGCAACCTGGAGCGCATCGTCGGCACGGTGTGCCGCAAGGCCGCGCGCCGGATCGCCGAAGGCGAGGCCAAGCGCGTGCGCATCACCGAACGGAGCCTGGAGGGCTACCTGGGTGCACACCGCTTCACGCCGGAGTCCGAGGCCGAGGAGAACCTCGTGGGCGTGGCGACGGGCATGTACTACACCCCGGTCGGCGGCGACATCCTCTTCGTGGAGACCTCCATTACGCCGGGCAAGGGGGGCCTCGTGCTCACCGGGCAGCTCGGCGACGTGATGAAGGAGTCGGCGCGTGCGGCACTGACCTATGCCAAGTCGAACGCGGAGCGCTTCGGCATCGCCAGGGAGACGCTCGACGAGAGCGAGATCCACATCCACGTGCCTGCCGGAGCGACGCCGAAGGAGGGGCCGAGCGCCGGCGTGGCGCTCGCTACCTCGCTGATCAGCGCGCTCACCGGCTTGCCCGTGCGCAAGGACGTGGCCATGACCGGCGAGATCACGCTGCGTGGCCGGGTGTTGCCCATCGGCGGGCTCAAGGAGAAGATTCTGGGGGCCAAGCGGGCCGGCATCAAGCACATCATCTTCCCCGATCGCAACAGCGCCGACATGAAGGACATCGCCACGCACCTCACCAAGAGCCTTCAGCTCCACGAAGTCGCCGACCTCGACGGCGTCCTGGACCTGGCCCTGGTGGGCGGCGTCGAGTCGTTGGAGCGGCGCGGCACGAACGGCGGCGGACGCAAGCGCACCCGCCGGCGCAGCAGCAAGCGCGAAGCTGGCGTCCAGGCCTGAGCCCGACCCTTCGCACCGAGGCTCGACCGTGTTCGGGGCCGTGGCACGCCGCCGCGGCCCCACTCGCTTGCCGTACGGCCCGGGCCGGAGGACGTGGGAAGGCTACGGTATCCTGACGCATGCCAACGCCGCACCCCCGCATCCGCCCCCTCATCGCCGGCAACTGGAAGATGCACAAGGTGCCCAGTGAGGCGACCGCCTGGTTGCACACCTTCCTGGAGCGCCTGGACGCGAGCCCCCACGATCACTGCGACCTGCTGCTGAACGTCCCGTTCACGCACCTCGCGCCCATGGCGGAGCTGGCGCGGGGCACCGCGGTGGCGCTCGGTGCGCAGGACGTGAGCGCGCACGCCGAAGGCGCCTTCACCGGCGAGGTCTCGGCCGCCATGGTGCGTGACGCCGGGGCGCGCTACGTCGTCGTCGGCCACTCCGAACGGCGCGCCTACCACGATGAGGACGACGCGCTCGTGAATGCCAAGCTGCAGCGCGCACTCGAGGGCGGATTGGTGCCCATCCTCTGCGTGGGCGAGAAGGAGGAGGAGCGGCTCGACGGACGCGCCCGCGATGTCGTCCTCGAGCAGCTCGAGGGCGATCTGAGCGGAATCGAGCCGGGCAGTGCCGAGGGTCTCGTGATCGCCTACGAGCCGGTCTGGGCCATCGGCACCGGACGCACCGCAACGTCGGACGACGCCCAGGAGATGGGGGCCGCCATCCGCGAGGAAGTCGTTGCCCGCTACGGGGACGTCGGCCGCGGGATGCGGCTGCTCTACGGGGGCAGCATGAAGCCCGCCAATGCCACCGAGCTGCTCGCCCGCGAGGACGTCAACGGCGGCCTCATCGGTGGGGCGAGCCTGGACATCGACCAGCTCGTCGCCATCGTCGAGGCCGGACGGTGAGCGTTCTGCAGGACGTCCGCGACAAGCTCGCCGGCATCGGTGCCGAGGCCCTGCTCGTGACGGCGCCGGCCAACGTGCGCTACCTCTCCGGCTTCACCAGCCCGGAGGACGGCGTCGTGGTCGTCACCGACGAGCGCGCCTTGCTGCTCACCGACGGCCGTTACACGGCCCAGGCCGGCGAGGAGTCGCGCCTCGAGGTCGTCATCACGCCCAGCTGGGAGGAGCACCTCTCGAAGGTGGTGGGCGGCCGTCGACTCGCGGTCGAGAGCGAGCACCTGAGCCTGCAACGCTTCCGGAGCATCCACGAGCGGCTGGGAAGCGAGCCTCTGGCGACCGAAGGGTTCCTGGCCCCGTTCCGCCTGATCAAGTCGGACGACGAGATCGCCAAGCTCCGCGAGGCCGCCCGCATCACCGACGAAGCCTTCGAGAACGTCGTGCCGATGCTGCGGCCGGGCATGCGCGAGATCGAAGTGGCTCTCGAGCTCGAGCGCCACATGCAGCTGGCCGGCGCCGGTGGCTCGGGCTTCCACATCATCGTCGCCAGCGGGACCCGCAGCGCGATGCCGCACGGGGTGGCATCGAGCAAGGCCATCGAAGAGGGTGACCTCGTCACCATCGACTTCGGCGCCGTCTACCAGGGCTACCACGCCGACATGACCCGGGCTGTGGCGGTGGGCGCCATCCGGCCCGAGTTGCGGCGCCTGTTCGACGCCGTTCTGGAGGCGCAGGAAGCGGCGTTGGCAGCGGTGGCTCCCGGGCGGACGGGCCGTGATCTCGACGCTGTAGCGCGCGACATCCTGGCCCGGCACGATCTTGCCGAAGCGTTCTCGCACTCGCTGGGGCACGGCACGGGGTTGGAGATCCACGAGGGGCCGCGCCTCTCCACACGATCCGACGACCTCCTGGCACCCGGCATGTCCGTGACGATCGAGCCCGGCGTCTACCTGCCGGGTTTCGGCGGCGTACGAATCGAGGACCTCGCGATCGTCACGGCCGACGGTTGCGAGGTGTTGTCCAAGAGCCCCAAGGCTTTCCACCAGGCCTGAGCCGCCCGCGTCAGGCCAGCGTGTCGATCCAGGTCCGCGCCGCGTCGAGCAGCGCGGCAACGTCGGCGGCCGTGGGCGCCTCGCAGTAGATCCGCAGGACCGGCTCGGTACCGCTGGCACGATAGAGCAGCCAGGCGTCGTCGTCGAGGTTGAGCTTGACGCCGTCGCGTCGCTCCACCGATCGCACCTCGCGCTCCCCTACGCGGGGCGGCGGGTCTTGGAGCACGGCCATCACGCGCTCCTTGAGGGCGTTGCCGGACAGCTCGAGGTCGACGCGATCGTAGGCGTGGCGCCACCCGGTCTCTCGTTCCAGGGACGCGAAGCGCTCCGCCAGCGACTGCCCGCTGCGCAACACCCCCTGCAGCAGGAGGAGCGCGTTGGCGATGCCGTCACGCTCGGGCAGATGGCCGGCCACCCCGAACCCGCCGGACTCCTCGCCGCCGATCAGCACGTCGCCCGCGAGCATGGCGTCGACGATGTACTTGAAGCCGACCGGCGTCTCCACCACCTCGCGGCCCCGCAGCGCCGCCAACCGCTCCACGATGCGCGACACGGTGAACGTCTTGACGACGGCGCCACGCGGGCCCTCGCCGGCCAGCTCGTCGAGCAGGACCGCGAAGAGCTGGTGCGCGTTGAAGAAAGCGCCCCCAGGGAGCACCACCCCGAGTCGATCGCCGTCGCCGTCGGTCGCGGCCGCGAAGAAGGCATCGGAGTCCATCATGCGGCGACGGGTGTCGGCCAGGTTGACGGCGATGGGCTCCGGATTCACACCGTAGAACAGGGGGTGGGGCTCGCCGCGGACCTCCTCGATCGCGAGGGGCAGCCCGCGCGAGGTCACGAACCCCTTCAGCCAGCCGCAGGCGGCGCCCCCCATCGCGTCATGGACCAATCGCCCCCTGGCCGAGGCCAGCACGTTCATGTCCAGCAACTGTTCGAGCGCGTCGTAGTAGGCGCTGCGCACGTCGAATCGCTCGACGCGTGCGTCGCCCTCGCGAAGCGCGGGCACCGGCTCGGGCGACAGCCTGCGCGCGACGTCGCGATAGATGTCGTCCGTGGCGGTACCGCCGTAGGAGCCCTTGAGCTTGAACCCGTGGTAGTCGGGTGGATTGTGCGAGGCCGTGAGCATCACGCCGCCGCCGGCGCCGTAGTGCTTCACAGCGAACGACAACGCCGGGGTGGGCAGGTATCCGTCCGAGAGCCACACCTCCAAGCCGTGCGATGCGAGCTCCCGCCCGGCTGCCAGGGCGAAGCGCTCGCCACCGAACCGGGTGTCATGGCCGACCAGGACCAGCCGCGCCCCGCGCTCGAGCAGGTGCTCGGCATAGGCGCGCGCCGCGCGGCGGACGTTGGCCACCGTGAAGCGCTCGGCGATGACATCGCGCCAGCCGTCGGTACCGAAGACCAGGGGTTCGGCTACGTCCACCTCGGCTCCTCTCCCCCGGCGGGCGCGGAATGACACGGGGATCGCGCGAGCCTTCGGGGCGGGTCCGAATCTACCACGAGCGCCGTCCGGGACGCGCTCGTGCACCGTGCGCGGGCCGAGTCACCGACAGCCGGAGGCTACACTGATCCATGCCTGTGGTCGTCAAGTACGGCGGCAACGCCATGACCGACGACGCCACCCGCCTCGCCGTGGCGTCCGAGATCCGCGCGCTGTTCGAGTCCGGCCGGCACCCGGTGGTCGTGCACGGCGGCGGACCGTTCATCAACGCCGCTCTCGACAACGCCGGGTTGGAGCACCGCTTCGTGCGGGGGCTCCGCGTCACCACCCCCGAGAGCCTCGAGCTGGTCGAACGCGTGCTCACCCTGCTCGGCAAGCGCCTGGCGCAGGACATCGGCCCGGCGGTCGGCTTGAGCGGGCGCGACGCCACCCTGCTCCGCGCCGAGCTGCTCGACCCCGCGCTCGGCCGCGTCGGGCGCGTGGTGGGCGTGAACGCCGACGCCCTGCGCGCGCTCCTCGGCGCCCACGTTGTCCCGGTGCTGGCCTGCCTGGCCCTGGATGACAAGGGATCGCTCCTCAATGTGAACGCCGACGACGTCGCCGGCGCCGTGGCGGGTGCGCTCGGCGCAGGGTGCGTGTTCTTGACGAACGTCCCGGGCGTGCTGGACGACCCGGCCCGGGCCGATAGCCTCCTGCCGCTGTTGTCGCGTCCGGAGGCCGAGGCCCGCATCGGGGACGGCCGTATCGCGGGTGGCATGATCCCCAAGGTCGAGGCCGCCCTCCAGGCGGTGCGGCTCGGGGCACCGTTCGCCATCATCGCCGATGGTCGCAGCGCGCCGGGTGCACGTCTAGGCCTCCACGGCGGAGGCGGCACCCGAATCGTCGCGGACGTCGACCGCCCTGACGGACGCGGTTGAGAGATCCGTAAGCGGACGGTTGCTAGACTCCCTCTCGATCCGATCTGAGAGGAGCCCGCATGCTCGACCGACTCTCCACGCTTCCCCATCACGCGCTCGTCCACGAGACGCGACGGCTCGAGCTCAGGCTGCTGAACGGCGTCGCCGACGGGCCGGAGATCGATGCCTTCGTGGCGCTGGCAAGCGAGCTGGGAAGGCGCACGTGGCGGGCGAACGAGCTCCAATGCGCGCTCGACGGCATTCTGGACCCGCGCGACTGAGGCTGGTCGGGTCCGCGCGTTGCGCCGACACGCCGCTTTGTCCCCCCCGGACATGAATTCTTTCCACTCGCGACCGCTTCGCTTCTGGTAACCTAGCCGGGATGCCTCGTCGCCGTCTGTTCTTCGTGCTTGCCTCGATCCTCGCGTGGTTGGTCCTCGGGTCGGCAGGGGCGCAGAACACCATCACTGTGCAACCCGGCGACACCCTGTGGGGGCTCGCACAGCGCTACGGCACCACGGTCGACGCCCTCCGACAGGCGAACAGCCTGGTCGGTAGCGACCTCCAGCCTGGCACGAGCCTCACCCTGCCAAAGGATGGCAATCCGACCCCCGACGCCTACGTCGTACAACCCGGCGACACGTTGTACAACATCGCGCTCGCTTTCCACCTGAGCGTTGACGATCTCATCGCCTACAACCATCTCGACGGCTCCGTGATCCGGCCGGGACAGACGCTGAAGCTGCGGGCGAGCAATCCGGCACCGGCCCCGCTGACCATCACGGTGCAACCCGGCGACACGTTGTGGAAGCTATCCCAGAGCTACCACGTCCCCGTCACGGCGCTGGCAAGCGCCAACAAGGTGGGCTCGGCCGACATCATCCATCCCGGCGACACCCTCACCGTTCCGGGTCGCTACGCCTCGCCGACCACCGATACCGGCGGTCCCGTGCCGCCTACCGTCACCGTGAACAAGGGCGACAGCCTGTGGTCGATCGCCCACCACTACAACACCACGGTGGCCGCCCTGATGAGCGCCAACGACCTCCCGTCGATCGAGGTCTTCGCCGGTCAGATGCTGCGCATCGTGCCTCCGGGCCAGCTCGGTCCGGCTCGCGCGACCTACGCCACCCCGGCTCCGTCGACCGGCATGATGTGGCCGATCCACGGCCCCATCACGTCGCACTTCGGTTACCGGCAGCTGCGCGTGGACGGATCCAACTTCCACACCGGCATCGACATCGCGGGCAACACCGGCGAGCCGATCCGCGCTGCCGTGAGCGGCACGGTGGCCCTCTCCGGGTGGAACGGTGGGTATGGGCTGTGCGTGATCATCAAGAACGGCAACACGGCCTACTACTACGGACACGCCTCGGCGTTGCTGGTGAAGCGGGGGGAACACATCCAGGAGGGGCAGGTCATTGCCCGGGTGGGTGACACCGGCCACTCGACCGGCCCGCATCTGCACTTCGAGATCCGCGTCGACAACGAACCCGTCGATCCACTGCCGCTCCTCCAGACCCAGGCTAGCCGCTGAGCCCAGCATCGCCCATGGGCGCCGATCCTCCGACCGAACCCAACGACGCCGTCCGTGAGCGTGCGGCCTCCCTTGGGGACGTGGTGGGGGGAACGCCTCGCGGAGGTCCATGGTGCGCCTGATCGTCGTTGGCGACATCCACATGCAGGCCGACAAGCTCTGGCGCATCCTGCAGGAGGCCGAGCTGGCCGACGAGGGCCACCGCCCGACCACGGCGTTCGTCCAAGGCGACGCGCGCCTCGTCCTGCTCGGGGATCTGGTCCACGCCAAGAGCCGCGAGCGCTACGCGGAGCTGATCAACGTACGGCGGTACGACGAGTACAACCCGCGCCACCTGGAACGCGCCGAGAAGGCCCAGATCGGCTTCCTGCGCGACGTCAAGGGCTTCCAGGATCGCCTGCCGGCCGCCAAAATGGACATCCTCATGGGCAACCACGATTTCAACGCGGTCCACCCCGAGCAGGGCCCCCTTCGCACCGACGACGTGTCCCACCTGGAGTGGAAGGTCGGGTACGGCGGCGAGATGGACCCCGAGATCCGGGACTGGATCCTCTCCTGGCCCTCCGAGGTGGTCGTCGAGGGGCTCCACCTCGCCCACGTGGGTCCCTTGGACGAGCACAACACCTACGACAACGGCTTCTATCTGGAGAATCGACGACGCTGGATCTACGAAGAGAAGGACTTCCTGGAGGGCACGCCCTATCGCCTGGGGATCTACGGGCACACGCCCGTGCGCGGGGGCGTGAACATTGCGTCGCAGGGGCGCGCCATCCTGCTCGACACGAACGGCTATCAGGACGAGTACAGCTACCTCGATATCGACATCGACGAGCACCGCTACCGGCTCCGCATGCGCGGTCTGTTCTTCGACGAGACGGTGTCGCGCGAGGGCAGCTGAGGACGGTTACTGCTGGACCCTGGAGTCGTAGGTCGGGGTCATCACGAACCACGTCCGGAACGGGGCCAGATCGACGGGTTGACCCGCGGCGGTGACGAACTGCACGCCGTCGTTCAGGTCCCAATGCCCGGCTACGGCGCGCCCGTGCAGGTACAGCGTCGCCGGCCCACCCTGTAGCGGAATGTAGAGTCGCCCCTCGGGATCGTCCGGCAGGGGCCGGGCGGTGATCTTCGCCATCACGACCGCATCGACGAGGACGTTCTCGCCGGAGGCGTCGTCGGCCCCCTTGCCGTTGCGGACCCAACGGTAGCTATCCAGCTTGGGGAAGTAGCGGAAGCCCGTCTTGTAGACGCTGCTGAACCGGTCGGTGACGCTGGTGACGGTGGGAGCGTCCTGGGGCGGCCGGTACAACGTGCCGGTGAGCACCCGCGTGCGGGCCGGCAGGAGCCGATTGACGGCGCGACGCAGCGCATCCCCCTGGCTGTAGAGGTTGTAGGGTGCCTTGCGCTGGGTGCCGCGGCTGAACAGGTCACCTCGGTGCAGCGCGTCGAGCGTCGGGAGCTTGCCCTTCTTGATGGCGATCATCGCGCCCGGGGAGCCGCCATCGTGTACGAGGACGGCGTGCATCGAGTCGCTCAGCTTGACGAAGTAGTCGCGGGCGCTGCGGATCGGCCCGACCCTGCCGGGATCGGCGGTGTCGTAGATGAGCATCAGCCGCGTGAGGCCCCCCTCGACGGGCATCTCGATGATACTCGCGGCCTGCTTCAGCCCCGACTGCGGGTAGCCGTGGACGTTATCCACGAGGACGGCCAGCGGCCGTTCCAGTTCCTCCCGGAAGGGAGCCGGCGACGGCGCCGGCGCGCCGGTGCCGGTGGCGCTTCCGTTCGGTGAGGTGGCGCTGCCGCGTCCGGCGGCGTTCGCCTGCGTCGTGCCACCCACCTGGCCCGCGGTGGGGGCGTTGCCACCGGGCGTGCGGTTCCCCGCGCGTGGGCTGGCCACGTCGGTGTTGCCGGGTGGCGCCCCGGAGCTGGAGGGTGCGCCGGCGGAGGCCGCTGGAGCGCGCACCTGCGCCCGGATCGTAGGTACCGGTACCGGCAGCGGGGCGCTCACGCTCACCTGGGGGGTCACCGCCAGATTGCGCGCCGTGCCCGCCGTAGCCGTTGCCTGAGGCGCCGAAAGCGGGCGCGCCGGGGCCACACTCGCCGACGCCTGCGGTCCGGTGAGCGGGCGCGGGGCGGCCACCTGGGCCGTTGCCTGCGGAGCCTGCAGCGACTGGGCAGGCGTCACCTGGGCACGCGCCTGCGGCGACGGAAGCGGCTGGGCAGGCGTGACCTCGGCCCGGGCCTGCGGAGCGCTCAACGTCCGCGCCACGCTGGCCGAGGCCTGCGGACGGGGCACCACTTGCGCCTGCGCCACCTGCGCCGAAGCCTGCGGCGACGGCAGCTTGCGGGCCGGGCTCACGTGGGTCTGCGGCGTGATCGCCAGGGCCATGGCCTGCGGCACCTCGGCCTGCGCCTGCGGTTTGGGGATCGTGATCGCCGGCGGCGGCTGGTTGGGTGGCAGCTGGACCGGCTTGATCTCCGGCAGGGTGGCCGCGGTGGTGCCCGTCGGCTCGGCGGGGGCGGGCTTCACCGGCGCCGCCTGGCTCGGCGGGGACAGCGTGGGCGCAGGCGCCTGCGCGGTGACGGGCGGCGTCTGCGGTTGCGGCGCCTTCTGCGGCGCCTTGGGCTCCGGCTGGGCGGGCGCAGGGGGCTGTGTGGTCGCCTGCTGCGGTTGCGGCGCCTGCGGCCGAGGCTTCGGGGCGCTGCGCGCCTGAGGCTCGCCGATCGCGCCCGAGGCCACCTGAGCCTGCGACGCCTGCGGTGCGGCCGCCTCTGCGGCCGGCGCTTGCGTTTGCGTCTGCGACTTCTGGGGCGAGCCCAGCGTGATGACCAGGTAGTGGTCCAGCTTGCGGGGCTTGGGCGCGGTGACGAAGACGGCCAGCAACAGCAGCGCCATCAGGTGGACGGCGACCGACAGGAGCAAGGCACGCCGCTTGTCGGGATCGCGCCAGGCCTCGGCGATGCGGGTCACGCCCGTGCTCAGCCCCCCGTCGCGATCGCCAAGCGCTTGGCGCCCGCCTGCTTGATCAGGTCCATCACCCGCACCACCACGCCGTGTTCCACGGTGGTGTCCGCACGGAGCACGACGGTCGTGTAGCCACTCGACGCCATCTGCTGCCGCACCGCGTCGACGAGCTGAGCCTCCGACACGGCCCGGCCACCCACGTAGATCTGGTCGGTCTTGGTGATGGTGACGGTCGGCAACGTCGACGGCTCGGTCACCGCCGTCTGGGCAGACGGCAGGTCGACCGGGAGCCCCGACTCCATGGTGATGAACGTGGTCGAGACCATGAAGAAGATCACCAGCAGGAACACCACGTCGACCATCGGCGTCATGTCGATCGTCGCCGCCGGCATCCGTCGACTGCGGTCACGCCTGGTGCGCATCGACGCTCCCTAGGCCTGCGAGGCCGCCCGAGGGGGCACGGCAGCGCCCCGCTCGGCGCGTGGTTCCTCGGTGCGCGCAGCGTCCTCCTTGCGTGCAGCCACCGCCTGGACGACGTTGCCCATCAGCTCTTCGCGCCGTCGGTCGATGTCCATGAGGATGCTGTCGACGCGGTTGGCGAGGTAGTGCTGCCCGACCACCGTCGGGATGGCGACGATCAGGCCCGCGGCGGTGGTCACCAGTGCCTGGCCGATGCCGTAGGCCAACGCCGAGGGGTTCCCGGTGCCCTGCTTGGCGATCTCGGTGAAGGCGATGATCATCCCCGTGACGGTGCCCAGCAGCCCCAGCATGGGGGCGATCTGCGCGATGGCCGCGAGCGGCCGCAGGCCGCGCGTCAGGCTCTGCTCCTCCTGGAGTGACGCCTCCTGGAAGGCGGCCTCGACTGCCGAGCGCCCGTACGGTAGGCGGAGCAATGCGGCGCGCAGAACGCGTGCGACCGGCCCCCCGTGGTTCTCGCATGCCGCCAGCGCCAGCTCTAGATCGCGCTCGCGCACGGCGGCGTTGACACGTCCCATGAGCACATCGCTGTCGGTGCGCTCCCGCGACAGTTTGAAAAGACGTTCGAAGAACAGGTACACGGCGTAGAGCGACACGAGAGCGATCGCGATCAGTACGGGACCGCCGGCCACCAACAGATTCATGCGCGACTCCTCATCTCGTTCGACTCAGAATAGAAAGCTGCGCAATGAACGCCATGAGACCGTTATACCAGAGGCTTCATGCGGCTTCATCGACCGTCGCCGCACCCCCGTCCCGGCCGTCTCAACCGGTGTTGCGCATGCCCGCCGCCACGCCCAGGAGCGACACCAGCACCGCGTACTCCAACCCCTCCCGATCGGGGCTCTCCTCGGGCAGCGCCCTCAGGCGCTTCAGTAGCTCGACCTGGAGGAAGCTGATGGGATCGACGTAGGGATTGCGCAGCTCGATGGACCGCGCCAGCGTCGGGTCGTGCTCGAGCAGCTCGTGCCCCGTGGCGAGCTCGACCTGCTCGACCGTACGGGCGTGCTCCTCGTGGATGATGGCCCGGAACCGTCGCCGCAGCTCCGGCGGCACCAGCTCCAGGTAGCGCTCGAAGATGTCGAGATCGGCCTTCGCCAGGCTCATCTGAGCGAAGTCGACGATGGTGCGGAAGAACGGCCACTCGCGGACCATCTCGGTGGTCAGCTCTGCCGACAGCACCGCCAGGCCGGAACCGAGCCCGAACCAGCCAGGCAGGTTCGCCCGGCACTGCGTCCACGAGAAGACCCAGGGGATGGCCCGCAGGTTCTCGAGCGAACGATCGCCGCGCCGGCGCGCGGGCCGAGAACCGATGTTGAGCCGGCTGATCTCCTCGATGGGCGTGACCGTGTGGAAGAAATCGAGGAAGCCATCGCTCTCCAGCAACTCCCGGTAACGCAGCCTGGCGGCGACCGAAGCGCGCTCCATGGCGTCCCGATAGCGCTCGGGGAGCATCGGAAGCGGCCCGGCGTCACGCGCCGAGGAGAGGATGAACGCGTGCACCACCTGCTCCAGGTGCCGATGGGCGAGATCGGGGTCGGCATAGCGAGCGGCCAGCGCCTCGCCCTGCTCGGTGATGCGCATGCGTCCCCCGAGGCTTCCCGGCGGCTGCGCCAGGATCGCCCGGCCGGCGGGGCCACCACCACGACCGATGCTGGTCCCCCGGCCGTGGAAGATGCGCAGCGGCACCCCGGCCTCGCGGCACACCCGCGCGACGCCGTCCTGTGCCTGGTACAGCGCCCAGTTGGCGGCCAGGAAGCCGGCGTCCTTGTTCGAGTCGGAGTAGCCGATCATGACCTCCTGCACGCCCCGCCGTTCGACGTGCCGGCGGTAGGCGGGCACCGCGAAGAGGCGCTCCATCACGGCGGGTGCGGCCCGCAAGTCCGCCTCCGTCTCGAACAGCGGGGTGGCGTCCACGGCCGAGACGCCCGCCTGCTTCGCCAGCACCAGCACCTCCAGGATGTCGGAGACTCCCTCGGTCATGCTCACCACGTAGCTGCCGGCGGCCTCCTCGCCGAATCGGCGCTGTGCATCGCGGACCTCATGAAGGAAGGCGAGGGCGCGGTCGGCTTCGTCGCCGAGCGCCACCCCGGGCGGCGCCAGCGGCCGGGGCGACGCCAGCTCGCGCTCGAGCAGCGCCACCCGTTCGTCTTCGCCGAGCGCCGCGTAGTCGCCGGTGGCGCCGGCGTAACGCAACAGCTGCTTCATAGCCCGCTCGTGCACCCTCGAGTGCTCACGCAGGTCGAGCGGCGCCAGTTGGAAGCGGAAGGCGCTCGCCCGGTAGAGCGCAGGGCGCACGAAGGCGCGTGCTGCCCGCGCTCCCTGACTCAGCTCGAGCGTGCTCTCCACCAGCGCCAGGTCGTCGACGAGGCCCTGGGCGCCTCCCGGGTACCCCGGTCCGTCTCCCTCGCGGAGGCGGCGGCGCTCCCGCTCCAGGAAACGGTGGACGTAGGCGAGCTTCTGTCGGTACGGCTCCTCCGGAAACCGGTCGGGTGGCCCCTCCATCCGCATCAACCGCTCCAGGTCGTCCCGGAAGGCCTTGGTCAGGGTGACACGGCGCTCCCACAGCGAGAGACGCTGCACGAGCCCGTCGACGTCGTCCAGGTAGGCGTCGAGGGCCACCTCGGCCTGCAGCGTGGCCGCCTCCCGGGTGACGTCGGGCGAGACGAAGGGGTTGCCGTCGCGGTCGCCACCGATCCACGATCGGAAGCCGACCACCGGCGGCAGCGGTGGGTCCGTGGCGGGGCCGAACACGCCGTCCAGGGCGTCGTCCATGTCGCGCATGAGACGGGGGATGGCGTCCAGCAGCGAGCGCCGGTAGTAGTACAGGGCACTCTTGACCTCGTCGAGCACGGTCGGCTTGACCGCGAACAGCTCACGCGTCTGCCACAGGGTGGCGATCTCGGCGTACACCTCGTCCTCGATGCGCGCCTGCTGCTGCGGCGACAGCTCGTGCTCGCTGGCGCGCCGCAGCGCGGCCGCGATGCGCTCGAGCTTCAACCGCACGGTGTAGCGCTTCACCTCGGTGGGGTGGGCCGTCAACGTGAGCCGCACGTCGAGACCCTCCATGAACGCCCGCACCTGCGCCCGCGTCCACCCCTGATCGCGCAGGCTGCGGACGGCCGCCGCCACCGACTCGGTCCGGGGCCGCTCGGGCGTGGCGTGCGCCTCGCGGAGCCGGTTCACTCGGACGCGGTGGATCTCCTCGGCCAGGTTGATGAGCTGGAAGTAGACCGTGAACGCGCGCAGCAGCCGCTCCGCGGTGGGCAGGTCGAGCGCTGCGATGCGTCGCTGCAGCTCGCCGGCGGCCTCCTCCTCGCCCGCCCGGCGCCGCTTGGTGTCGGCCCGGACCGTCTCCACGAGGTCGAACACGCGCTCTCCCTCGAGCTCCCGCAGAACGGTCCCGAGGGCGCTGCCCAGGAACCCCACGTCGGCTCGGAGCTGCTCGAAGGCGTCGTCCCGGTGCTCCTCGGCGCTGTCCACGCGGCCGATTCTATCGTGCCATCAACGGGCGCCCCGTTCGCGCCGGGATGGAAGACGCGGGCGACTCGGCCCGCTCGGCGACTCGGCCCGCTCGGCGGTTCAGCCGTCGTCGGGCTGCGGCCACTGCAGCCGCCGGATGGAGCGCGCGCGACCACCCTCCAGCTCGAGCACGACGCCGCACAGGGTGGCTCTGCCCTGCGCAGGCCGGTAGCGGCGCGGGAGCTTGTGGACGAAGCGGGCGTGGACCTCCTCGAAGCCCATCCCGATCGACGACGTCTGCACGCCGCTCATGCCGGCGTCCGAGATGTACGCCGTCCCCCGCATGACGGTCTCGTCCGCGGTCTGCACGTGGGTGTGCGTGCCGATCACGGCGCTCGCGCGGCCGGCCAGATGGAAGAGCATGACCTTCTTCTCGCTGGTGGCCTCGGCGTGGAAGTCGACGAGCACCGCCTGCCCCTCCGGAACGTCCTCCATCACGGCGTCCACGGCGCGAAATGGGTCGTCGAGGGCGTCCATGAACACCCGCCCCATGGCCTGCGCCACGGTGATGCGTTCGCCGTTCCTGGCCTGAAAGGCGGCGGCCCCCACGCCGGGTGTCCCCGGAGGGTAGTTGGCGGCACGCACCAGCCGCGGCGTCTCTTCCGCCAGCTCGATCGCCTCGGCCTGGTCCCAGCCGTGGTTGCCCAGCGTGACCACGTCGACGCCGGCGTCACGAAGCTGCTGGAAATGCCGCCGTGTGATGCCGAACCCTCCGGCGGCGTTCTCCCCGTTGGCGACGATGAAGTCGTACTCGTCGCGCGCCTGCCGGAGGTAGGCGAGCACCACCTTCATGCCGGGCGTGCTGAAGATGTCGCCGATGAAGAGGACGCGCACAGCGCATGCTATCAGCCGAACGGGAGCACACGCCGGAGGCGATCGAGCGAACCGGAGCCGGCATGCGGCGCGCCCGCGACGGCGGGAGGGTGCGACCGCCGAGGCGGGGCCGGAGCCTCCGTGCTAGGCTTGCGCTGCATCATGGAGTTCGACGTCGTCGACCGGAGCATCCTGCATATCCTGCGCGCGGACGGGCGCGCCTCGCACGCGAGCATCGCCAAGGCCGTCGGGCTCTCCGCGCCGGCGGTGGGGGAGCGCATCCGCAAGCTGGAGCAGGCGGGCATCATCCGCGGCTACCGCGCCGTGCTCGACCCGCATGGGGTCGGGCTGCCGATCTGTGCCTTCGTGGCCATCTCGCCACAGCCGCGCAAACCCGCCCAGGGACTGGTCGAGCGGCTGCTCTCCCTGCCGGAGATCGAGGAGCTGCACGCTGTGGCCGGGACCTACTCCTACGTCGCCAAGGTCCGCGTCCCCTCCACCCAGGCGCTCGACGGCTTCCTCGATCGCCTGTTCATGCTCGAGGGGGTAGAGCGCACGGAGACCACCATGGTGCTGCGCACCAATGCCGAACGCCCCATGTACCTCCCGTTCGAGGCCCCTTGACCCACGACCCCGACCGCTACGACATCCGGCAGGTGCCCGAGGAACGCGTTGACGAACTGCTCCGCAACGGCCTGGTCTCCTTCGGCCCGCTCCCTGCCCACGCCGAGGCGTGGCTGCGCGAGCACACGATCCACACCTTGAGCTTCACGTTGGGCAGCTTCCACGACGACCGCCTGGCCAGCACGGCCACCGTCTACCCCTTCGAGGCCTGGATCGGCGGGGTACGCCAGCGCGTGGGGGGTCTGGCCGCGGTGGCCACCGCACCCTGGGCGCGCCGGCGCGGCCACGTGGCCGCCCTGGTGACGCGCTGGCTCGCCCGCCTGCGCGACGAAGGTGTCGGCTGGTGCGCCGAGCACCCGTTCGATCCCCGCTACTACAACCGCTACGGCTTCGAGTCGCTACCCAACGGCCAGACCGTGGAGGTCCCGCCCGAGGTGTTCGGCGAAGGCCGCCCTCCCGACGCAGTCGCCCTCGCCCCCGACGACGGCGCACGCCTCAGGCCCGTCCACGCTGCCTTCGCTTCCCGCTACGGCTTCGCCCTGACACGCGACGACGACGCCCGCGACGCCTGGGAGAATGTGCTCAAGCCGTGGGGCGGATCGGCGCGGCATGCCTACCTGCTCGAGGACGCCTACGTGGTGTTCCGCGTCTCGGACGACGGTTCCGGCCTGTTGACCGTCACCGACCACGCCTACGCCGGCCCCGACGGTCGCCGACGGCTGTGGTCGTTCGTGGCCGCCTTCCGGGGGCAGGCCCAGCGGGTGCGCATCCACCTCCCCCCGGGGGAACCGTTGCTGGCCGACCACCAGGCCCGCCACTCGGTGCGCTCCCCGCTGCTGCAGGTGCGGCTGGTCGATCTGCCGGCGGCTCTGGCGCCGCTCCGCGCCCCCCACCCGAGCCGCTGGCGCGTTCGCGTGCACGACCCGCTGTGCCCGTGGAACGACGGCACCTTCGCCCTCACCTTGACCCCGGAGGGGTGCCACGTCGTCCGTGACGATGCGCCGGCCAGCGCCGAGCTCGGCGTGGGCCCGCTCGTCGCGCTGCTGGGGCAGGGAGCGGCACCGGAGCTGCTACTGGCGGCGGGTCGCGCCCAGGGTGAGGTCGAGGCGCTCCGTGCCCTGGCCGGGCTCACGGCCGGGCAGCCCACCTTCCATGCCGAGGCGGACAGCTTCTAACGCGGGCGGTCGGGACGGCCGCGGGCACGGGCGCCCCGTGGCGGGAGCGCTCTTCCGGACCCGCCGGCGGACGACCGCATGGCCTTCTTATCACGCCTCCTGGCACGCCTCCAGGAACCACGACGGAAGTCGTCCACGCTGCCGCCTCAGGAAGGCCGGGAAGTCGGCGTCGAGGAGATAGGTGACCGCGAAGTCCTCCTCGCTGCGCACCGATCGTCCGTACGCCTGCACCACGCTGAGGCAGGTGCGCCAGTCGTACCAGCCGGGGTCGAGCTCCATCCGTCTGGCCACCTGGGGGTCGCCCAGGTACGGGTAGGGCACCTTGCACAGCACCTGCCAGCGCGCCAGGTCCTCCGCCAGATCGATCCCTTCGGTCATGCTCGGCGAGAGCAGGATGGTCGGCTCGTCCGACTCCAGGTGGGCGCTGAGGGCGGCCTCCCGCTCGCTGCTGTCGTGGTGCGTGATCAGCCGCCAGGCGTGCTCGCGTGGCAGGCCCCGTTCGATCGCCTGGGCGATCCGGTAGGAGTGCGCGTGGATGATGCCCTTCTCGTCGGCATGCGCCTCGCACAGCTCGGCGATGGCGGCCACCAGCTTCGGCAGGCCGGCGGTGAGATGATGCCGCGTGAGCCGGGTGACAGGCCGCAACACGACGGGTCGGTTCTCGGGAGGGAAGCTGGAGGGCGTGCGGATGACGGCGGCGTCCTCCTGGTCGATGCCCAGCCCGCGCAGAAAGGTGACCGGGTCCAGCACCGTAGCGGACAGCATGAGCACGCGTTCGGCGTGGTGGAACAGCAGCGCCTCGGCGAACGGCGCGACCTCCACCGGCTTGAAGGCCAGCACCTCGCCTTCCCGCGACCGGCGGCGCTCGACCACCCACTCCACGCCGTCCTCGTTGCGGCTGTCGACGAGCAATTCGAGGCGGGCGAGCTGCCCGTCGAGCCACTGCTTCGTCTGCAGCCTGGAGAGCGTGGCCGCCTCGGGAAGGTCGTCGCGGCGCAGCTCCAGGTCGAGCTCGCGGCCCCGCTCCAGCAGGTCCGGCACCAGCTCCTCGGCGAAATCGAAGTAGACGTCCTCCCCCAGCGGCGGCGGCAACGGCCGCTCGATGCCCGCTCGAGCCAGCCAGCCCTCCCCCAGCGTCACCTGCACGAACCCCATGAGCGCGCCCTCGGCGTTGTGCGCCTCGTCGAGCACGAGGAGCTCGCGATGCCGGAAGCCGCCGGCGTAGTTGAGCTCCGCCAGGTAGTAGGCGTAGTTCAGCGTCGCCGACGACGCGGCCATGGCAACGTCCTTGGCCACGAAGTAAGGGCAGTCGTCGCAGGCAGGGAAGCGCCGTCCGGCCAGACAGGGGGCCGCGGCGGCATGCGTCGGGGCGACCAGGCAGGGGTAGTTGCTGCGCCCCTTCATCAGGGCGAGCTCGGGGAAGTCGCGAGTGTACTGCTCCTGCAGGACCTTCTGCGCGGTGAGGATGTAGCTCGAGCCGGCCTCCCGCGCCAACGCCACCGCGATCGCCGACTTGCCCGATCCGGTCGGCGCCTCCACGATGACGAAGCGCTTGCCGTCCTCGAAGGCGTCGCGAGCCGCATCGAGCGCCTCGCGCTGGCCGTTGCGGTAACTGGCGAAGGGGAAGCTGCCCGAAGGCACGGCTCAGGCTATCACGACGTCCGCGGCTCCCGAGTCCGGGGATCGGCGCCGGCCCAGCGGGCCCCCGAACGCTCCCGGCCGTCCAGCGCCGTTCGCGACAAAGGGCACGACAACGGGCCGGCGGAGTGCCGGCCCGTCGGTGTGGTGCCGAGGAGGGGACTTGAACCCCTACGACCTAAGCGGTCACTAGCCCCTCAAGCTAGCGCGTCTACCAATTCCGCCACCTCGGCATGACCTCGAAAGCACCCGTGTAGCGCGCAAACTGGATGATACGTCGGGCGCTCGCGGAGTGTCAAGAAGGCCCGCTCCAGGACGCGCTGCACTCCTGCCGACGCCCGCAGTCCCAGGCGACCGGCCCGGTATCCTCTAAGCATGACCGAGCGCCGCTACCGCCGCATCCGGGAGATCCTGGAGCGGCGTCAACCCGACCTCACGATCCTGGCCGAGGATGTCTACAAGCCGCACAACCTGTCGGCCATGCTGCGCTCGTGCGACGCCGTCGGGATCGGCACGGTCCACGCCGTCCGGCCCACCGGCGGGGTACCCACCTACAACGCCACCAGCGGCTCAGCCCAGAAATGGGTGGCGCTGCGCGTCCATGACACGCTCGAGGCTGCCCTCGCCGAGGTCCGCGGCCAGGGCATGCAGGTGCTCGCCGCCCACTTCTCCGAGCGCGCCGTGCGCTACGACACCGTCGATTACACGCGCCCTACCTGCATCGTCTTCGGCAACGAGAAGGAGGGGGTCACGGCCGCCTGCGCCGCGGCGGTCGACGGGCACGTCATCATCCCCATGCTGGGCATGGTGTCGTCCCTCAACGTCTCGGTTGCCACCGCCGTGGTGCTGTTCGAGGCGCAGCGCCAGCGCCGCCGGGCCGGTCACTACGACCGCCCGCGGTTGAGCGCACGGGAACGCAACGACCAGGCCGTGCGCTGGCTCTACCCGCGCCAGGCGCGCCGTTTCGAGCAACGAGGGCTGCCCCTGCCACAGCTCCTTCCCGACGGGCGCCTGCCCGCCGGTGCAGTGCCGGCCGTCGCTGACGAGGAGGCGGGGAGCGGCTAGGCTTCCCGCATGCGGATCCCTTGCGAGCCACGTCGGCTCTCGGCAACGGTCCTGGTGCTCGCCCTGCTGCTCGGTGGCGCCACCCTGGCGCAGCGGCTCGAGCCGGTGGCGCGTGGCCTCACCCGGCCGCTGGCGGTAGCGAGCTCGGGCGACGGGCGCCTGTTCGTGGTCGAGCAAGGGGGCAGGGTGCGCGTCGTGAAGGACGGCGTCCTGGCAGGTCGTCCCTTCCTCGACCTCAGCGACCGGGTCTCGCGCGGCGGGGAGCGCGGCTTGCTGGGCCTGGCCTTCGCCCCCGACTTCACCTCCAGCGGACGTCTCTACGTCACCTACACCGATCTGCGCGGCGCCAGCGTGCTTGAGCGCTTCACGGTGGAGGCCGGCGCCGATCGCGTCGAGCCGGGGACGGGAGCGGTGCTGCTGCGCGTGGATCAGCCCTACGCGAACCACAACGGCGGCGGTCTCGTGTTCGGACCGGACGGCTACCTCTACTGGGGCCTCGGCGACGGCGGCTCCGCCGGGGATCCACAGGGCAACGGTCAGGACCCCGCGACGCTGCTCGGCACGATCCTGCGTCTGGACGTCGCGGGCGACGGCGCCGCGCCGGCTCCCGGCAACCCGTTCCTCGGGCGGCCTGGAGCCCGCCCGGAGGTCTTCCTCTACGGCCTGCGCAACCCGTGGCGCTTCAGCTTCGACCGAGCGACGGGCGACCTCTACATCGGCGACGTGGGGCAGAACGCGTTCGAGGAGATCGACCGCATCCCGGCCGGCACCGGCGGCGGCCAGAATCTCGGATGGAACGTCATGGAGGGCGAGCGCTGCTACCGGCCACCCCAGGGTTGCCGTACCGAGGGACTCACCCTGCCGATCGTGAGCTACCCGCACGAGCCGGGCTGGGGAACCTCGGTGACGGGTGGCTACGTCTATCGCGGCACGGCCATCCCCTCGCTGAAGGGCGCGTACCTCTTCGCCGACTTCGGAAGCGGCCGCCTCTGGTCGGCCCGGCCTTCGAGCGGAGACGCCTGGCAGGTCGAGCTCGTGCTCGACACGGGCGGGAACGTCGCCGCCTTCGGTGAGGACGATGCGGGCGAGCTCTTGCTGGCAGACTACGGCCGCGGCATCGTGTACCGGCTCGTACCCTGATCGCCATGACGTGCAGCTATCCGAGGGCCGCCGGGGGCCGCTGGTAGAATCCAGGTGTGGAACGATTCGTCGTACGCGATCTCGGCCGTATGGCCTACGCCGAGGCCTGGCAGGAGCAGCTGCGGGTCCACGCGGCGGTCGCCGACGGCACCGTGCCGCCCACCTTGCTGCTGGTCGAGCACCCACCCGTGATCACCTTCGGCAAGAAGGGCGGGCGCGAGCACCTGCTCGTCCCCGAGGCCGAGCTGGCCGCGCGGGGCTTCGACCTGTACGACATCGAGCGGGGCGGTGACGTCACCTACCACGGTCCCGGCCAGCTCGTCGGTTACCCCATCTTCCGGGTCGGCCGGCGCGTGCAGGAGTACTTGCGCAACCTGGAGGCCGCGATGGTGCAGGTGCTGGCCGAGTACGGCATCGCGGCCGTGGGCAGCCCCGGTTACGCGGGCGTCTGGGTCGGCAACGACAAGGTGGTCGCGATCGGCGTGGCGATCAAGCGTGACGTCAGCTTCCACGGGTTCGCGATGAACGTGCGCACGAACCTCCGACACTTCGACACCATCGTGCCCTGCGGCCTGGAGGGCAAGGGGGTGGCGAGCATCGCGTCGCTCACCGGGCGCGACGTCACCCTCGACGAGGTCAAGCCGAAGGTGGTAGCCGCCCTGCGCACGGTGTTCGAGCAGGGGGAAGCCGCCCATGTCACGGCGATCGCGGGCGCAGGAGAGCGGGGATCGTCATGATCAACTCGCGCGAGTTCAAGAAGCAGGTCAAGGCCGTCGAGGGCGGCATTCGCAACAAGGAGGAGATCGCCGAGGACGGCGGTCTAGGTCGGAAGCCCTCCTGGCTCAAGGTCAAGCTCCCTTCCGGCGGGGCTTTCCAGGACATGAAGCACAACGTCACCGGTCACCGTCTCGCCACCGTGTGCGAGGAGGCGCGGTGCCCGAACATCGCCGAGTGCTGGAACGCCGGCACCGCGACCATCATGCTGATGGGCTCGGTATGTACCCGCGGATGCAAGTTCTGTGCCGTGGCGACCGGCAACCCCAAGGGGCTGCTCGACCCCGACGAGCCGCGGCTGGCGGCGCAGTCGGTGAAGAGCATGGGCCTGACCTACGTGGTGCTCACCTCGGTCGACCGCGACGACCTGCCCGACGGTGGCGCCTCCCACTACGCCGCCTGCGTGCGGGCCATCAAGGAGGCGAGCCCCGAGACGGCAGTGGAAGCACTGACGCCCGACTTCGCCGGCAACACCGACCATGTGCAGCTGGTGCTGGACTCCGGTGTCGAGGTGTACGCCCAGAACATCGAGACCGTTCGGCGCTTGACGCACCCGGTGCGGGATCCGCGCGCCGGCTACGACCAGACCCTGTCGGTCCTCGCCTATGCGAAGTCGGCACGCCCGGGCGTGCTCACCAAGACCAGCCTGATGCTGGGGCTCGGGGAGCGGGAGGACGAGATCGTCGCGACCATGCGCGACCTGCGCGCCGTCGGCGTCGACATCTTGACCCTCGGGCAGTACCTGCGCCCGAGTCGCGCGCACCTGCCGGTCGAGCGCTGGGTTCCGCCGGAGGACTTCCGCCGCTATCGCGACATCGGCCTGGGGCTGGGCTTCCTCGAGGTGGTGTCGGGACCGCTGGTGCGAAGCTCCTATCGCGCGGAGCGCGCCCTCGAAAAGAACAACGCCGGCATCGCGCTGTAGACGCGGAGCCGGCGACGCTCGCCGCGTGTCGCGGTCGGCTCAGCCCGTCGCGGCATCCTGCCTCGCTCGGTAGGCCTCGATGGTGGACAGGATGAGCGCGTGGGTCTCGTCCATGCCGTGCCAATCGTCGACGTGGGTGTGCTTGCCCTCGAGCTCCTTGTAGATGGTGAAGAAGTGCTCGATCTCGCGCAGGCGATGGCGCGACAGGGTGTCGAGGTGGCGGTTGCCGTCGTAGCGCGGATCGTCGACGGGCACGGCCAGCAGCTTCTGGTCGCGCCCCTTCTCGTCGCTCATCTCCAGGAACGCGAGCGGGCGCGCCCGAAGCACCGCGCCGGGGAACGTGGGCCTCGTCATGAGCACCATGATGTCGACCGGGTCGCCGTCCTCGGCGAGCGTGCCGGGCACGAAGCCGTAGTCGCCGGGGTAGTGCATGGGGCTGTAGAGGACGCGATCGAGCCGGAAGATGCCCAACTCCGGATCGTACTCGTACTTGTGGCTGCTTCCGAAGGGCACCTCGATCACGGCGTTCACCACGTCCGGCGCGTTCGCTCCTGGGCTCAGGTCCTTTAGGTTGGTCACGTTCGGTCTCCTGTCTCGAGGGCGGCCTCGGCCCGCCCACGGCGCACGGCTTCGAGGAACAAGGCGTGCACGCGATCGTCGCCGAGGAGCTCCGGGTGAAAGACGGTGGCCAGCAGCCGGTCGCTCGCGGCCGCAACGATGTCCCTTTCGTAGCGAGCCAGCACGCGCACGCCCTCCCCCACCCGGGTGATGCGCGGCGCGCGGATGAACAGGGCGTGGAACGGTTCGGCGAGCCCCTCGATGTCGAGATCGGCTTCGAACGACGCCACCTGCCGACCGTAGTCGTTGCGGACCACGGCGATGTCCATCAGTCCCAGACGCGGTTGCTCGGGGAATCCCACGATCTCCGTCGCCAGCTCGATGGCGCCGGCACAGGTCCCCCACAACGCTCCACCGTCCCGGTGGAAGCCCTTCAAAGCGGCGTCGAGGTCGTAGTCGCGCATCAGCTTCGCCATGGTCGTCGACTCGCCGCCAGGGATCACCACCCCGTGAAGCCCATCGAGGTGCCGAGGAAGGCGCACCTCGACCACCGAGACGCCGAGTCGCTCGAACGCCTGCCGGTGCTCGCGAAAGGCGCCCTGCAGCGCCAGCACGCCGATGCGCGGGGTCGAGGCGGCTCCGTCCACGGCAGCCATTGTGTCACGCGCGACCCTGCCCCGAGGGGGCGCCGGGCGACGCCGCGCGTCACTCAGCCGCCGCGGCGTGCGCGCGCCCCTATCGGGAGGCCTCCACGCCTCGCGTCAGCGCGCGCGCCACCACCTCCTGTACGGCGATCGCCAGTCCTTCCAGCGGGACCTGCGGGCCGCGGCCGGTGGCCAGCGCGAAGGCGGCATCGCCGTCGTGCGGCGTGTGCGAGGGTCGAGTGACGCGCGCGACGCCCATGTGGGCGCTCTGGGCCAGCGCGCCTGCCTCGGCCTTGGAGAGGGGGGCGTCGGTGGCCACCACCACCAAGGAGGTGTTGCTGCCGAACGGATTCATGGCGCGTGCGGCGGCCGTGGGCGTCAGGGCCTCGGGCCGGCGACCAGTGCTCCTGTCTCGGGGTCGACGAGGCTCCCCACCGCGTTGCTCACCGCGAGCGCAGCCACCACCGCTCCGCCGACCTCGAGGGCAGCGCTTCCGATGCCCCCCGCCGCCATCCCTTCACCTCCCAGCAGCTTGCCCACCGTGGCGCCGGTCCCGGCCCCCACCGGCCCTTCCTGGACGGGGGCCGGACCGGCGGCAGCGGCCGCGCGGTAGCCGGCCTCGGCATCGGGGCGCACGCTACCGTCACCGACCGCCAGATCGAACAGGGCTGCCGCCGGGACGATGGGCACCCGCGCGAACGGCGTCTCAAAGCCGCGCCCCTGCTCCTCGAGCCAGCGCATCACGCCGTCGGCCGCGGCAAGCCCGAAGGCGCTGCCCCCCGTCAGGAGCACGGCATCGACGCGCTGGACGCTCTTCTCGGGCGCCAGCAGGGCGATCTCCCGTGAGGCCGGGGCCGGCCCGAGCACCACGCCGGAGGCCAAGCACCCACCCTCGGGGGCGAGCACCACCGTGCATCCAGTCCTGGCCGCCGCGTGCGTCCAGTGCCCCACGTGGATCCCCTCGATCGCCGTCAAGCTGACGTTGTCCATGGAGGTTCCTCGTTTCCGGCGCGTCGCCGCCCGGCACCGATGCGTACACGGCCCGCGGCGAGCGCACCCCTGCGACGGTGGAGCGCGGGTCTACGGTCCGGCGTTCGGTGAAGCTCTTGACCCGCTGCCGCCGGAGACCGTGCCGGCCGAGCTCCCCGGCGCCGACGTCGGCGCGGAGCCGGCCCCCGTCGAGGCCGTCGGGCCCGCCGGGTTTTCCGCCGGAAGATACTTCTGGACGTCCTTGGGGTCGACCTCGATCATCTTGATCTGGTCCACCGGCGTGCTCAGGGTGGCCCGCTTGCCGGTCCGCTTGTCGATCGGGAGCTGCAGCTTGACCGTGGACAGGAAGCCCTGGGTGCTGAGGTCGGTCGTCTTCTTGAACGCGGCCCGCGTGCCCGCCGGATCGAGCGCGCCCGTCTTCAGATCGATGTTGTGGAAGACGATGCCAGCGGGGATCGGGAAGCCGTTGGGATCGGCGGAGTGGCCCCGGAGCGCACCCTGGGCGAAGGTGTTGAAGGCGAAGATCGGTTGCTGCGAGCTGGTCACCAGGTGTCGCTTGCCGTCCGCGTAGGTCATGTACTGCGGCATCGGCTTGTTGTCGTCGTTTCCGATCCACACGGCGCCGACCAGGCCTGGCGTGAGCCCCACGAACCAGATGTCGCGCTCGGAATCGGTGGTGCCCGTCTTGCCGGCCAGCCAGTGCCCCGGCACCTGGGCGCGCCACGACAGCGCCCAGTACGGCTTGCGGTCGACGATGTTGCCGTGCATCATGTCCAGCATGATGTAGGCGGTCTGCGGGCTCCACACCCGTACCCGGCGCGGATGGGCCTGGTACAGGACGTTGCCCTGCGCGTCCTCCACCTTCTCCACGAAGTACGGAACGGTGTAGATGCCGCCGTTCGCGAACGCCGCGATGGCGGCGGCGTGCTGCAACGGGGTGACCTCGAAGCTGCCCAGCGCCATCCCCAGGTAGGGCTTGACGCTGTAGCCCAGCTCGCGCGCCTTCTCGGCCACCGCGTCGGGCGTGGCTGCCTCGAGCGCCTTCACCGCGGGGATGTTGCGGCTCCGATCAAGGTTCTCGCGAGCGGTCTGGTAGCCGTCGTAGGCGTTGTCCCACTCCTTGGGCTGGTAGTCGGGCTGCCCCTTCACCTTGAAGATGGTCTTGTCGTCCACCAGGATGCTCGACTGGTTGATGGCGCCCTGCTCGATGCCAGTGGCGTACACGATCGGCTTGAACGACGACCCGGGCTGACGGTACGCCTGGATGGCGCGGTTGAACTCCTGCGGGGGCTCGTTCGGCCCGAGCTTCTGCCCGACCATTGCCAGCACGCCGCCGGTCGCCGGGTCGATGCCCACGATGGCCATCTGCGCGCCCTTGGGGACCTCGGTGGTGAGGCTCGCCTCGTTGGCCGCCTTCTGCGCCTGGACGTCGATGGTGGTGTAGACCTTGAGGCCGCCCCGGCCGAAGACCATGTTCTCTCCGTAGCGCTGGGTGAGCCAGTTGCGCACCGCGAGCACGAGGCCGCGCGAGAGGTCGGAGCTGATGCTGGCCTGGACCACCACGTTCTCGCCGGTGCGCACGGCCTTCACCACGTTGCCCTGATCGTCGTAGGTGATCTTCCAGCCGCGCGGCTCGAGCTTGTACAGCCAGGCCCGCTGCGCCTCCGCCTTGGAGATGGAGCCGCGCCGGACCATCTTGTCCAGGACGTCCTTCATCCCCTGCCGGGCAGCCGCGAAGTTGTCGTGCATGGCGTTGGGAGCGGGGATCAGCCTCGCCAGGTAGAGCCCCTCGGCAAGGTTGAGCTCGATGGGGTCCTTGCCGAAGTACGCCTGCGACGCCGCTCGGATGCCGTAGACGTTGCCTCCCCAGAACACCACGTTGATGTAGCGCTGGAGGATCTCCGGCTTGGTCAAGCGCCTCTCCAGCTCGATCGCCAGCATGATCTCCTTGGCCTTGCGCTGCAGCGAGCGCTGGCCGGCGAGATTCTGCAGGACCGTGTTCTTGATGACCTGGGTGGTGATGGTCGAACCGCCGCGCCGCGAGTGGCCGAAGAACTCCTGGAAGGTGGCCTTGGCGAT
Organism: uncultured bacterium; assembly: GCA_964536935.1. GTDB lineage: Bacteria > Deinococcota > Deinococci > Deinococcales > Trueperaceae > JASBRS01. The sequence continues at coordinate 28,406 of CAZIBD010000015.1, read as the reverse complement.
GCCGGGCAGGTCGAAGCCGTAGTGGCGGAAGAACTGGTCGTCCTCGGAGGCGACGATGGCCTCCAGCGCCGCCGGCGACACCTGGGCGAGCGTCACCGGGATGCGGTTGGTCGGCTCCTTGGTCTTGCCGACGGCGGGCACGATGGTGCCGATGCGCGTGCCGTCGCTCGCGTAGACCTCGGTGTTGGACGTGTACTCGAGGGCGTCGACCTGGTCGAGCGAGGGCAGGTGCTGCGCCCAGTGCAGCGCCGACGAGCCCAGCAGAGCCACGAACGACAGCACCGCCGTGAGGGCGAGCAGGAAGAGCCCCTGGACGACTTTCACGGGTTTCATGCTACCAAGGCGGGCCATGAGCCGGAGTTGAGAACACCATGACCGGCCCTCACCCTCGAGCAGGCCGGAACCGCCTGTCAGGCACGCTGCTCACGCGCACCTGGCGGGCTCGCCAGGGCTCTCACCAACCGCGCGTGGCGAGCAGCTCCTCCTCCTTGAGGGTGTCCAGGTTGATCCCCACCATGGCCTCGCCGAGGTTGCGCGACACCTGCGCCAGGATCTCCGGATCCTCGAAGTGCGTCACCGCCTTCACGATGGCGTCCGCGCGACGCAGCCAGGCCTGGTGCCGCTTGCTGACGTCCTGCTCGCTCATCGCCGACTTGAAGATGCCCGAGCCCACGAACACTCCGTCGAGACCGAGCTGCATCATCAACGCCGCATCGGCCGGCGTCGCCACCCCTCCAGCCGCGAAGTTCACGACCGGCAGCTTGCCGTTCTCGTGGATGTATCGGACCAGGTCGACCGGAGCGCCGTGGTCCTTCGCGTACCCCATGAGCTGCTCGGGGCGCATCGCCTGGATCGCGCGGATCTCGCCCATCACCGCGCGCGCGTGGCGCACGGCCTCGACGACATTGCCGGTGCCGGCCTCGCCCTTGGTGCGGATCATGGCCGCGCCCTCGCCGATACGCCGAAGCGCCTCCCCGATGTTCGTGGCACCACAGACGAACGGCACCGTGAACGCGAACTTGTCGATGTGGTACGCCTCGTCCGCCGGCGTCAGCACTTCCGACTCGTCGACGAAGTCGACTCCGAGCGCCTGGAGGATCTGCGCCTCCACGAAGTGCCCGATGCGGACCTTGGCCATTACCGGGATCGAGACGGCGTCGATGATCTGCTCGATCAGCCCCGGGTCGCTCATGCGGGCGACGCCGCCCTCCGCACGGATGTCGGCGGGGACGCGCTCGAGGGCCATGACCGCGGTCGCACCGGCCTCCTCGGCGATCCTCGCCTGGTCGGGCGTGACGACATCCATGATGACGCCGCCCTTGAACATCTCGGCGAAGCCAGTCTTGACCTTCGTGCTGCCGATCGTCTTCTCTGCCATGGCCACTCCTTCTCGCCTTCGCCCCGCTCCCCCCCGGCCGCCACACCAGCCCGACGGGCGTCGCTACGGGGCGCGCGCTCGCCTTCGCACTCTCCATTGTGCCGCAGCCGGGCCGCGAACGCTTGGAGTATACGCGACGCCGCGGCCCCTGCCCCCCGCCGAAAGGCTCAGGCGCGCGTGAACGCCACGTACTCGTCGAGCTTTCGGAGCGCGGACCCGTCGGCGATGAGCTCGAGCGCCCGCCGGACGCCGCTTGCCAGGTCGTCTGCAGCGTCGGCGAGGTAGAGCGCCGCCCCGGCGTTGAAGGCGACCACGTCGCGCTTGGCACCGTCGACGCTGCCATCGAGCACGCCCCGAAGGGCAGCTGCGTTGGCCGCGGCATCGCCGCCGGCGAGCGCGTCCAGTTTGTAGCGCCCGAGCCCTACCTCTTCCGGCGTCACCACGTAGGTGCGGCGCGTGCCGCCCTCCATCAGCTCGGTGACCTTGGAGGGGCCGGTCACGGTGAAGTCGTCGATGCGGTCGCCGTGCACCACCAGCGCGCGCTCCGTACCCAGACCCGCCAGCACGTCCGCCAGGCGCTCGGTGAGCTCGGCGTCGTAGACGCCCATGAGCTGGCGGTTCGCGGCCGCAGGGTTGGTCAGCGGGCCGAGGTTGTTGAAGATGGTGCGCGCCTTCAGATCGGCCCGGATGGGCGCCACGAACTTCATGGCGGGGTGGTGGTTGCGCGCGAACATGAACGCCACGCCCACCCGGTCGATGGCCTCCGCGAGCCGCTCGGGGCTCTGGTCGAGGTCGGCCCCCAGCGCCTGCAGGACGTCGGCCGAACCCGACTTGCGGGTCACGCCGATGTTGCCGTGCTTGGCCACGTGCACGCCCCCGGCAGCGATGACGAACATGGCCGTGGTGCTGATGTTGATGGTGTCGATGCCGGTGCCGCCCGTTCCGCAGGTGTCGAGCAGCGGTCCGTCATGGCGTGCAGGCACGTGCACCGCCCGCTCGCGCATCGCCTCGGCGAAGCCGATGATCTCGTCCACCGTCTCCCCCCGAGTGCGCAGGGCCGCCAGCAGCGCGGCCGCCTGCATCTGGGACAGGCGGCCGTCCATGAGCCGGCCCATCACGTCGCGCGCCGTTTCGCGGCTGAGTGTCTCGCCGTCGAACACGGTCCCCAGGATGGGCGCGATGTCGGACATCGGACGGGTCGTTTCGCTCATGCGGACTCCTCCATCATGCGGGCTCCTTCGTCGTCGTCCTTCCAGCATCGCGTGCTCCGTCGAGGTAGGCGCGCTCGTAGGCGACGCTGCCACCACCCAGGCGACCGAGCCAGCCACCCAGGCCGGCCGCGAAGAGAAGGTGTTTGGCCGCCACCTGCACCGGATGCAGCCCCACGCGCCAGCGAAGTGCAGGATGCCTCCGCGCCAACCGCGCGGCGTTGGCCCCGGCCGCCCGGGCCTTGCCTGGATCGGCGCCGGCCCGCGGGTCGGGGCCCAGGTGGACGGTGGTCGCCCCGGGCAAGGCCCTGAACGGAAGTCCTGCCCTGGCAAGACGGTAGCCAAGCTCGAGATCCTCGCCGCCGTAGCCGGCCAGCTCCTCGTCGAAACCCCCCACCGCGCGGAACGTCAACCCGGGGACGCTGCTGTTGGCGCCGTTGAGGTTCCAATACCCGACCCGGGTGGGCCGCCAGCGCTCGACCCGCCCGCCGTCGTCGAAGTCGATCCCTCCGACGGCGGCGCACAGCCCCCGCTCCTGCTCGGCGACGTGCGCGGCGAGCGTGCCGGGCGCGGGAAGACAGTCGTCGTCGGAGAACAGCAGGATCGAGCCGCAGGTGCGCTCGGCACAGGCGTTGCGCGCCACCCCCGCGGGGAGGCGCTCGGCCGTCTCGAACACCTTCAGCGAGAACGTAAGCCCCATCGCCTGCAGCCGTGCTCGGCTGCCGTCGTCACCGCCGTTCATGCAGACGACCCACTCGAAGCGCTCCGGCGCGAGCGACTGGCCAGCGAGGGCCTCGGCTTTGCGCAGCAGCGCCTCCTGCCGCCCGCCGGCGACCGTGAGCACGCTGATGTACGGGCAGGCCACCGCAACCTCCTAGAGCCGCTCGAGGAAGCGCGTCAGCATGGCATGGCCGGTGTCGGTAAGGATGCTCTCCGGGTGGAACTGCACGCCCCACACGGGGTGCTCGCGATGCACCACCCCCATCACCACGCGCTCACCATCGTCGTAGCACCAGGCGTTCACCTGCAGGACGTCGGGCAGATCCTCGATCACGAGCGAGTGGTAGCGGGTCGCCGGCACGGGGCTCGGCAGGCCCTGGAAGACGCCGCTGCCATCGTGTTCGATCCTGCTCGTCTTGCCGTGCATGATGCGCTGCGCCCGCACCACCCGGGCACCGTAGGCGGCGCCGATGGCCTGGTGGCCCAGGCACACGCCGAGGATGGGCACCTCCGAGCCGTAGCGCCGGATGAGCTCGACCGACAGGCCGGCCTCGGCCGGCGTGCACGGCCCGGGCGACACCACGATGCCGGCCGGCCCCAGCCGCGCCACCTCGTCGAGCTCGAAGGCGTCGTTGCGCCACACCACCGGCTCCGCCCCGAGCTCGCCCAGGTACTGCACCAGGTTGTAGGTGAACGAATCGTAGTTGTCGACGACCAGGACCCGGGCCAACGCGCTCACCCGAGCCCTTCCGTCGCCATCTCGACGGCGCGCTGGAGCGCCGCCAGCTTGTTCAACGACTCCTGCCACTCGGCGGCAGGATCGCTGTCGGCCACCACGCCGCACCCCGCCTGCAGGTGGAGGCGGCCGCCGGCCACGACCACGGTGCGAAGCGTCAGCGCCATGTCCATCGCCCCCGACACGCTCAAGTAGCCGAAGGCGCCGGCGTAGGGGCCACGCCGCACGGGCTCGAGCTCGTCGATGATCTCCATGGCCCGGATCTTGGGGGCGCCGGACGCCGTCCCCATCGGCAGCGTCGAGGCCAGCGCGTCGAGCGGCGTGCGGCCCGGCGCGAGCTCGCCCTCGACCGAGGAGACCAGGTGCATGACGTGGCTGTAGCGCTCGACCCGCATAAGGTCGGCCACGCGGACGCTCCCGAAGCGGCACACCCGCCCGATGTCGTTGCGGCCGAGGTCGACGAGCATGACGTGCTCGGCCCGCTCCTTGTCGTCGGCCAGCAACTCGGCTGCCAGGGCATTGTCCTCCTCGCCATTGGCGCCCCGCGGGCGCGTGCCGGCGATGGGCCGGGTCTCGACGCGCACGCCGTCGCTCCGGACCAGGCTCTCCGGGCTGCTGGACACGAGGGTGACCGGCCCGAGGTCGAGGTAGCCCAGGTAGGGGCTCGGGTTGATCGATCGCAGAGCGCGGTAGATGGCGAAGGGGTGGACCCCGAGGTCGGCGCTCAGCCGCTGGCTCGGCACGACCTGGAAGACGTCGCCGGCGCGGATGTACTCCACCGAGCGGTCTACGGCCCGCATGAATGCCTCACGCGTGAAATTGCTGGTGAAGGCGCTGACCCTGCCGGCACGGTCGCCGGGCACGCCCGGCAGCGGCCCCCGGAGGCGCTGGTAGGTGGCGTCGACGAGCGCCTGGGCCCGGGCCTCGTCGGCGGCGTCGCCCTCGATGGCGGGCGCCACGACGTAGAGTCGCCGCCGCAGGTGGTCGAAGATGACGAGTACCTCGGGCTCCACGAACAGCAGGTCGGGAACCGAGAGCTCGTCCGGGTTGCCGTCGGGGAGTTGCTCGTAGAGGCGGATCAGATCGTAGCTGGCATAGCCCACCGCGCCCGCCCAGAACGGGGGCAGCTCGGGCGCCGCAGCCGCAGCGCGGACCGTCATGTCCCACAGCGCACGCAGCGGATCCCGGCTCTCGAACCGGTCCGTGCCGCCCGGACCGGTGAGCGTCACCTGCTCACCCAGGACCTCGATGCGGCGCCGCTGGCCGGTCCCGATGAACGAGTAGCGCGCCACCCGCTCCCCCTGCTCGACGCTCTCGAGCAGGAACGACGGATGGCCGGCGACCTTGAGATAGGCGGTGAGCGGTGTCTCGAGATCGGCGAGCAGCTCGCGGTAGACGGGGCGTACACGACGCTCGACAGGTGCAGGGTCAGACAAGGGGTCTCTCCGATTCCGAACGGGGCTCGCCGGCGCGTCGGCCGGCTCGTCAGGCGAACGTCAGCCGACGGCGTAGCGCCATCGCCCGAGGGCCCCGGTCCAGGAATGGAGCACGGACATGCTGAGGAGTATACCGGCTCCAGGACCCGCGGCGCATCGACACGCCACGACGCCGCCCGGGCTCAGCCCTGTCCCTCCTCGGGCAGGAACATCCCGATGGCGTGATAACCGGCGTCCACATAGACGGTCTCGCCCGTGACCCCCCCGCCCAGCTCGTCGCACAGCAGCGACAGGGCCAGGCCGCCGACCTCGCGGCTCTCGATGTTGCGACGCAGCATGCTGCTGGCGCCGGCCTCGCTGTACATGTCGCCGAAGCCCCGGATCGACCGCGCCGCCACCGTCCGCACGGGACCGGCCGAGATGGCGTTGACGCGGATGCCTTGGGGGCCGAGGTCGTAGGCGAGGTAGCGCATGCTGGCCTCGAGCGCCGCCTTGGCGACGCCCATGATGTTGTAGTGAGGCACCACGCGTTCCGCCGCCAGGTAGCTGAGCGTGACGATGCTCCCGCCGTCGGGCATGAGCCCGGCTGCCCGGTTGGCGGCCGCCACGAGCGAGTACGCCGAAACGTCCAGGGCCGTCCTCCAGTCGTCGCGCGCGGTCTCCGCGAAGGGGCGCTCGAAGGTGGCGGGCGGCGCGAAGGCCAGGGCATGGACGACGTAGTCGAGGCGACCCAGCTCGTTCTCGAGCGTCGCGAACAGGGCGTCGAGCTGATCGTCGCTGGTGACGTCGCACTGCGCCAGCACGGCCCCGTCCATCCCGGCCGTGAGCTTCTCCAGGGTGGGGCGCAGCCGCTCGCCCTGGTAGCTGAAGGCGAGCCGCGCGCCGGCCCGTGCGAGCGGCTCCGCGATGGCCCACCCCAACGAGCGCTGGTTGGTGACGCCCATGATGAGGCCGTTCTTTCCGGTGAGATCGATGCCGAACACTGTTGCTCCCTCCCCACGCCCGGCGCGGCCGCAGCCGCACGCCGAGGCGGTCGCTCGCGATGGGCTGCGCCAGTCTAACGCGCGCGCCCGTCCTCGTTCTGGCTGCTGGTGCTGCTTATCCCTCGGCCATCAGGCGCTCGAAGCGCTCCCGGGCATCGCTGGCCTTGCCACGCTCCCCGCGCGCTTCCCATACCGCCGCCAGCCCCTCCCACGCGATCTCGCTGAAGGGTTCATGCTCCGTCATCTTCTGGTAGAGCATGGTGGCCTGCATGAGGTCCTGCTGTTCCTCTGCGCGCTCGGCGGCGGCCTGCAGCAACGTCAGGTGTTCGGCCTGCAGATTGAGCCGGATCGTCTCGATCCAACTCGAGTCGAAGCCGATCAGGAAGTGCCCGGCATAGACCTGCATGGCGGCCTCGTAGTCGCGCAGCCGCCCCGACTCGCGCGCCTGCTGGCTGAGGCCGCGATAGTGGTCGACGTCGTACTCGATGTTGAACTTGCTGTGCAGGTAGTACCGCCGATTGGCGGACTCCACCAGCTCGCCCCCCATGACCTTCCGAAGGCGGTAGAGGGTGGTGTGGAAGCTGCTCGACGCCTTCGACTCGCTCTTCCCCGGCCACAGCGCCTCGGCGACCTCGAAGGTGGTCACACCGGATCGGTGCTCCAAGAGGTAGAACAGCAGCTCGAGCGCCTTCAGCGAGTCCCAGTCGAGACGCTCGCCATCGCGCGTGATGACGGGATGCCCGAAGCCCTTCGCCGTCACCACGCCCTCGAGCGGCTGTCGGAGCTCCGCGATGCGCTTGAGGCGCACCTCGACCGCCTCGAGCAGCTCGGCCTTGTCGAAGGGCTTGGTGAGGTAGTCGTCGGCCCCAAGCGCCATGCCCTTGCGCATCGAGCCGCGATCCTCCATCGCGGTGAGGAACAGGAACGGTACCGCACGCAGCTCCTGGATGGAGCGGGCCTGACGGTAGAACTCGAAGCCGTCCATGTCCGGCATCGAGATATCCGACACGATCACGTCCGGTCGCAGCCCCTCGTGCAGCTCACCGAGGGCCTCCATCGGGTTGTCGAAGGTCAAGACAGCGTACCCGGCACCAACGAGGCTCAACTCCGTGACCTTGAGGGTTCCGGGCTCGTCGTCCACGACCATCACGAGCGTCGCCGACATCAACCGAGTCTACCCCACCCCGCCAAGCCCGCAGTATGAAGGAATCGACCACTCAGCCGGCCGCGGCGCACGAGCCGCGGCTTCCCATCAGCCGCCCCAGGACTCGGTCTCCTGGTAGTGGACCAGCGCGGAGAACTCCACCGTCGTCTCCAGGGACGAGGTCGCGAACTTGACGTCCACGATGACGGTGTCGCGATCGAGAGACCCGATGAACTCGTTCAGGCGCGCCTCGAAGAGCTCGTAGTTGTTGGAGCTGATGAGCTTGAACTTCGGTTCCATTCCTCTTCGCCTCCTACGATCGATCGCCGCAGCCTGGCTGGATCGTCGCCCATGATGGCGTCGACGCCCAGGGCGCGCAAGGCCCGCACGGTATCGGGTTCGTTGACCGTCCAGACATTGACGGCCACACCCCGGGCATGGGCGCTCACGACGAGCCTCCGATCCGCCAGCGCGTGGCCCGGGTGGAGCGCGTCGACGTGGAGCCAGCCCGGCCGCGGGCGGCCACCGGGGCGCTCCATGGTGGACGCGTCGTACAGCAGTGCCACTCGCATCCGTGGCGCGAACAGACGCACGCGCGCCAGCGACAAGGGGTTGAAGCTCGACACCAGCACCCGGTCGGCCAGCCCCGAGGCAAGCACCGCGCGCACGACGGCGCGCTCCAGGCCGCGGGTACGCCAGCCCCTCGCCTTGATCTCGAGGTTGAGCAGCCGACCGGGGTACTGCCGCGCGAGCTCGAACAGCTCTCCGAGCGTCGCCAGCTCGGGCACGCGCTCTCGGAGCTGCCCGTAGCTCTGCCGGGCCACCGGGCGTCCGCCCACCTCCTCGTCGTGGGTGAGCACCAGCTCCCCGTCGAGGCTGCGCTGAACGTCGAACTCCACGCCGTCGAGGCCCTCGTCGAACGCCCGACGGAACGCCGCCAGCGTATTCTCCGGCTCGATGCCGCGCGTACCGCGATGGCCCACCAGGAGCGGGCGGCGGCGCGGCACGCCCGGCAGCGGCCTGCCGCGCCAGGAGCCTCGCCATGCCGCCAGCGCCAGCGCCACCCCGACGAGGTACGTGAGCGCGTTGGAAACGGTATCGAAGGGTCCTGGAAGCATCCCGGCAAGTATAGCGTCGGTACCGCCGGTGTCGCCGACGAGGCACTGGAAACGTAGGCAGGGACGGCATCCTGAGGGCACGGCCTCTGCTAGCATGGAGCGTCGTGAACCTCCCCGAGGCAGCCAAGCCCCGCCCGCGGCGCGAGTGGATCATGCTGCTGGTCCAGCCGTTGGCAAGCCGGGGCGTGACCTGGGCCGCGCGCGCCGGCATCGCACCGACCACGGTGGTGGTCGCCCACGGGGTCATCGGGCTGGCGGCCGCGGCGCTGCTCGCCAGCCAGGCGCGCTCGGCATGGCTCGGCGCGGCCGTGCTCCTCCAGATCAAGACGGTGCTCGACAACATCGACGGCGGCCTCGCGCGGGCGACCGGCCGCGTGACCGAAGCCGGCCGCTACCTCGACACGGCGGTCGATCTGGTCGTGAACGTTGCCCTGTTCGCAGCCCTGGCGCAACACGGCTCCGCGGCCTGGGCCGCGGGTGCCTTCGTCGCCCTGACGTTCATCCTCTCGCTGGACTTCAACCTGGAGCGCCGCTACCGCGAGCTCCGCGGCGAGGCCGGCGGCTCTGCGGCCGAGCTGCCCGTCGGCGCTCCGCGCTGGGTCCTGACCGCACCGCGAGCCGTATACCGCGCCGTGCTGGCACCGCAGGATCGTCTCTTGAGGTGGTGCGATCGGCGCCTGTTCGAGCGCCTCGCGGGCACGGCCGAGGACGCGGCGCCCGCCCGGGTGCGGCTCGCATGGTCCGACCTGTTCTCCACGGCCAGCATCGTGAATCTGGGTCTGAGCACCCAGCTCGCGCTCCTGGGCGTGCTCTGCCTCGTGGGCCGCCCCTACCTCTACGTAGGCGCGGTCTACCTGCAGCTCGCCTACGTGGTCGCGGTGCAGGGAGCCCGCGTGATGCGGCTCAAGCGGCTGCTGCGCGAGAGCAGCGGGAGCGCCGCATGACCCGGGAGCACCCCGCTGCCAGGCCCCTGGCGACCGTGGGCGCGCTGGTGGTGGGGCCTTCGGGCCGCGTGCTCCTGGTGCGCACGCACAAGTGGCGTGAACGCTGGGGCGTACCCGGCGGCAAGATCGAGTACGGCGAGACCGTGGCGGACGCGGTGCGGCGCGAGCTGCGCGAGGAGACCGGCCTGGAGCTGGAGGACATCCACTGGGCCCCCGTCCAGGAGGCGGTCGAGAGCCCGGAGTTCCACCGGCCGGCACACTTCGTGCTCTTGAACTTCGTGGCGCACAGCACGAACGAGGACGTTCACTTGAACGAGGAGGCGCAGGCCTACGCCTGGGTGACCCCGGAGGAGGCCCTGACCATGGAGCTCAATCGGCCCACCGTAGTGCTGGTGAGGCACTTCCTCGAGCACGGCTTCGACACGCCCCGGCTGGAGAGCCATGGCTGAAGCGACCGTCGAGCGGCCCGCGGCGCTGGTGACGGGCTCGGCGCGCGGCATCGGGAGGGCGCTGGTGTTGGCCCTCGCCGAGGACGGCTACGATGTGGCCGTCCACTACCGCACGAGCGCCGCCGCCGCAGAGGCCGTGGTTCGTGAGGCCGGTGCGCACGGCGTGCGAGCCTTGGCGCTGCAGGCCGACGTCACGGTCGAGCAGGAGGCGCGCGGGCTGGTCGAGAGCGCGCACCGTGAGCTCGGACGCCTCGACGTCCTGGTGAACAACGTGGGGAACTACCACTTCGGACCGCTCGACGAGCTCGACGCCGCGACCTGGCACGCCATGTTCGACAGCAACCTCCACGCCACCTTCTACACCTGCCAGAGCGCCGTGCCGATCCTGCGTCGACAGGGTGGCGGCCGCATCGTCAACGTCGGCTACGCCGGCTCGGAGATCTTGCGGGCACGCCCGGGCATCGTGGCGTACGCTGCGGCCAAGACGGGGGTCATCCTCTATAGCAAGGCGCTGGCCCGCAGCGAGGCCGCCGCCGGCATCACGGTCAACGTGGTGAGCCCAGGCGTGATGGAGAACAGCGTCACGCAGCCGACCTCCGAGATTCCCATGGGTCGGGCCGGCAGGTTGGACGAGCTGGTAGCCGCCGTTCGCTACCTGCTGTCGCCCGGCGCGGCGTACGTGACCGGCGCCAACCTCGAGGTCGCCGGGGGGTGGAACCTGTGAAGGGGCCCTAGACCTCGCCCTCGTCGAAACGGAAGGCCTTGGCATTCTCCGCGCGGACGTCGAACACGCCGCCCGCCTGCTTCAGGTTGATGGTCACGAAGTCGTGCTCCTGCAGCACCTCGAACTCCTCCAGCGGGGCATCGCGACGCGGGAGAAGCACGCTGGCCTCGACCAGGTCCTGGAACGGGCGGTCGGTGAAGACGGTGTGGAGATAGTCGGACACGCGCTGGTCGGGCATGAGGTAGAGCCTGCCCCTGAGCACGTAGCTGGAGTACATGACGTAGACGAGCCGCGGCTCGTGGCGCACGTGCTCCGTCGGTTCCTCGGCGCGCCCGCCCACGACCCACAGGATGTGCGCCTTGGGCACCGCCGCGAACTCGGTCTCGTACTGGAGCGCATCGTTCTCCGGCGGGTGACGGAAGCCGGCGTCGTACACCATGCAGCGAGTGACCGGCAGGTAGGGGCGATCGGTCAGGTTGAGCAACCGCGCGGTCCCTACGAAGTCGGGGAAGTGGAGAAGACCGTAGAGGCGGAACTCGTTGGTATACACGCGCCCCTCGGTCGCCGTGACGCGACGCCCGTTGACGACCATGCGGGACCCTACCATGAGGGCGCGCGCTCCGCGCCTCTCGGTGCGAGGCGCCTGCGTGCGCGTCCCGACGCTATGCTGGCCTCATGGTGCGCGACGACGAATCCTGGGCTGGACCGGCGGTCGAGGGCGCCCGCCAAGGCGGCCTGTTCGACGCTCAGGAGGAACCCGGGGAACGGGCGGAGCGAGGTGCCGAGCCCGCTGCAGGCGAGGAGGGCCGCGGCCGGGTCGTCGTGATCGACGGCCACGGCATCGCCTACCGCAGCTACTTCGGGGTCCGCGACCTGTCGACGTCACGGGGGCAGCCGACGAATGCCGTCTACGGCTTCGTGCGCACCCTGCTGCGGCTCCTGCGCGAGGACGGGGACGTCGTGGTGGTAGCCTTCGACGCCCCCGTGCCGACGTTCCGGCACGAGCGCTTCGAGGCCTACAAGGCCGGCCGCGCGCCCACCCCCGAGGATTTGCCCTCCCAGATCGCCGTCATCAAGCGGTTCCTCGACCTGATGGGGGTGCCCAGGATGGAGGTGCCGGGGCTCGAGGCGGACGACCTCATCGGCACCGTCGCACGACGCTGCGCGGAGCTCGGCTACCGGGTAGAGGTCGTCACCAGCGACCGCGACGCGCTGCAGCTCGTCGACGAGCAGGTACGGGTGCGGAGCCCCGATCGTGCCGAAGCGATGGGGCCGAGCGAGGTGGAGGCGCGCTACGGCGTCCGCCCCGACCAGTGGATCGACTACCGCGCCCTGACGGGTGACAGCAGCGACAACCTACCCGGGGTCAAGGGGATCGGCCCCGTGGCCGCTCGCACGCTGCTGGAGCGCTACGGCTCGCTCGACGAGATCCTTGAGGACCTGGACGCCGTCGAGCCCACCTCGTACGCACGCAAGATCCGTGACGGCCTGGAGGATCTCCGGCTCTCGCGCGAGCTGTCGACCATCCGCACCGACGCCGGGATCGAGGTCGAACCGGCCGCCTGGCAGCGCCGCGGTCGCGACCTCGAAGCGCTCACGGAGCTTTTGCAGGAGCTGGAGTTCGGATCCGTGTTGCACGAGCTCGGCCTGACCCAGCGCACCGAGTACCGCACCGTGGCCTGGGGCGAGCTCGCACCCGACGGCGCGGTGGGCTTCGCACTGGACGGAGAGCGCGCTACGGCGGCGTCCCTCACCGACCTCGCCCTGGCGCGGGATGGAGCCGTGGCGCGCGCCGAGGACGAGGCGGCCCGACGCGCCGTGCTCGGTCGGGACGCGCCCCTGACGGCCTGCGACGCGAAGGCGCTCGTCGTCGTGGCGCGTCGCATGGGCTTCCCCGCCGAGCCCGGGGACGACCCCCTGCTGATCGCCTACCTGCTCGACCCGAGCGGCGCCTCCCCCGAACGGCTCGCGCGGCGCCACGGTGCCGGCGAGTGGGGCACGGACGCCGTCCGTCGGGCCGTCGTCACGGCCGAGCTGCTTCGGATCCTGGGGCCGCGGCTGACGGGAGCGCAGCGCGAGGTCTACGAGCGGCTCGAGCGGCCGTTGCAGACCGTGCTGGCCTCCATGGAGCTGGCGGGGGTGCGCCTGGACGTCGACCTGCTGCGGCGTCAGTCCGAGGCGCTGGCGGGCTCGATCGAGGCCATCGAGACCCGGATCCGCGAGCTCGCCGGCGATCCCTCCTTCAACGTCAACTCGCGTGACCAGGTGGCGTGGTTGCTGTTCGAGAAGCTGGGACTGCGGGCGGGGCGGCGCACCTCCACCGGCAAACGCAGCACCGCCGTGTCGGCACTGGAGCCGCTGCGCAGCGAGCACGACGCGGTCGAGATGATCCTGGAGCACCGCGAGCTGAGCAAGCTCAAGAGCACCTACCTCGATCCTCTACCGGGTCTCGTGGACCCGCGCACCGGCAGGTTGCACACCACCTTCAACCAGGCCGTGGTGGCGACCGGGCGCCTCTCCTCGACCAACCCCAACCTGCAGAACATCCCCGTACGCACCGCGCTCGGTCGCGAGATCCGGCGCGCCTTCATCGCCGGCGAGGGCAAGGCGCTGCTGGTGGCCGACTACAGCCAGATCGAGCTCCGCGTTCTGGCGCACGTCGCCGACGAACCAGTACTCATCGAGGCGTTCCAGCGCGGCGAGGACATCCACCGCCGCACGGCGGCGGAGGTCTACGGCGTCGTACCGGAGGAGGTCACGGCCGAGATGCGGCGTCGCGCCAAGGTCGTCAACTTCGGCATCCTCTACGGTATGGGGCCGCGCCGCCTCAGCGCCGACCTCGACATCGAGCTGGCGGAGGCCGAGCGGACCATCGCCACGTACTTCGAACGCTACCCGCGGGTGCGCGCCTACATCGACCACACGCTCGCTTCCTGCCGGGAAGTGGGCTACGTGGAGACGTTGCTGGGACGGCGCCGCCAGATCCCCGACATCCACAGCCCCAACCGGAATGCGCGCGAGTACGCCGAGCGGACCGCCTACAACATGCCGATCCAGGGTGGCGCCGCCGACGTCATGAAGCTCGCCATGCTGCGCCTGGCGCCGGAGCTCGAGGCGCTCGACGGCCGCCTGCTGCTGCAGGTCCACGACGAGGTGGTGGCCGAGGTACCGGCCGAGATGGTCGAGGAGGCCGCCGAGATCACCCGGGCGGCCATGGCCGGGGCGTATCCGCTGAAGGTTCCACTGCTCGCCGACGTCGGCACGGGACCCAACTGGCTGGAGGCGAAGTAGCGTCGGGCGGCTCGACGGCGCACCGTTGGAAGCTGGCGCGCCGGGCTAGAATGACGTCCATGGCAGACAGGCGATACTTCGGCACCGACGGCATCCGGGGGATCGCCGGCGAGCACCCCATGACGGGCGCGTTCGCCTTCCGACTCGGGGTCGCGGCGGCCGAGGGGCTGAGGCGCCGTGGGGCGAGCCGCCCGCACGTGGTGGTGGGAATGGACACCCGGCGCTCGGGCCCGATGCTGGCCCATGCTGTGGCAGCCGGCCTGGCGTCGCGCGGGGCGGACGTGACCTGGCTGGGCGTGATGCCCACGCCCGGCGTCTCCTACCTCGCGAGTGCGCTCGAAGCGGACGCCGGCGTGGTGGTGAGCGCGAGCCACAACCCCTTCCGCGACAACGGGCTCAAGCTCTTCAACGGCTCCGGCGAGAAGCTGTCGGACGCGCTGGAAGAGGAGATCGAGGCGTTGTTGGATCTGGATCTGGACGCGCTCGAGCCCGTCATGGGCAGCGCCGTCGGCTCCGCGACGCGCTACCGCACCGACGACGGCCACTACCTGCAGCACCTGCTCGCGAACGCCCCCTACCTCGACGGCCTGCGAGTCGCCCTCGACTGCGCCAACGGCGCCAGCCACCAGATCGCTCCCAGGGTGTTCGAGAAGATCGGCGCCCGCCTCGACCTCATCCATGCGCGCCCCGACGGGGAGAACATCAACGTCGGCTGCGGCAGCACGCACCCCGAGACGGTGCGCGAGCGCGTGGTCGAGCACGAGCTCGATGTGGGCGTCACCTTCGACGGGGATGCCGACCGCGCTCTGCTGGTGGACCGCCGCGGCCGCCTGGTGACGGGCGACCACATCCTGGCCATCTGCGCGCTGACCGCGGGCGACACCGAGGTGGTGGCAACGCTGATGAGCAACCTCGGCGTGGAGCGCTACCTGCAGGAGCGGGGCGTCACGATGCATCGCGTCCAGGTGGGTGACCGCTACGTTCACGAGGAGCTGACCCGGCGTGGCCTGCGCCTCGGCGGCGAGCAGTCCGGCCACGTGCTCTTCCTGGACCTCGCCCCCACCGGCGACGGCATCCTCACGGCGTTGCAGCTCCTGGCAGCGGTACGAAAGTCGGGGAAGCCGATCGAGGCGTGGCTGGACGAGATCCCCGTCTACCCGCAGCGGCTCGTGAACGTGCGCGTGCCGGCTACCTCCAAGGGCGAGGTGATCGAGTCCGCGGCCGTGCGCGACGCCGTCGAGGCCGCGCGCAGCCGCCTCGGTGAGACCGGCCGGATCAACCTTCGACCCAGCGGTACGGAGCCGCTGGTGCGCGTCATGGTGGAGGCCGAGGATGAGGCGCTGGTCGAGCGGCTGGTGGGCGAGGTCGCGTCTGCCGTCGAAGCGGCGGTGAGCTGAGCGCGTATCATGCGTGCATGAACAAGCGGACGGACGACCTGGGACGGGAAGCCGGTATCGGCTTCGCTGTCGGGGTGGGGATCTGCTCCATGGCGACGCTCGGCGTATGGCTCCAGTACTCGTCGCACGTGTTCACCGTGTGGTCGGGCGGAGCCGTGAGCCTGGCGGCGGGTCTGATCGTCGGCGGTGCCTGGTACCTGCTGTTCCGCGGTCGATCCTGAGGGAGGTTCGAGGCCGGGCGCCGTAGGGGCCCGCGCTCGGCCGCTATGGGGTCGGCGGTGCGTGGCAGGGGGTCGACCCGCTGTCGTGGAAGGTCCCTCCCGGAATCGGGCGGAACGCCCAGGCATAGGCGTCGGGTCGAAGGGTCAGCTCTAGCACGCCGAACGTACCCACCTCGAGCGCCTGGCTGTGGGCCCTGCGCCACAGGACCACGTACTGGGGCGCGCCCCCTGTCCCCACCACGAACTCGCGGATCCCGTGGCTCGGATCGAGCCGGCCGTTGGCGTCCTGAAGCGCGAAGCGCTCGTAATCGTGGTCGTGCCCGTTGAGGACGACGTCGACGCCCCCGGCCTGGAGCGCGGTCCAGAGGGGCGCCATGCGCTCGTCGTTGCCGTGCGGGCCGGAGCTGAAGCGAGGGTGGTGGAAGAAGGCCAGCGCGCAGAGGCTAGGATGCGCCTTCAGGTCGGCGGCGATCCAGCGCACTTCCGGCGAGTCGGCGCCGCACCCGCCGACCGCAGGGCAGTTGGAGTTGAGCGCGAGGATGTGCCACGCGCCCAGGTCGAAGCTGTAGTAGCCCTTGCCGGGCTCCCCCGCGCGGGCACCCCAGTAGGCGTAGTAGCCGTCGCCCCCGCTGTAGTACGCGTGGTTGCCGGGAACCGGGTAGGTGATGGCCTTGAACCGGCCCCAGTTCTTGGCGTAGCCCTCCTGGAACTGCTGAAGCGTGCCATCGGGGTACTGCAGGTCGCCGATGGCGAGCACCGCGTCCGGGGCGATGCGCTCGACCAGCGCCGCGGTGGCGTCCTGCTGGCAGGCGCGCGGCCTGGGCGCCTGGCCGGCCTCGCACGCGATGTCGCCGGCGGCCACCACCGTGACCGTCTGGGCCGAAGCGGCGGCGGCCAGAACGAGGGCGCAGGCCGCCACCGCGATGCGCCATCGACGGTGGAATGGGCGGCCGTAGCCGGTAGCGGGCGGCGTCATCGTCGCACGCTATCCGGTGGAGCGGCCAGCCCGGGTGAGAAGACGGCTAGCATGGGGACATGATCGACATCACGCGCGAGCTCGCGGAGGGTCACCCGGTCTGGCCCGGCGACAGCGACTACACGCTCGAACAGGTCAGCAGCATCGACGAGGGCAGCTCCGTGAACGTCATGCGCCTCACCACCACGACCCACCTCGGCACGCACGTCGACGCCCCCTGGCACTACGCCGCCTCGGGCGGAACGCTGGCGGCGGTGGGGCTCGATACGCTGGTGGGCGAGTGCCTGGTGGTGGACGCCCGGGGTGAGGGAGCCGTCTTGGAGCGCGCGCTGCCCGACGAGCCTCTTCCGCCCCGTGTGCTCGTGCGCACCGGCCAGCCCGAGCGCTGGGGGGACTTCCCCGAGTTCCGCGCTCTCTCCCCCGAGCTGGTCGCGGCGTTGGCGCGGCGAGGCGTCCGGCTGGTGGGCACTGACGCGCCCAGCGTCGACCCGGTGGATAGCAAGGACCTGCCGGCCCACAAGGCCTGTTTTCGCGGGGGCCTCGTGATCGTGGAGGGGCTCGAGCTCAGCCGCGTCGCGCCGGGCCGCTACCGCCTCATCTGCCTCCCGCTACGCATGCCGCACGCCGACGCTTCGCCGGTGCGAGCGGTGCTGGAACCCCTGGGCTGACGCGCCCCGACGTGACGAGAGGGCCTACGCTCATCTGCCACACACCGCCGGCGTTAGGCTGACCCGCGTGAAGCGCGTCCCCACCTGGCGCTACCTGGGCGCTGGACTCGTCCTCGGGATCGCCGTCGGCGCTGCCCTGTTCGTGTGGCCGGGGCCCTTGGCCACGGTAGCGGGCGCCCCCGCTCCCCTTCCCCGGCTCTTCCAGGCGCCGACCTATCAGCTCGTCGACCAGCTCGACCGGCCGGTGCATTCCGCGGACTTCCTGGGCAAGGTTCGCATCGTCGTCACCATGGACCCCTACTGCACCACCCTCTGCCCGCTGACGGCTTCGAAGGTGCGCAACCTGGAGCAGGTGCTGAAGCGCCGTCATCTGGCGCACGACGTCCAGTTCGTGGCCTTCGACATCGACAAGATGACCGGCCCGAAGGACCTCCGGGCGTTCCTGGACCAGGAGGGGGTCAACCCCGACGTGCGTTGGCTGGCGTACCTGACGGGCCCCGCCAAGACCGTGAGGAGCGTCGTCCACGACGGCTATCACAGCAGCTACTACAGCGTCTCCAACGCGCAGGCCCAGAAGCTCGCCCCGAGCACCTTCCAGGCGCGCATGAGCAACGGGGTGGCCGAGAAGGCCAACGCGCCGTTCGCGATCATGCACCAGAGCCCCCTGTTCGTCGTCGACCGTCAGGGCTGGGTGCGTGCCGTCTACGGCGACGCCAGCACCACGCCGAGCGCAGTCGTGGTGAACGACGTGGCGCAACTGGTCGGCGGCGCGGGATGACCCCGCGCGGGTCGCTGGCCATCGCCGGACGCGCCGGACGCGTGGCCGCCGGCCTGGTGCTCGGAGCCGCCCTGGCGTTCGCTGGCGCCTACCTCTACCACCACGGCTCCCGCGCGGCCCGAGCCGCCGCCCGGGCCGCTACGCGGGCCGCCGACCAAGGCTACCCGCTCCACGATCTGGGCCCAGCCCCCAGCCTGACCGGCTTCACCGACCAGCAGGGCCGGGCCTTCGATCCCTCGACCCTCCGGGGCAAGGTCGTGGTGGTGAGCTTCCTCGACCCGCGCGGTACGCGGGTCAGCCCCGTGGTGGCGGTGAACTTGCTCACGGCCCTCGAGAGCGACCTGCGTGACACCGGCACGTTCGGGAAGAAAGTCGTGTTCGTCTCGCTGAACGTCGACCCGGCCGCGACCGATCCCGCGACCGCTGCGCGCTTCATGAAACAGGTGGTGGGGTTCGGACAGTCGCCCGCCACACCTGCGGCCTGGCCCTTCCTGACCGCCCCGCCGCAGCGCGTTACGCAGGTCGTCCGGAAGGGCTTCGGAGTTCCCGTGCAGGCGCTCGATGCGCCGGCATTCCAGCGCTACGCCGCGAGGCAGCGGGCGCAGGGAACCTACTTCTACGCCCGCGCCTGGAACCCTCTCGCGAAGAAGGGCGATCCGACGATCGTGGGTAACGGGACCATCGTCATCGTGGGCCCAGGGGGTCGCATCCGGGCTCGCATCCCGCGGGCGTACCAGGTGTCCAACGTGAGCGTGGAGCAGACGATCGCAGCGCTCCTGGCCAGTGCGCAGCCGTGAGGAGTCCCGTTCCCCGCTAGCGCGTGCGGAACCCGAGCGATGCGTTGAGTCGCAGGATCGGCGTGTTCTCGACGTGGTTCCACGTCACGACCGAGGTGATCCCGCGCTCCTGTGCCAGCCGCAGGGCCAGCACCTTCAGGGCCCGCGCGATGCCACGCCGCCGGTACGCGCGCCTGACCACGGTGATGCCCATCTCCGCCCGCTCGGGTCTGCGCAGTTGGAGGTTCACCAGCCCGACCCAGACGTTGCCGTCGACGGCCAGGTACTGCGCGTCGGCCCACTGCCAGTAGAACGGCTCGAACAGCTCGGCGTCGAAGCGCTCGAAGGGAACGAAGCCGTGCTCGCCGTCAGGTTCGTCGAGCACACCAAGCCGGACCAGCTCGTACAGCGCCCTGCGTGTCTCGATTCCGTGGCCGGCCTCCCGCAGCGTGAGAAGCTGCAACCCCAGACGCTGCAGCCGGCGTCTCGCTGCCTGCACATCCTCGGCTGCCACCGGCCGCTGGACCGTGCGCCACACCAGCTTGGTCATCCCCGCCGGCACGTGCCCATCATGCACCCGTCCGAGGCACGCTCGACCGTCCCAGCGAACCCGAGGCGGCCCACGCCGCGCCGTCAAGGTGTCAGAGCGTGCTCCAGACCTGCACCAGCCCGAGCCGCTTCGTGATGCTCTCGGCCAGAGCCCGCGCTTCGCGGTCGTTGGTCGCACCGATGCCGACCGCCACCCGGCCGTCGCGGCGCTCGATCAGCGTCACGGACACGCGAGCGTCGTACGTCCGGCAATGCACCCGGCCATAGCGCGAGAACGGTACGAAGCCGCATACCCGGTACGCCATCTCGGCCGCGATGAAGCCGCTGGCGCGATTCGCTTCGGTGATGACCCAGCCGCCCATGTTCGCCGGATAGGGCTGGGTGTTGATGGTCGTGACCACCGCGGAGAAGGCCTCCGAGAACGGCACGCCCGTCACCATCTCGCTCGGCCTCACGAGGACCGGCGCACACGACGTCACGAGCAGCAAGACGACACCCAGGCTGGATGCGGCCAGGACCCGCCTCATGGTTCCCCCTCTCCTCGACACGCCCCACGTCCATGGTAGTCCTGCCGAATCCCCGCCGCCGTGCCCCGGAACCCCATGCGGGGTCACCGTGTCGCTCCCGGAAGGAGGAACTCTCGCCGCCCACCCCGACGGCTGGACGGATGGCATACGAGGGTCATGTCAGACGTCTCAGGCGTCACCCCGGCCGGCGGAGACCGGGGATCCGGTGGACCTCTCCCCCATCACGCTCGCGGGCAGCATCATGGCGCTCGAGCCGCTGTCGCTGGATCACGCCGACGAGCTCCACCAGGCAGCCTCCGATGACCGCGCCAGCTACGCCTTCACCTACGTTCCCGACGGGAAGGATGCCGTCTCGCGCTACATCGCCGGCGCGCTCGCCACGCGTGCCTTCGCCCCGACGAGGGTCTCCGCAGTGTCGCTCTCGGCGGACGAAGCAACCGCTCCTCACCCCCAGAACCGGCCGATGTCCTTACGCCGGAAGCGGGCCGACGCGCCCACCACCGCCGCGGCGGACACCCCCAGCACGACCAGCAGATCACCCAGAGGCAGGCCGTGGAGCAAGGGAGTGCCGTAGTAGTAGAAGGCCGACAGCTTCTGCAGGGTGGGCGACCACCCGAGCTCCGGACCGACGAAGGAGAGGAAGAACCACAGGGCCAGGAGGAAGCTCAGCAGCCCGTTCTCCAGCGCAGAGCCGAGCCACCCGGCGAAGAGGTAGCCGATCGCCGCCATGAGCAGACACTGTGGCACGATCGAAAGGACGGCGGCGGCCAGGTGGCCGGCGTGCAAGGACAGCCCGACTGCCGCAGCGGTCGCGGCCGCGGCCGCCAGCGTGACGAGCCCGATGAACAGGCCCGATGTCGCCACCGCCCCGTAGCGGGCGAGCAGAAGCCGGTACCTGGAGCGCGGCGTGGCGAGGATGAGGTCCTGCCTGCCCTCCTCCTCGTCCGACGCCCAGTTGCTCGCCTGGGTCACGGCGAAGATCATGATCAGCAGCGGCAGGAAGACGAAGAGCGCGCCGAGCAGCATCTCGTTGGTGCCGGAGGCGCCGCCCCCGAGCGTGGCGAGCACCAGACGCATGGTCGGTGAGTCGGCGATCAGCTTCTGCAGCTGGTCCGAGAGCTGCTTGGTGGCTACGATCGTGAACACGGCGAAACCCGCGATACCCAGCGTCCACCAGAGCGTAGGCGCGACGATCGAGGCGATCCCGCGCGCGTAGATCGAGCGCAGCGACCAGGCGCCACGGGAACGTGCTCGCCTGTCCCGGCCGGAACGCCCCCCACCCCGCGACCTGCGGGAGAGCCGGACGCTGAGCCCGACATCACGCCTCACGAAGAGAACGATCGCCACCCCGCTTGCCACGAGGGAGATCGCCACCAGCAGGAGCATGGCCCAGGGATCAGCGCCGAACGACGGCACGAGCGGTTTGCTCAGGTAGTAGTAGTAGACGGGGGACAGGGCACTCAGCCAGGTCGTGCCCGGCATCGTCCGGTGCACCATGTCGAGGACGATGAAGACGAACAGCAGCCCCCCGGTCGCTCCCGCCGCCGTCCTGGCCCGCTCGGTGAACTGGCTGATCAACAGCGCGAGGCTGCCGAACACCCCGCAGATCAAAGCCAGATTCAACCCGTAGAGCAAGGCGTCGACCAGCGAGTACCCCGCGTGCGCGCTCCTTCCGCCGAGGTAGCCGATCAGGGCGGCGAGCAGCGACATCGCCAGCAGGTTGGTCCAGATCGCCGCCACGCTCTCGAGCGCGACGCGCAGGCGCCCCCGCGGGACCGAAAGCAGCACGTCCATCGACCCGCGCTCCTCGGCGCCGCGCACCACGCGGCCGGACGCGATCAGCGGCCAGATGGCCACCATCAGGACGGTGAAGCCGAGCTTCCAGGTCGCGTAGCCGCCGACGGTCGTGACCGCCACCGGGTCGGCCGCCCACCGGAACGACTGGGTCAGGCTCGCCAGCGCCTGTTTGGCGCCGGGAGCGGACATCACCGAGCCGACGGTGGCCTGCACGGCGAACAGGAGCAGACCCATGCCCACCCCCCAGCCGACCACCGCCATGCGGCCCTCCCGAAGCGTCTTGAGGTAGACGCTACGCCAGCCCATCGCCCACCTCCTGGTAGTACCGCAGGAAGATCTCCTCGAGGCTGGGCTCGTGCGTGGCGATCGTCACCACCGGATGGCGCGCCGCCGCCTTGACGACGCCGTCGAGCTCGCCCGTGACGGAGATGCGGAGGGTGGCCCCATCGTCCAGCGCCTCGACGGCCTCCACTCCGGCGACCGTCTCGAAGGTCGAGGCGGGAACCGGTTGCCCGAAGGTGATGGTGACGGCGTGACGCTTGATGTCCTTCAACTCGGCGATGCCTCCGACGCGCACGAGCCGTCCCTCCCGGATGATCGCCACACGGTCGCAGGTGTGCTCGACCTCGCTGAGGATGTGCGAGGACAGGAAGACGGTGCTCCCCGACTCCCTCACCTCAGCAATCAGCCGGGCGAACTCCTGCTGGTTGATGGGGTCGAGGCCGGCGGTCGGCTCGTCGAGGACGAGCACCCGCGGGCGATGCATGAACGCCTGAACGAGGGCGACCTTGCGCTTGTTGCCGGTGGAGTACTGGCGGAATCTGCGGCTCGGGTCGAGCTCGAACCTCTCGATGAGGGCGTCGAGGTACGCCCGGTCGACGCCACCACGAAGGTGCGCGAAGTACTCGAGGATCTGCCCGCCGGTCATGCCCGGATCGAGCGAGGGTTCCCCGGGGGCGTACCCGATGAAGCGCTTGATGGCAACCGACTCGCGCCAGCAATCCATCCCCCCGATGCGGGCCGTGCCCGCGTCGGCGCGCAACAGTGCCATGAGCAGCCGGATGGTCGTGGTCTTGCCCGCCCCGTTCGGTCCGAGGAAGCCGAAGACCTCGCCCTCGTCGACCCGGAACGAAAGGCCGGTGACGCCTCGCGCCCGTCCGTAGCTCTTGTGCAGCTTGTCCACCACGATGATGGGCTCCACCTGGTTCACTCCTTGGGGTCTTCGCCTTGCCCGAAGATGGCGTTGGTCTGCTCCAGCCACTCGCCGATGATCCGCTTGCCGATGGTGCTGTCGGCTGGTGGACGCTCGGGCTCGAGCCAGCGCCGCATGAGGTCGGAGAGGGCCTCGGTCAGCTCATCGGGTGTCGGGGCCCGAACGGCCGGCGCGAACGAGGCAGCGTCGATGATCCCGATCTTCAACGAGGTGATGAAGAACGACACGATGCGCGGTGGCAGGTCGCTCCGGATCAACCCGACCTCCTGCAGGCGCTCGATCTGCGCTTCCGAGTTGCCGAAGAGCTCGGAGACCGTGCCCGCATCGAGCGAGTCCACCAGGCCGCGGAGGATGTCGGTCCGCCCCGACATCACTGCCGCCAGCAGCGGATTCGCGTAGACGGCGACCATGCCGTGCGTCCACAGGCGGTAGAACTGCCCGCCCTCGGGGTCCGTCGTCACACGACGCATCATGTCCTCGGTCACCTGCTTGCTGGCATGCCAGATGGCCGCCCGGAACAGCGCCGTCTTGTCCTTCCAGTGCAGGTAGATGGTGCCCTTGCCCACGCCGGCCTCACGGGCCACGTCCTCTACCGTGGTCTTGAGGTAGCCCCAGCGCGCAAGGAGCGCACCGGCGGCCTCCAGGATGCGTTGCTCGCGCGCGCTCCGGGCGCTGTCGGGCGCATGCTCCGTGGGGGTGTTCGGTGCTCGTCCGTCCGCCATGCCCTCCCCGCCCGGCGGCCATACCCCGTTGACCGCATGACCAGAATCGGTCATCTCGGTCACAGCATGCTCCAACGGGTGCCCCGACGTCAACCCTGGAACGGTGGAAGGCGAAGCCGGCGATCGTGCTTTCGGCCTCCAACCCGCCGCCACAGCCGGGGTCCGGCGGCCTCGCACCCGTGGCAAGAACAACGGGTAGCTGTCACCAAGAGCGCCGCAACTCAGGCAGGCGCTGCGACCGTGTGCGTCGGCCGAGCGGCGTTAGTATGCGGCCATGCTGAGTGCCATGCGCTGGAAGGTCGTTGTGGGGTTCGCGCTGGGAGGACTCGTCGTCGGGCTCGCCTTGTTCTGGTGGCCGGGTCCGCTGGCGCTGGCCGCGAGCGGGCCACCGCCGCTGCCGCGGCTCTTTCGGTCACCCGACTACCACCTCGTGAACCAGCTCGATCAACCGGTCTCGTCGACGGCCTTCCTGGGAAAAGTGCAGGTCGTCGTGGTCATGGACCCGTACTGCACCGCACTGTGCCCCCTCACCACCTCGAAGGTGCTGAACCTCGAGCAGACCCTCAAACGCCGGCACCTCGCCGACAAGGTACAGTTCGTGTCATTCGACATCAACAAGCTGACGGGTCCCAGGGTCATGCGCAACTTCCTCGAACAGGAGGGCGTGAACCCGAACGCACACTGGCTGCAGTACCTCACGGGGAGTCCCGCCGCCATCGAGAAGGCCGTGACCACGGGCTACCGCATCAGCTACCAGGGGGTTTCGGAGGCGACGTTGGCCAAGGTGTTGCCTAGCGCGTTCCAGGCGCGCATGCGCAACGGCGTCGCGGAGCGGGCGCATGCACCGTTCGACATCGATCATGAGGATCCGCTGTTCGTGGTCGATCAGCACGGTTGGGTCCGGGCGCTGTACGGCAGCGCCAGCACGACGCCGACGCAGGATGTCGTGAGCGACGTCGCGCGGCTTGTAAGGTCGAACCGGTGAGCGGGGGCCGTGAGGCGGGCCGACGCGGTTGGCAGCGTTGGCTGCCGGGTGCGGCGCTGGGCATGCTGGTGGGAATCGCGATCGGATTCGCGGTGAGCTACGTGGGGAAGCGTGTGGTGGGCGCTCCCGCGTCGAACGTGAATGCACCGTCGCAGGTTCGGTTCGCGGCGCGCAACCTGGGTTCCGCGCCCAACCTTTCGGGCTTCACGGATCAGCTCGGGCGGCCCTTCAACCCGGCGAGCCTGAAAGGCAAGGTCGTGGTCACAAGCTTCCTGGACCCGCTCAGCACGCGCGTGAGCCCCGTCATCGCGGTGAACCTGTTGATGGCGCTCAAGAGCGACCTCGAGGACAGCGGCCAGTTCGGAAAACAAGTGGTGTTCCTGTCAATCGATGTCGATCCGCAGGCAAGCGGGCCAACGGACACGGCGGCGTTCATGAAGCGCGTGGTGGGGTTCGGAAAGACCCCGGCGCCCGTGGAGGACTGGCCCTTCCTGACGGCGCCGCCACAGCGGGTGAGCTTGGTGGTCAGGGATGGGTTCAGAGTGCCGTACCAGCGCCTGGCGGGCAAGGCGCTGGCGGCCTACGAGGCCAACCGCGAGGCGCAAGGTACGTACTTCCACGCGCAGGCATGGAACCCGCTCGCCAAGCCTGACGAACCCACCGTGGTCGACAACGGCGAGGTGGTCATCATCGGCCCGAACGGCACCATACGCGCCCGGGTGCCACGGGCATACCAGGTCTCCCACGTGACCTTGATGAACATCGTCGAGTCTGTCCTGGGTCATGGCCCGACGTGACCAGGATATCGACGCCCGCTGAACGATCCGCTTCTTCTCGGGGCCGAAGCGC
Source organism: uncultured bacterium (assembly GCA_964536935.1). Lineage (GTDB taxonomy): Bacteria > Deinococcota > Deinococci > Deinococcales > Trueperaceae > JASBRS01. The sequence goes on along the minus strand of CAZIBD010000015.1, from coordinate 2,817 downwards.
CCGGGCCCGACGCCCGAAGGCGCGGCCGGCATGACGACGGCGCACCTGCTCGCGGTCGCGTGGAGCCACGATCCTTCCATATGGGGCGGATGCATCGTTCTGCTGGTCGCGTATGCCGTGTGGTTGCGACGGCAGCTCACGTTGCGGGCGGCCTTCTGGGTGGCCGGCGTGGCCCTGCTGTGGTTGGCGCTGGAATCGCCCATCGACCGGCTCGGGGAGCTCTACCTGTTCAGCGTGCACATGGTGCAGCACATGCTGCTGATCCAGATCATCCCGCCTCTCCTGCTGTGGGCCCTACCGCCCGATGCCACGCGCAAGCTCCTCCGAATCCCTCTCGTCGACCGAATGGAGCGGGCCATCGGACGACCGCGCGTCACCCTACCTCTGAAGGTGCTGGCGCTGTGGGCCTGGCACCTGCCGAGCCTGTACGACCTGGCCTTGCGCAACGAGAATGTGCACGCGCTGGAGCACCTCATCTTCCTAGTGACCGCCACAATGTTCTGGTGGTCGGTGCTGACGCCGCTCAAGGAACGCCGCCTGACACCCCCGCGGGCGATGGTCCATGTGTTCGGCGCCATGGTCGGCATCTCGATCCTGGGGATGGTCATCACGCTGGCGCCGACCCCTCTCTACCCCTTCTACCAGCACCCGCCCGACCCGTACGGCGCGCTCAACCTGATTCGGAACGGCTGGGGCATCGGCGTGCTCGCCGACCAGCAGCTGGGCGGGGTAATCATGTGGATCGCAGGCGGCATCTACTACATCCTCTTCATCCTTGTCGAGTTCGGGTTGTGGTTCTCCGAACCCGACGAGGACGAGCTTGCGGTACCTGCGCTGGCTGCTGACGGTGCCGGCGGCGCGGCCGACGGGGCGCGCCCCGCGCTCTCCAGGCACGGTGCCGGTCATCCTTGAGTCGAGACGGTACGAGCCCTCGCAAACCACCAGGAAGCCGCCCCCGGATTCAGGGCCGCTTCCTGGCATTTGCCGTTCTAGACGGCCTTCCTGTGGTGCGGCTGCAAGGATTCGAACCCTGGGCCTTCTGACTCGCAGTTCGGCGCTCATCCAATCCCTTGCCGGCTCAGACCGTGGGACTCACCTCGAACGGACTCCCAGGCAATCGTGTCGGGCCAGCCGGCCTCGCCTGGATGTCGTCGTAGCTCAACCCGCTCCGGCAACCGATCCGTACACTTCCAAGCGCGCCACGGAGCTGGGCCCAGGCCGCCGACGATCAGGGTCCTTCGCGCGTGCCTCCTGGATACGGGCCATGCCCGCGTCGAACTGCTCCTGGCTGTCCCACACCATCAGCGTTATGCGCCGGCCCGCATCGCGATCGACGAGCCACCACCCCTGGACGCCGTCTGCCTGCTCCAATGCCGGGAGCACTTCGTCCTTGACATGATCGATGCCTGCACGTAGGTCTTCAGCAGACTCGTTGTCGAAAGTCATCACCACTGCGAACACTGGTTACCTCCAGGTGTTTGGATGGCTGATCCGACCTGCTCTTCGGACGTGCAGTCAACCCAGATGGAAGTCGATGATGTTGTGGAACCACTCGACGCGCGACGGCTCGGCGACCTTGGCCTCGGCGAGCGCGGGGCCGAGTCGCTCGTGGAGGAACGTCTCCTGGTGGCCTCTCGACTCCCATACCTCGACCACGATCAGCTTGTCGTCCGTGCCCCCCGATATGGAGCTGATCAGCCCCTCCGGCCGCACTTCGGGACCGGGCACGCCGCCCCAACCCAGGATGCCGTTCACGCGCATGTAGATGCTGCCAGCGTCCGGCGCCGAGAACTCAAGAACCACGACTTCAGCCATGATCTCTCCTCCGCATCGCAGTAGATTGTTGCTTGCGATGAGGAGATGGTAATGGAAAACTACTTGGCATGTCAAGTACCGTCGTAGAATCGACGAATGGAAGCTGTAATGGACGATGTTTGGATGACCGCCTGGCTGGGCTTCGTCCGTACCCACGCGCGGTTGTGGGACCAAGTCGAAGCCCAGATGCGTAAGGACCACGGGCTCACCATGGCCCGCTACGACGTGCTCGCCACCCTCGTCAACGAGGGCGGGCGGCTCGGGTTGAGCGACCTGGCCTCCTCGATCCTGCTATCCCAGTCGGGGCTGTCCAAACTCCTCGATCGCATGGAGCGGTCGGGCCTCGTCCGCCGCGATCCCGATCCGCGCGACGGCCGCTCTGCGTTTGCCGCCATCACCCCGCACGGCCGATCTCTCGTCGAGGAGGCCCGTCGTGGCCACCACGACCTCCTTCAACGAGCGTTCGGCGACGTGCTCGACGATCGCGACCTCTCCGACCTGGCCCGGATCATGGACCGCATCAACGGGTCGCTCTCGTAACGCGCCTACCGCAGGCACGTTGACGCGGCCCGTACGCGCGCATCTGGCAACGGCTCCGGTGCAGTCGTGTGCCGCACAACCGATGCGCGCGCCGAACACCGGAAACCCCAGAACCCTTCGACGCCCCTCGACCGCACACCTCGATCGCGCCAAGATCCGAGCGATCGCCCAAACTGCCGTGCCGAAAGAGAAGGACCCCATGCTAGATGGGGCCCTTCACCGTGGTGCGCCTGCAAGGATTCGAACCCTGGACCTTCTGATCCGTAGGCTGGGCGGGGCTCAGCGCCTGAGGCAGCCGGATTCTGCTGAGCACGTGTGAGACACCATTTGTCGCATATGCGAGACCCGTGCAGGTGGGTTGAGAGCGCCCGAATTCGGGCCGTTTCTGAGAGGTTGACACAACAGGCGACACAACACTCAACCGGCTAAGTACCCAGCCAGAAACGGGCTTCGGCTGGGACT
>CAZIBD010000014.1:7914-56265 GCA_964536935.1 uncultured bacterium | reverse complement strand
CGAGCAGGAACTGCGGGATCAGCATCATCATGGTCGGCACCATCAGCGCGATCAGCAGCAGGCCGAACAGCAGGCCGCGGCCGGGGAACCTGAAGCGCGCGAAGGCGAAGGCCATCATGGACGACAGCAGAAGCGCTGCAGTGGTGGTGGCGACTGCCACGATGACCGAGTTGAGGAAGTAGCGAGCGAAGTGGTTGGAGGTCCAGGCGCTGACGTAGTTGGCGGTGGTGGGGTGCTGCGGGAAGAACTTCAAGGGGATCTCGAGCACCATGGCGTTGGGCTTGAACGAGGTCGTCAGCATATAGACGAAGGGCAGCAGCAGGACGACGAGGCCCAGCGTCAGCAGGGCGAGTCGCAGCCCCATGGCGGCGCGGCGCTGGGAGGCGCTGCCGACGACCATCAGTGGCCTCCCTCGGGGCGCCGGAACAACCGCAGCTGTGCCAGCGCCAACAGGAACACGATCAGCGTGAGCAGGAAGGAGATGGCCGAGCCGTAGCCGAAGTCGAGGAACGAGAACGCCTCGCGATACATGTAGGTGAGCAGCACCTGGGTCTCGTTCACCGGGCCGCCGCCGGTCATCAGGAACACCGAGATGAAGACGTTGAAGCCGCCGATCACCAGCAGCACGGTGACGAACGCCAGGACCGGCCGGATGGCGGGCAGCGACACGGCGCGGAAGCGGGCCCAGGCGCGGGCACCGTCGACGGCGGCGGCTTCGTGCAGGGTGCGCGGAACCCCCTGCAGCGCCGCCAGGAAGATGACCATCGACCAGCCCACGCCCTTCCAGGTACCGAGGATGCCGAGGGCCGTCATGGCCGTCCAGCGTTGCCCGAGCCAGTTGATGTTGTGCGCGATCAGATGCAGGTTGTCGTGGAGGATCCAGTTGACCAGTCCGCCGTTGGTGATGAACAGGTACCGGAACACCAGCGACACCACCACCCAGCTCGTCACGACGGGAAGGTAATAGAGGGTGCGGAACAACGCCCGCGCCGGCATGCGGGCGTCGAGCAGCACGGCCGCGGCCAGCCCGAGGACGATCTGCGTCGGCACCGTGATGGCCATGTAGAAGCCGGTATTGGCGAGCGCCCGCCAGAAGATGGGATCGTTGAGGGCGTGGGCGTAGTTGCCCAGGCCCACGAAGGTGCTGGCTGCGCCGGGAGCGATGGCCCAGTGGAAGAGGCTGATCTGGAAGGCGCGCACGATGGGATAGAGGATCGTGAGCGCGAACAGCGCGAAGCCGGGCAGCAGGAACAGGTACGCGCTGCGGATCTCCTGGCGGCGCCTGGCGGAGAGCCTGCCGGGGCTCGCAGCGCGAGCCCCGGCAGGGAGGGGATTACTTGAGGAAGCCGTCGATCTGGTGGGCAGCATTGGTCAGGGCCTGCTGCACCGTCTCGCTGCCCTGGAAGGCCTTGGCGATGTCGGTGTTGAGCACCTGGTCGATCTGCGGCCACTTGGGTGAGGGCGTGCGCGGCCGCGCGGTCTTGATCTGCTCGAGGTAGGTGGCGTAGTAGGGGTGGATCGTGGGCAGCCAGCCCTCGGAGCTCTTCAGCACCGGCATCTGGCCGACCTCGGCCATCTGCCGCTGTGCGAAGGGGCTGAGCATATAGCGCAGGAAGGCGAGCGCCGCGTCCTTGTGCTTCGACTGCCGCGTGAGCACGATGTCCTCGCCGCCCACCACGCTGACGCTGCCGCCGGCGCCGGCGGGTACGAGGCTGCCGGCCAGGTGCACCTTGGGGTAGGAGGAGCTGAAGGTCGCGAACGCCCACGGTCCGTCGAGGATGCCCACGTACTTGCCCTGGTTGATGCCGTCGTAGGTACCCAGACCGCCGTTGGGGTTGACGATGATGTTGGGGATGTCACCGGCCTTGTAGAGGTTCACCAGCATCTGGACCGCAGCCACGCTCTTGGGGCCATTGAGGTAGCCGGTGGCCTTGGTGTACGTGTCGTTGGTGAGGCGGCCGCCGTTGGACCAGATCCAGGGAAGCAGGTTCCAGCCGCCGGTGCCGTTCTCGGCGTAGAGGTACACGCCCTGCTTCTTGGCCGCTACCGCCATGCTCTTGAACTGCGCGATCGTGGTGGGAGGACCGTCGAAGCCGAGCTTCTTCACGGTGGCCGGGTCGTAGACCCAGATGCGGGTGTTGGTGTCGAGGGGAAGCCCGTAGTAGTGGCCCTTCCAGTAGTTGGTGGCGAGCGGCCCCTTGAAGACGCCGTCCGACAGCGTCTTGAAGTCCGACATGGCGGTGTCGAGCGGGTCCAGGACGCCGAGGTTGGCCAGCTCCGGTACCCAGATGATGTCGGAGCGCACCAGGTCCGGAAGCTGCGCGCCGGCCACGGCCGTGATGAGCTTCTGGTGAAGGTCGTTGTAGGGGATGGTGACGTCCTTGACGGTGATGTCGGGGTGCGCCTTCTCGAAGGCGGGGATGATCACCGTCTCGAGCTGCTTGACCTCGGGGCTGCCCGCGTTGTAGGCGTCCCAGAACGTGACGGTCGTCTTGGCCTGGGCGGCTGCCAGTGAGGCCAGCCCCGCTACCAGTGCCCCCATCGTCAGCAGAGCACGGAGTGTACGGTTGCGCATGGGTTCGAGTCCTTCCTTCGCGATGCCGCGAGTCCTTGTGGGAGTGCCTGAACACGTCGTCTCGCGCGCGGGCACCATCGATTCGACGAAGCAACCGGGAACTAGTCGACCACCTCCGGAGGCCCGGACGCGCCGGTGCCGATGCGTGTCCGAGCAAGGTCGTTGTGCTCGCCGTCGAGCGGACCGTTGAAGGTCGCCCTGAGCACCAGGCTGGCTGCGCCAACAGCCCACTTGGCGTCGTCCCAGGGGTCGACCTCGAGCCGCACGTCGGACAAAGCCGGAAAGAGATGGGCCCGCAGCTCGCGTTCGAAGGCGGGCTCGAGCCAGCGCCAGGCCTGCGTCCCTTCTCCGCTGAGAAGGACGAGCTCCGGCGCGAGGACGTTGACCAGCCCGGAGACCGCGCGACCCAGTACGGTGCCGGCTCCGGCGTAGAGTTCGGTTGCGCGCGGCTCGCCGGCGTCGGCCAGCCCTAGCAGCCGGTCGATCCCTTCGCCGTCCGCGAGGAGGCCCGTCTTGCGAGCCTGGGTCACCAGGGCGGGATCCGCCGCGACCGCTTCCAGGCAGCCGCGCTTCCCGCAGCTGCACAGCGGTCCGTCGGCGACCATGCTGACGTGGCCGAACTCGCCCGCGCCCCCGCGGAAGCCGCGGTAGATGTCGCCGCCGGCCACGATGCCGAGGCCGATGCCACGGCCGATGGTGACGGTCACGAAGTGCTCGAGGCCGGTGCCGCGGCCGTACAGGCGCTCCCAGACGGCCAGCGTGTTGACGTCGTTGTCCACGAACACCGGCACGCCGAGACGGGTCTCGAGCAGCCGCGCCAGCGGGAGCCCGCGCCAGCCCAGCAGCGGCGAGTCGAGCGTTCCGCTGCTCGCGTCGAACACGCCGGCGACGCCGATCCCGACACCGAGCAGGGGCGGATGCGTGGCCGAGCGCGCCACCCAACCGTCGAGGATGTCGGCGAGCCGCTCGACCGGGTCGTCGGTCGAGGCGTCGAAGGGAGCCTCGAAGCGCTCGAGGATCTCGGCCTCGAGATCGACGAGGACGCCTACCACGTGGTCGGCGGCGACCTTGGCGCCGAGCACGGCGGCGGCTTCGCCGACGAGCTCGAGCAGCACGGCCGGGCGTCCGCCGCGCGAGGGAGCGTGCTCGGCCACGCGGATCAGGCCGTCGGCGAGCAGCTCCCTGGTGATGCCGGTGACGGTGGCGGAACTGAGCGCGAGGCGCGAGGCGATCGTCTTGCGGGCGATCGGGCCGGCGGTGGCGATGAGGCGGAGGATCGCGGTGCGGTTGACGTCGCGCGAGAAGCCGGTCGAGGCGGTGCGGTAGACGCGAGGGGTCTTGGACCGCCGGCGAGTCACGAGCGCACGCCCTTCCCGGGCGAATCCCGGCGACCGGCTCGGGCGCAGCGGGCGGCGGTCCGAGGCCGCGTGGGCCGAGGGCGTTCCCAGAGGGCGGGACGTGGCGCGCGGAGCGGCGTTGGTGTTGAAGTCGGCACGAAGCTCTCCCGTTCGTCCGTTCCCGAGGCGGTCCGGTGGGGTCCGCGATGGCAACGACGAGTCCGCTGAAGCGGAATCTGCAAGATCGCTCGGATCATAAATTTATGTCGTAGCAAAAGTCAAGGGGGACCAGGATCGGGATGCAGGGCTCGACGTGCCGGGCGCCGATCGCGGTGCTGGCGCCGTTCGTCCTGGCGATGGCGGTGGCGCCCTGATGAGCGATGACCCGGAGCAGGATGCGCGAGGCAGGGCAGCGTCCGGGAGCGCCCGGCATCGGGCGGCGCCATGCCACGGATCGCCGTGAGGCCCTGTCATCGGTGTTGCACACGTTCGCGCTTGTGCAACCTATGTTTGCATATGCACTCAGCGGCGCCGTTGGGGCGCCGCTCCGTACCGGCCCCGAAGGGACCCCGTGACCCAGGCACAACCCACCATCGCCCTCACCACCTACACGTTCGAGGACGAGGCCCAGCGTGCGGCCTTCCGGCGCGACCGCCTCGACCCGGCCGCGCGCTTCCTGTTCCGGCATCTCGGACGCTACGGCGACCCGCTCGACCAGATCGAGCACTGCCTGCGCCGTGCCAGCGGCAGCGGCCCCGCCGACGGCGGCACCGTGACGCTCGCCGAGCACGACGGCGCGTTGATCGGCGCCGCCGTGACCAATGACACGCACATGAGCCTCTACACGCCGGAGAACCTGCTGGTGTACATCGCCACCCACGAGGATCATCGCGGACGGGGCATCGGCGCGGCGCTGCTGGAGCGCGTCCTTGCGACGGTCGAGGGGAGCGTGGCGCTCCACGTCGAGCCGGACAATCCGGCCGCCCACCTCTACCGCAAGCTCGGCTTCACGCAGAAGTACCTCGAGATGCGCTGGGAGCGCTGAGATGGCGACGCTGAGCCTCAACCGCGACGCGCTGCGCACCAACTTCGACGAACTCGACCGCCGCATGGCCGGCCACGGCATGGCCTGGGGCGCGGTCACCAAGCTCCTGTGCGGCCACGAGGCGTTCCTGCGCGAGGTCCTGGAGCTGGGACCGTCGCACGTCATGGACGCCCGCACCAGCAACCTCCGCGCCGTCAAGCGCATCGACCCGGAGGTGCGGACCGTCTACATAAGCCGCCCGCGCCCGGCAACGCCGACGAGGTGGTGCGCTGGGCCGACATCAGCTTCAACTCCGAGCTGAGGACGCTGGCCGCCCTGGACGCGGAGGCCGCGCGCCAGGGGGTCACCCATGGCGTCGTGATCATGGTGGAGATGGGCGACCTGCGCGAGGGCGTGGCGGAGGACCGGCTCCTCGACGTCCTCGAGCGCACCCTCCGCTTCGAGCATCTCCAGCTGCAGGGGCTGGGGACGAACTTCAACTGCCTCAACGGGACCGTCCCGAGCGAGGGCAAGCTGCGGCGCCTGGGCTGGATGCGCGAGCGCGCGGAGCGGCGCTTCGGAGTGAGCCTTCCCTGGCTGTCGGGCGGCACCTCGGTGGCCCTGCCGATGCTCTTCCAGGGGCGCATCCCCGAGGACGTCAACCACTTCCGCGTGGGGGAGGGGCTGTTCTTCGGTCGCGACCTCCTCGACGGCGAGCGTTTGCGCGGCATGCGCGACGACGTCTTCCGGCTGGAGGCGGAGGTCATCGAGGTGGCCGAGAAGCCGAACGCGCCTTCCGGCCCCTTCGGCACGAACCCCCTCGGCCACGTTCCCGATGCGCCCGAGGGCGCGTCCGGCACGTCTCGGCGGGCGCTGCTCGATCTCGGCTGGCTCGACCTGCAGCCGGAGTTCCTGACCCCGGTCGACGAGGGCGTGGAGATCGTCGATCTGTCGAGCGACATCACCGTGGTCGACGTGAGCCGGAGGGCCCTGCCCACGCGCGTGGGGGACCGGCTCCGCTTCCGGCTGCGCTACATGGGCGCGCTCAAGCTCCTCCACTCCTCCTACGTGGACAAGGTCGTTACCGCGGACGACCCGGTCGGCGCCGGCGAACGCGCGTCCGGCTGACGCGAGGGCGCGGCGGCGGCACGGGCGCGTGCGCGCACACCCCTTGTCAAAAGAATGCTTTCGAAAGTATACTTTCGATATGCCTTCCGAGGTTCCGGACACCGTTGAGCTGACCGACCCCCGCGCCCTGCGAGCCCTGGCTCACCCGACACGGCTCAAGCTCGTCACGCTCCTGCGTCGACGGGGACCGATGACGGCGAGCCGCGCCGGAGAGCTCATCGGCGAGAGCCCGGCGAGCTGCTCGTTCCACCTGCGGCAGCTCGCGCGGTGGAGGCTCGTCGAGGAGGCGGGAGGCGGCCGGGGTCGCGAGCGGCCCTGGAGGGCGACCGCGCGGTCGACCGCTTGGAAGGTGTCGGGCCCGGAGGCGGCCGAGCCGTCGGCGGCCCTCAGTGCGCTCGTGGCGCAGTACCAGATGGGCGCGCTCCTGCGAGCGCTCGAGGCCCTTCCGGGCGAACCCGAACCGTGGCAGCGGGCGCACCAGCTCACCGACACGGTTCTCGAGCTGACGCCCGAGCAGCTCGAGGAGCTGGGCGCGCGGGTGCTCGAGCTCATCCGCTCCTATGGCGGACCGCAAGCGGAGGCGGAGCGCGACTCCGCGCGGCGTGTGGGCATCATCTTCGCGGGCTTCCCGCTGCCGGAAGGCGAGCCGTGATCCCCGACCTGCTCCGGCGCCTGCCCGACTTCCGGCGATTCTGGACGGGCCAGACCGTGTCGCTCTTCGGCGACCAGATCTCCCTCCTCGCCCTGCCGCTCGTGGGCGTCCTCGCGTTGCACCTCGGCGCCGGCGAGATGGGCGTCCTGTCAGCCGCCATCCTGGCTCCGAACCTGCTGTTCTCGCTCCACTTCGGGGATCTCATCGACCGTCGTGGCCGCCGCCGGCAGGCCATGATCGCCGCCGATCTGGGCAGGGCGGCGTTGCTGGCCTCGATCCCGGTGGCGTACGCCCTGGGCGCCCTGACGTACGGTCAGCTCGTGGCCGTCGGCTTCCTGACGGGCACCCTTAGCGTCCTGTTCGGGGTCTCCGAGTCGACGTTGTTCGCCTCGATCGTGCCGCGGGACTCGTACGTCGAGGCGAACCAGCTCCTGCACGGTAGCCGTGCCTTCTCGTTCGTGGCCGGGCCGAGCGTGGGAGGCGTGCTGGTGCAGGCGCTCTCGGCCCCCGTCGCCGTGGTGGTCGACGCGCTCTCGTTCGTCGTGTCGGCGCTCTTCCTCGGCCGCATCGGCGCGCCCGACCCGGCGACCGAGCAGGCGACGCGCGGTCGGCTCACGGCCGGCGTCCGCTTCATCCGGGGCACACCCCTGCTCCTCGTCGGCCTGCTGTCGACCGCCACCATCAACCTCTTCAACTTCGGCTTCCAGGCGCTCTTCGTGCTCTACGCAACCCGCGAGCTGCAGGTGCGTCCGGGCACGCTCGGGATCGTCCTGGGCGCCGGTGCGGCCGGCGCGGTGCTCGGGTCGCTGGTGACCGGCCGCGTGGCGGCACGCCTGGGTATCGGCCCCGCGTTCGTGCTGGGGACGGTGCTGTTCCCGGCGCCCCTGCTGCTCGTACCCCTGGCCGGCGGCCCGCACGCGTTGGTCCTGGCGATGCTGTTCGCGGCCGAGTTCGGTGCAGGCTTCGGGTTGATGCTGCTCGACATCGCGGGCGGCTCCATCCGCCTGGCCCTGATCCCCGAGCGCCTGCAGGCGCGCGTCATGGGCGCCTTCATGCTCGTCAACTACGGCGTGCGCCCGATCGGCTCGTTGCTGGGAGGTGTGCTCGGTGCTTCGCTCGGGTTGCGACCCACGCTGTGGATCGCCACGACCGGTGCGTTGCTCGGCGTCCTGATCCTGCTCCCGTCGCCGGCGCCGCGCCTGCGCACGCTGCCGGACGCCGCCGAGTAGTCGGGTCGGCCGGGTCGGAGTTCCACGGACAGCCGGGTCGGAAAGCCGCCGACCCGTGGGCCGGTCCCGGCCGCTATCCAGAGTCAGGACGCGCCTGCGGCCTGGGGGCGCGGTGCGTGGGAAGGGGTGGTGCATGAGTCTTGCACGAGGAATGGGGAGAGGGATCGCCGTCCTGGCGGCCCTGGCCGTCCTGGTCGTCGGTGCCTTCGCCGCCTCGCAGGGCGTTCCGGGCGGAGCCGTGCGGGCTCCCGGCATCGTGGTCGGAGGCAGCTACGAGGTGACGTCCGGGCAGACCGTGGTCGGGGACCTCACCGCAGTGGGCGCCAACGTCGTCATCGAGCCCGGTGGGACGCTGGACGGGCACCTCGTCACGATCGGCGGGAGCACCGTGGTCGACGGCCTGGTGACCGGCGACGTGCACGCCTATGGCGGGGCCCTCACGCTTGGCGCCGCCTCGCACGTGGGTGGCAACGTGGGGGCGTCCTACGCCGCCTTCGAGCCGGTGCCGGGATCGGTCGTGGAGGGCACGACCGAGGCCGGCAACGAGCCTCCGGTGCAGTTCTCCCTGCCGGAGAACATCCGGGCCCCGGCGGACATGGCGACGCGCGTGGTCGCCACGCGCAACCCTGCTGACGGTGTGCTGCGCGCGATCGGGCTGGGGTTGGTGGCGGCCCTGCTGATGGCCCTGATCCCGCTTCGGGTGGGGCGTGTGCGCGACACCATGCTGCGCTCCCCGGTTCGGGCCGGCTTCGACGGTCTGGTCACCCTCGTCGTGGTGCTGCTCCTGTTGCTGCTGGTGGCGCTCACCATCATCGGCATCCCGCTCGCGATTGTAGGCGGCATGGCCCTCTACGCGACCGTGCTGTTCGGCTGGATCGCGCTGGGGGACGCGATCGGCAGCTACCTCGCCAAGAGCTTCAAGCAGACCTGGTCGCCCGCGCTGCGTGCCGGCATCGGCGCCTTCTCGCTCTCGATCGCCTTGCTCATCCTCGACGCCATCCCGGTGCTCGGCGCGGTGCTCGGCTTCCTGCTGGGGCTGGTGGCGCTGGGTGCCGTGCGCATGACCCGCTACGGCGGACGGGAGCCGCGGCGCCGCTCGCCCGCCGCCCCTACCGCTCAGGGCGGGTAGTCGAGCAGTCGCGCGTCGTCGGCCGGGGCCGCCGAACGCTGGCCCGGACGTGCCGGCGGTCCGGACGGCATCCGTCGGATTTCCACCGACCCGCGCGTCGCTACCGACGTGCATGCTCCCTATACGGGGCGCTCCGGCGCCCATGGGGAGACCGGCATGATCGCTGTGCTTGTGTGGACGGGTGTTGGGCTGGGGGCGTTGCTGGCGCTCCTGGTGCTGCTGGTGGTGTTCTTCCTGCTCGTGCCCGTCGAGGTCGAGGGGGCCTGGACCGAGGAGCGGCGCGGCGCCGGCCTGGCGGGCCCGGGGCTGCGGGCGCGCTTCGATGCCGGCGAGGGAAGGGTGGAGCTGCGCGTGCTCGGGATCCGCCTGGTGTCCTGGAGCACGAAGGGGGGCGAGCCACGCGCCCGGCGCAAGCCCCGACGGCGCCGCAAGCGCAAGGGACAGGGCCTTTCGGTATCGCCGCGCAAGCTGTGGCGGGAGCGCGGCCGTATCTTGTCGGCACTCCGTGCCTTCCTGCGCGGGCTGCATGTGCGCCGGTTCGCCGCCACCCTGGTCATCGCCAGCCCGGACCCGGCGTGGACGGGCTGGGCGACCGGCATGGCCTACGCCGGCTGGGGCGCCCTTCCGACCCGCCTTCGCGGTGGCGTCCGGCTGCGGCCGGATTTCGAGGCGGAGGCGCCGCGCCTGGGCGGGGAGGCGGCCGTCCGGCTCCAGCCGCTCATCATTGCCGTCCTGGCGATCCGGCTCTGGCTCGTGGTGCGTCGTGCGCGCCGCCCCGGGCCGCGCCGGCCCGAACAGAAGGAACGAGGCCAACCCGCCCGCGGGGCGGGAGGAAGGGATGGAGCACCATGAGCGTACAGGACCTCTTGAAGACGCTGGTCGACGAGATCGGCACGTTGGCGAAGACGGAGACGGTCGTCGGCGAGGCGCTTCACGTCGGCGATCACACCGTCATCCCCATCTCTCGAGTCTCGATCGGCTTCGGTGGCGGCAGCGGCGAGGGCGAGGGCAACGATTCGTCCAAGGGCACGGGCAAGGGTAGCGGCGGCGGCGGAGGCGGCGGCGTCAAGGTGGAGCCTGCGGCCTTCATCGTGGCGAAGGGCGGCGAGCTCTCCATCCTCGCGGCGCCCGGGAAGAAGGGCGCGTTGGGCGACCTCTTCGAGCACATGCCCGACCTGGTCTCCAAGATCGCGGCCGCGCAGGGAGGCAAGGGGGGCAAGGGCGCCGGCAAAGGGGCCGCTGCGGCGAAGCCGGAGGAGCCCGCTCCCGAGGAGGGCTGAGCTCCCACCCGTAGTCGCGACGGCGAGCGGGGCGGTTCGTTCCGGGCCGGACGGAGGGCCGCTCCGCTGCCGCTCAGGTGGTGATCGGCTCGCCGTCGACCGTGAACAGGTCGCAATGCACCGGATCGAAGGCCAGCAGGTGCGCGATCCCGGTGGCGGCGGGGCGTGGGAACTCGAAGCTCCAGGCCACGTTCTCGCGTAGCAGGCCCTCGGCCTCGACGTGGAAGAAGCGCGCCTGCCCCTTGTACGGGCAGGAGGTGCGCTTGTCGCTGTCGCGGAGTTGCGTGAGGGCGGTGTCCGTCACCGGCACGTAGTAGCGCGGAGGGGTCCCGGTCTCGGTGAGCATGACCGGGCGGCGGCTGTCGACCACCGTCTCGCCGCCGAGCTCCACGTGCACGTGCCGTGAGCTGCGCAGGGTGTCGATGCGGTGGAAGGGGTCGCGCGGGTGCGGCTCGAGCGGTTCGTCCTCCTCGTACCAGGCATCGAGCGCATCGAAGCGGAAGGCCAGGTAGCCGGCCAGGGGCTCGACTCCTTCGATCGGCTCGGGGTAGGCCCAGGCGGCGTCCTCGATCGTGCGGTCGTCGACGTGGAGGTGCCAGTAGCGCGCGTCGCCCTTGCGCGCGCAGTGGGTGCTGGCGTCGCTGGCTTGGAGCGTGCGGTGGTCCACGTCGCTCCGGGGTAGGTAGAACACCGGCAGGTGGCCCAGCTCGAGCAGGACCGCGGCGTGGCGCGAGTCGGCCACGAACCTCCCTTGGAACAGCGCCCGGATGCGCTGCGGTATCGGGACCAGCTCAAGGGTGTCGGTGGCCAGGATACGGTCGGACCGGTCGATGGGCATCGTCGCCTCCTTCTCGGCACCACCCTGCGCCCGGGTGCGCGGGCCCCTCGTAGGCGGAGGCACGGCTCGCAGCCGGGGAGGACGTTCGCCCCTATTCGCCTCATGTCTCGATGCCCCACCATGCCGCATGGCCGTGCCGTCGGGTTCCGACACGAAGGTCCCGCACGCGTCCGCGACACGGTTGCCGACCGCGGTCGGGGCGGGGAGCCCATCATGAGCGAACGGCGTGTCGCCTCGTCGATGGTAGCGCCGCACCGGCGCAACGCGGGCGCCTTCGTGGTCCTCTACCTGGGGCTGCTGGCCCTCTTGCTGGTGGAGCAGTTCGTGGTGCACGTGCCGCCCATCGGGTACATCGACGTGGCGCTGTTGTTCGTGGTGGTGAACGTGTTGCTCGGGCTCGAGCGCGCTCGTTCGGCGCTGCGCCTGCACGGCACCCTTCGCAGCGCCGTCCTGGGCGTGCTGCCGGTCGCGGGGCTGAGCACCGCGGTCGGCGCGCTCATCGTGGTTGCCTCGGGTTCCGAGCCGACGGTCCTGGCCACGGTCATCGGCGGGCTGGTCTTCCTGGCCCTGTTCCTGGGTGCCACCGCCGGCATCCAGTACGCGTCGCAGCGTCGACGCAACCGCTCCGGCAAGAGCTAGGCGACGACCTTGGAGCGGACTCCGTGTCGGCTCGTCCGGCGAAACCAAGTTGACCGGCCGGTCGGTCCGCCATATCATGCACGCGGTCTTTGATGGGACTCCTTCGATACGCCTTCACGCGCGTGCTGTTGACCATCCCCATGGTCTTGATTCTCTTGACCGTGGTGTTCCTGGTCCTGCACGTCATGCCGGGAAACCCGGTGCTGGTCATCCTCGGGGGCCGCAACGTGCCGCTGGCGCTCATCAAGGAGTACGAGCACCGGCTCGGCTTCGACCAGCCCATCTACGTGCAGTACGCCAAGTACCTCTGGGGCGTCGTTCACGGCAATCTGGGCCAGTCGTTCTCCTCCGGCCTGCCGGTGTCCTCGCAGATCGCGCTGCACCTGCCGGCCACCCTCGAACTCTCCTTCTCCGGCCTGTTCATCGCGGCCCTCATCGGCGTGTCGACCGGCATCTGGGCTTCCCTGCGGCGCGGCGGGATGGTCGACCAGGTCCTGCGCTTCACGCACATCGGGACCTACGCCATCCCGATCTTCTGGAGCGGCCTGATGCTGCAGATGGTCTTCGGCATCTTCCTCAAGTGGTTCCCCACGGGGTTGCAACTCAACCCGGTGGACGCCGCGTTCTTCCAGCCGATCACCGGCTTCGTCGTGCTCGACACGGTGCTGCGCGGGAACTGGCCGCTGCTGGGGGAGGCGCTGCTCCACCTGCTGCTGCCGGCGTTCACGCTCGGCCTCGCCCTGTCCGGCCTGGTGGGGCGCGTGACGCGCGCGAGCATGCTGGAGGTCCTCGACCTCGACTACGTCCGGACGGCCCGGTCCAAGGGCCTGCCGGGCCGTGCGACGGTGCTGAAGCACGCCCTGCGCAACGCCCTGATCCCCATCATTACCGTCGTCGGGATCCAGTTCGCCATCCTCATGGGTGGGGCGGTGTTGACCGAAGCGGTCTTCAGCTGGCCCGGGATCGGTAGCTTCCTGCTCCAGAGCATCAAGGCCCGGGACTTCAACGCCATCCAGGGCACGGTCGTCGTCATCGCGGTGCTCATCGCCACCGTCAACCTCGTCGTCGACCTCTGCTACGCCCTCGTCGATCCGCGCGTGAGGTTCAGCTGATGGTCGAAGCCCCCCAGGGAAGCCGGGTGGTGGTAGCGCCGGTGACGCTCTGGCTCGGCCGCAGGCGCGTGATGGTGGCCGGCATCGTACTGGTCGCCCTCATCCTGCTGATGACGCTGGCCGCCCCGCTGCTGGCGCCCTACAGCCCGGTCGCCCCGGGCGCGGACCGGCTGGCGGTGCCGAGCGGCGTCCACTGGTTCGGGACCGACCAGTTGCGGCGCGACGTGCTGTCACGCGTGATCTACGGCGGCCGCATCCCGCTCGAGGTCGCGTTCTCGTCCACGTTGCTGTCGCTCCTCGTCGGAGCCGTGCTGGGCTGGATCTCCGGCTACTCGGGCGGAACCCTGGACCGCGTGCTTTCCCTCATCATGGACGCGCTCTACTCCTTCCCGGCGCTGATCCTGGCGATCACCATCGTCGCGATGCTGGGTCCGGGCGTGCTCAACATGGTGGCGGCCATCGCGATCGTCTACATCCCGACCTACTTCCGGGTGGCTCGGGGCCAGACGTTGAAGGTCCGGGAGGAGGCGTACGTGGAGGCCGCCCAGGCCCTCGGGGCGGGTATCCCGCGCATGTTGCGCTTCCACATCGCTCCCAACACCCTGACGGCGATCCTGGCGATCGTCTCGTTCAACGTCGCGGACGCCATCCTGACCGAGGCCGGCCTCGCCTTCCTCGGCTTCGGCCTGCCCCCGCCCACGCCCGACTGGGGCTTCGACATCCAGAATGGTCAGGCCTTCCTGCAGTCCGGCTACTGGTGGCTGATCACCTTCCCAGGCATCGCCATCGTCATCACGTCGCTCGGCTTCAACCTGCTCGGGGAGGGCATCGGGGAGGCGCTGGGGCACCAGGGATGAGCGTCCCAGGGGCGATCGGGGCCGCCCCGGTGTCCGTCAGGATCCGCCTTTCCGGCACGCCGACGCGTTCCAGGGATACAATGCCTGTGCCTGTCGCAACGAAGGAACTGGAATGGAGGAATACGGAATGCGCTTTCGATGGTTGCTAATCGCCGTACTCGCAGCTGGAGCTCTAGCCTTCGCGCAGAACAACGTCCTCACGATCGGCACGACAGACTCGGTCACCGAACTATCCCCGGCGAACTCCTACGACTTCTTCACCTGGCACGTGTTCCAACAGACGGCCCAGGGTCTCGTGATGCTGGAGCCCGGTACCACGAAGATCGTGCCCTCCCTGGCGACGTCGTGGGACATCTCCAGCGACGGCCTGACGTACACCTTCCACCTGCGCCACGGCGTCACCTTCACCGACGGCACGCCGATGAACTCGGAGGCCGTCAAGTGGTCGTTCGACCGCGAGCTCAAGCTCGACGGGCCCAAGGGCGGCGTGGGGCTGATCAAGGGTGACATCAAGAGCATCGCCACGCCCGATCCCTACACGGTCGTCTTCACGCTGAACGCGCCCGACGCCACCTTCCTGGCGCGCCTGGCGCCCGCGATCGCCCCGTCGGAGATCTTCTCACCCAAGAGCACGCCGGCCGACAGCTTCGCCAAGGGCAAGTACGCGGGCACCGGCCCCTACAAGCTGGTCTCGTACGTGCCCAACCAGCGCGTGGTGCTCGAGGCCTACAAGGGCTACTGGGGCCCCCAGCCCAAGACGCCCCGCGTGATCTACAACATGTACTCCGACGCCTCGGCGCTGCGCTCGGCGTTGCAGTCGGGAGCCATCGACATCGGCTACCGGAGCTTCAACCCGCAGGACGTCACCAGCCTGGCGAAGGATGCCAGCTTCAAGGAGGTCAAGCCCTCCGGCTCGCTGAGCATCCGCTACATGGTCTTCAACATCTCCCAGAAGCCGTTCGACAACGTCGACGTCCGGCGCGCCATCTCCTACGCCGTCAACCGTCAGGCGATCGTGACCGACGTCTTCTCCGGCATCAACCAGCCGCTGTACTCGATGGTGCCTCCGGGGATGTGGAGCCACATCGACGTCTTCCCGAAGCGCGATCTGGAGAAGGCCAAGCAGCTCCTGCAGCAGGCCGGCTACAGCGCCTCCAACCCGCTCGACATCACGCTGTGGTACCCGACCGGGCACTACGGCTCCACCGAGCCCGACGTGGCCGCGGTTCTTAAGACCGCCCTGGAGCAGACCGGCATCCTCAAGGTGAAGCTGGAGGCGCTCGACTGGGGCACCTACGCCACGCGCATGTCGCAGGGCGCCATGGGCGTGTTCACGCTCGGCTGGTACCCGGACTTCATCGACCCGGACAACTTCCTGGCGCCGTGGCTGACGGACTCCACGAAGAGCCTGGGCACCTTCTGGAACCAGGCCCCCGACTTCGCGCAGTACAAGTCGCTCATCACCAAGGCGCGTGAGGCGACCACGCAGAGCGACCGCGCCACCTACTACGAGCAGGTCCAGAAGATGACCGCCACGGATGTGCCGTTCATCCCGCTGTGGCAGAACTTCGGGCAGCTCATCGCCTTCACCAAGCCCAACGTTTCCGGCATGGTGATCGGGCCGGATGGGTCGTGGCTCGTGGATAGCGTTTCGCTTTCGCAGTAGCGCTCTCCTGACATAGAGCGAGGCCGGGCGGCTCCCAGCAGCCGCCCGGCCTTCTTCGTGCGTCACGGCGGCACGGTGGGACCGCGCGGCCCCTCGCGCTCGCTCCGTGTCGACGCAAAAAGGAACGGCGCCCGGCTTCGGCCGGGCGCCGTCGTGTGCTCAGGAGTCGGTCTTCAGTAGCGCTGACCGCGCCCGCTCACCGGCGCCGCGTTCGTCACGACGACGTTGGCGGCCTGCAGACCCTTCTTTCCCTGCTCGACATCGAAGTCGACTTCGTCACCCTCGTTGAGGTTCCGGAAGCCTTCCCCCTGGATGGCCGAGAAGTGGACGAAGACGTCGGGCCCGCCATCCCCCTGCTCGATGAAGCCGTAGCCCTTTTCAGCGCTGAACCACTTGACTCTTCCGCTTGCCATGTTTCCTACCTTCACTCACTGCCTCGGTACACGAGGCTCTACAGATTTCCGGGCATGGAGCCCGCGTTACGAAAAATCTTCACAGAATTTTCGGAACGGCATCAGTCTACGCGATGGGCGCGGCAAACACAAGTCTCGCGCGCAACCGCGTCCCTCTTTGAAGCCCGCCAGGCTAGGCAACTTTCGGCCGATAGCCCTCGACCGGCGGGCGCACGACCATCCGGCCGCGCTCCGCGGAGCCGGCCGCGAGCGCGCGCAGGTTGGGCAGGGCGTCACCGTACAGGACGGACTTACTCCGTTCGCCGGCCACGACGAGGGGCTGCCTCGAGGCGTCCCATGCCGGTGAACGGGGCGGCGGCGGGCGCGAGCGCCCGCCGCCGCTTCTCGCGGGCTCAGTCGTGCAGCGTCACGCCCCCGGCCGTCTTGCCGGCCATGAAGGCGGCGATGTCGTCGGTCGCCTGCTGCGGCGACTGCATCCCGAGCAGCGCGCGCTGCACAGCCACGATGGTGGTCTGGACGAGCTCGTCGTACCACTCCACTTGCGGCAACGGCCGGGCCATCGCCGACTGGGCGCCGAACTGCTTCCAGTAGGGGTACTTCTCGAGCAGCGCCGGATCGTTGTAGAGGGCGGTGAACAGCGGCAGGCTCCCGAGCTTCTCGGCCCGCTCGCGGTCACGCTCGGGCGAGATCATGTACTGGATGTACTGCCAGGCGGCGTCCTTGTTCTGCGACGCCTTCGGGATGGCGAACGCCTCGGGCAGCGTGAGGGTCGCCTGCGTCTCGCCGGCGCTGGGGAGCCACTCGGCCGCCTGCACCTGGCCTACGACCTTCGAGCGGGAGGCGTCGTCGGCGTAGTTCTGCGTCACCGGCGGGCCCTGGAAGAAGAACGCGGCGTTGCCGTTGTAGAGCAGGTCGGCGGCCGCCTCCTGCGACAGCGTCACGCTCGAGGGGTTGACGATCTTGTCGGTCCTCAGCATGTCGACCATGAAGGCGAGCGCCTTGACCGCCTGCGGCTTGTTGATGGTGATGGTGCCGTCGGCGGTGAAGTAGTCGGTGCCGAAGCTGTAGAGGTAGAAGGCGAAGGAGTTGG
The DNA here is from genome assembly GCA_964536935.1 of uncultured bacterium. Lineage (GTDB taxonomy): Bacteria > Deinococcota > Deinococci > Deinococcales > Trueperaceae > JASBRS01. The sequence continues at coordinate 39,296 of CAZIBD010000014.1, read as the reverse complement.
CCAGCGCCCACTCCTGGTTCCAGTACTCGGTGATGGGATACTCGACGATCCCCTTGTCCTGCAGCGTCTTGCTGTCCGCCACCACCTCGTCCCAGGTCCTGGGCGGCGTTGCGATGCCGGCCTGGTCGAGCATGGCCTTGTTGTAGAAGAAGAAGCGGGTGTCGTTGTTCCAGGGGATGCCGAGGACCTGGCCGTTCTTGGTGAAGGTGGCGAGCAACCCGGGCAAAAGCGAGTCGAGGTAGGACTGGTCGGCGTAGGCGTTCAGCGGCTCGACCCAGCCGGCCGACTCGAACTTGGCGACCCAGCCGTTGTCGAACTCGATGACGTCGTAGGTGCCACCGCCCGCGGCGAGGTCGGTGAGGACCTTGTTCGCGACCTCGTCCCACGACATCTGGATGAACTCGACCGTGATGCCGCTCGCCTTCTCGAACTGGCGCGTCTGCGCCTCCCACAGGCCGATCAGGTCCATCTCGTGGCGCGGCATGATGACGGTGATCTTCTGCGCCAGCGCCGGGCCGGCGAGCAGCAGTGCAACGCCGAGCGCGGCGAAGAGCCGTCGAATGGTGCGTGGAACCATGGCTTCACCCTCCTAAAGGTGGCTGGTACGTGAGCGTTCCTCGCGTTTCCCTTCCGTTCGTTGGTGTCTCGGTCGGTTCCTCCCTTCGCGGCGCGTCGCTCGCGCCCGGTCCGGTCGCCAGGAGCGCTTCCGCGGGGCCGGTCGCGCCTAGCCCTTCACCGCTCCCGCCGTGAGGCCCTGGATGATGTAGCGCTGGAAGAAGAGGGCCAGCAGCACGGGTGGCAGCGAGGTGAGCACCCCCGCCGTGGCCATGGCCACATAGTCCACCCCTACCTTGCTCGAGAACTCGGCCACGATCACGCTGAGCGTCTTGGAACGCAGCGTCGAGCTCAGGATGAAGGCCGTGAAGAACTCGTTCCAGGCGATGATGAAGGCGAACAGCCCGCTGGCCGCCAGCCCCGAGCTCGACAACGGAATCACCACCCGGAACAGCGCACCCGCCCGCGTGCAGCCGTCGACGCGGGCGGCGTCCTCGAGGCTCGACGGGATGCCGTCGAAGTAGCCCTTCAGGATCCACGTGATGAGCGGCAGGATGATGGCGATATCGGCCAGCATCAGTGCGAAGACCGTGTCGAGCAGGCCGATGCTGCGGAACACGATGTACATGGGGATGATGATCACCACCGTGGGCAGCAGCTGGGTGGCCAGCATCGTGGCCAGGAAGGCGCCCTTGAGCCGGAACCGCAGCCGGCTCACGGCGTAGGCCGACAGCGAGCCTGCCAGCAGCGAAGTCAGCGTCGCGAGACCCGCCACGATGACGCTGTTGAGCGCGCCGGCGCGCACGCTCCGGTGCACGCTGGTGCTGCTGCCGCCGCCGACGAAGATGTCGATGTAGTTGGAGACATCGAGGTGTGCGGGCAGCCACTGCAGCGGCTTGGAGGTGAGGGCGGCCCGGGTCGACACGCTGGAGATGACGAGCCAGGCGAACGGCGCCAGCACCCACACCACCACCGCGATCACCGCCAGGTAGAGCAGCGCGCGGCCGAGCAAGCGCCGCCGCCTCCTGCGCGCGCGGCCGGGCCAGGTCGCCGGCGGGCGCCCTCCGGTCGAGCGGGTCGGCGCGCCCGTCACTCCGCCACCTCGCGCGGCGCGATCAGGCGCACGTAGAAGAAGGCGATCACCAGCGAGAGCAGCACGATGATGAAGGCCATGGCGGCGCCGTAGCCGAACTTGAGGAACTTGAAGGTCGTGAGGTAGGTGTAGAACGTCGCGACGTTGGTGGCGTTGGCCGGGCCGCCGCCCGTCATCACGTAGATCAGGTCGAACTCCTTGAGCGCCCACACCGTCTTGACCACCATCGTCACCGCGATGACCGGCCGCAGGTTGGGGAAGGTGACGGCCCGGAAGCGCCGCCAGGCGTTGGCGCCGTCCACTCGCGCTGCCTCGTAGAGCTCCCGGGGGATCGTCTGCAGGGCGGCCAGCAGCAGGATGACGGCGACCGGCGTCTCCTTCCAGATATTGGCCAGGATCACGAAGTTGAAGGCGGTCGAGGGATAGCCGAGCCAGATGCGGTAGTGGTCGATCAGCCCGACCTGCTGCAGCAGCGCGTTGAGAGCCCCGTAGTTGGCGTTGAGGATCCACTTCCACATCACGCCGTTGACGATGTAGGGCATCGCCCAGGGGAGGATGATGATGCCGCGGACGAATCCGCGCCCCACGAAGCGCTGGTCGAGCAGCAGCGCGATGAGCAACCCCAGCGTGGTCTCCACGGGCACCGTCACCAGGGCGAAGTAGAAGGTGCGCCCGAGCGCAGCGCGGAACTCCGGGTCCTGCAGGGCCCGCAGGTAGTTGGCGAGGCCCACGAAGGCGCCGCTTGCCGGGATCGAGAGCACGCGGTCGGTGAGGCTGAGACGCAGCGTATCGAGGATGGGGTAGAGCAGGACGCCGAACACGAGCACCACCGTGGGCACGAGCAGCAGCGTCGCCAGGAAGCCGGGGCGGTCCAGCCACGTCGACCAGCCCGGAATGCTGAGGCGCGGCGTCCTGGGCCCGCCGGTCGTCCTCATGCCAGTCGCTCCGTGCGCACCGTGGAGGCCAGCGAGCGAACGGCGTCGCCGTCCACGCTGCCGCCTCCGCCGCGGCGCGCGTTGTCGGCTCCGGCGGCGACCGCCAGCGCCAGCGCCCGGTCGAGCGGCTCGCCGGCCTCCTCTGCCCACAGGAACGCGCCCAGCAGGCAGTCCCCGGAGCCGATCGGGTTGGCGGCGTCGATGCGCGGCGCGTGCGCCCGCCAGCGCTGCTTTCCTACCAGCAGGGCGCCGTCCTCGCCGAGCGTGGCGAGCACCCGTGCCCCGTAGCGCCGGTGGAGCTCCAGGGCATTCTGCAGCGGGTCGCGGCCGTCCGCGTCCGGGTCGAGCAGGCGCACCGCCTCCCGGAGCTCTCTCCGGTTGGGCTTCACCAGCTCCGCGCCGGCCTCCAGCGCGGCGATCAGCGCAGCGCCATGGGCGTCGACGGTGAGAGGCGCCGGCAGCCCCGTCAGCAGCTCGCCGAAGGCGTCCGGACCCAGACCCGGTGGGAGACTCCCCGCGATCACCAGCCGCCCTTCCGGCAGGGCTGCAAGGAGGTCCCGCCAGGCGTCCAGGTCGACCGCGGGGCCCGCCTCGTTGATCTCGGTGGGATGGCTCGCGCCGCCCAGGACGATGGTGCATACGCGGGTCTCGCCGGGAACGTCGGTCAGGGCGGCGGCGATGCCCTCGTGATCGAGCAGGGCGCGGAACTTGCGGCCGTTGAAGCCGGCCACCGGTCCTGCCACCACCGGCCGGCCGCCGAGCGCGGCCACGGCGCGGGCGAGGTTCACGCCCTTGCCCCCGGCCGCCTCGCGCACGCGCTGCACGCGGTGGAGGGTGCCAGGCTCGAGCGCACGACCGAGCCAGAGAGTCCGGTCGAGCGCCGGGTTGGGGGTGAGCGCGATGATCGCGCGGGTCGTGGCTCGCGTCATGCTTGGCCTCGAGGGGACGCCCGTCCGGTGCGGGCGACCGGGTCGGCTACAGCCGTTCCAGCTCGATGGAGAAGCGCAGGTTGCGGGGGTGATCGGGGTCGAGGCCCTTGCCCACGCCTCGATGGTGGGCGAGGAGCTGGAGCGGCGGCAGGTAGAGCGGTAGCCGCGCCTCCGGGGCGAGCCCGCTGCGGAGCGCGAGCACGTGGGCGCCCGGCACGGCGTCGCCGTCGGCGGGGTCCTCGCATACCAGCAGCACGCGGGCGCCGAGCTGCACCATCTCCCGGAGCAGCGCTGTCTCGGCACCGGCCGGGTCGTCGCCGAGCAGGCCGACGATCAGCGCATGCTCGTCCACCATGCTCTGAGGGCCGTGTCGGAACTCCAGCGTCTGGAAGGCCTCCGCCTCGCTAAGCGACGTCTCCTTTAGCTTGAGGGCGCCCTCCATGGCCAGGCCCCAGAGGTCGCCGGTCCCGAGCACGTAGATGCGCTCGGGAGCCATGGCCAGGGGCTTCACGCTGTCCTCGGCGCGCGCGATCCAGCCGGACGCCAGGCTGGGAAGCCGACGCAGGGCCGAGCGGGCCGGCTCGTCGCGGCCGGCCAGCGCCGCCAACGCCAGCACCGTCACGAGCTGGGCGCTGAACGATCGCGTCTGGACCGTGGAGTCCTCCGCGGCGCCGGGAATGACGAGGGCGAAGTCGGCCGCCGTGGCGATCGGCGCATCGGGGGTGGTAGTGATCCCCACCGACAGCGCGCCGGAAGCGCGAAGGGCGGTGAGCGCCCGCAGCGTCTCGGTGGTGGTGCCGGAGCGGGAGACGCCCACCACCAGGCCACCACGGGCTACCGGGTAGAGCTCTGGGTGCAGCAAGGCTTCGGAGGCGGGCGCCGCGACCGCATCCCGGCCCCGCCGGACCCAGGCGCCGCGGGTGGCTACGCCGAGGTAGTACGACGAGCCGGCGCCCAGCAGCAACGTGAAGGGCGCAGCGGCCGCCAGGGCGTGGCCCAGCTCGGGCGCGGCGGCGTCGACGGCCGCGATGGCGGCGGCCCAGGCGTCGCCCTGGGAACGGATCTCGCGAATCATGTGGCTGGTCATGGGCCCTCCCCTCCCGCTTCCAAGGGCGGGAGCCGGCGCGCGAGGATGACGCTCAGCCCTGCGTTGCCGAGCGCCTCGCGATCGCTCGGCGACAGGCCATCGTCGGTGATGAGGCCATCGACGTCGCTCAGGGGCGCGAAGCGAGCCAGGGTGCGGCGACCCACCTTGGCGTGATCCGCCACGACGTAGGTGCGTTCGCTGATCGCCTTGAACTGGCGGGCCATGGCGGCCTCTGGATGGTCGCGCATCGAGAACCCGAAGTCGGACGTGATGCCGGAGCAGCCCACGAAGCACAGGTCGAGGTGGTACTCCTGCAGCGCGTACGACGCCATCTCACCGACCAGCTCGTAGGAGTAGGCGTTGAGGGCGCCGCCGGTCACGATGACCTTGGTGCGGCCGTGATGGTACAGCTCCGTCGCCACGTTGATGGCGTTGGTGACCACGGTGATGGGCGAGCCGCGCAGCCAGCGGGCGAGCTCGGTGCAGGTGGTGCCGCCCGAGAGGCCGACCACCATGTCGACCTCGACCATCATCGCCGCCTGGGCGGCGATCTGGCGCTTGGCCTCGGCGTGGTCGTCGGCGGCGTGCGAGAAGTCCTCTAGGTAGCGGATCGGGGAGCGCACGCGGGCGCCGCCCCACGTGCGATCGATCAGGCCGCGGCGCTCCAGCGAGGCGAGGTCGCGCCGCACCGTGGCGAGCGAGATGCCCAGGCGCGCGGCGAGCTCCGTGGCGCTGACGCGGCCGTGCTGCATGACCAGGCGGTGCAGCGTCTGCTGGCGTTCCCGACTGTTCGTCCGCTTCTCGCTCATGGGTCTGCTTCGAGTGTAGACGCTCACCGCAGCGACCGCTAGGAAATCAGTGCGCGATTCTGAAGATCTCGCTCACGCGCCCCACCGCGCCCGCCATCCGGACGGGCGAACCAGGGCAGCTCCCTCCCGTCCGCGGGTGCGCGCCCCCGCCCGGAACGTGCTAGGCCAGCGAGACGCGGCGGAGCAGCATGGCGTTGGCGGTGACGATCACGGTGGACAGGCTCATCAGCAGCGTGCCGACGGCGGGCGAGAGGAGGATCCCCACCGGCGCCAGCACGCCCGCCGCCAGCGGGATGGCGACGGTGTTGTAGCCGGTCGCCCAGAACAGGTTCTGGACCATCTTCCGGTAGGTGGCACGCGAGAGTCGCAGCACCCGGATCACGTCGAGCGGGTCGTTCTCGACCAGGACCAGGTCGGCGGACTCGAGCAGGCTTGCATCGACGAGCCGACCGGGTTTGTCGACCCGGTCCGGCGGCACCGCGACGAGCTTGTCCTCGCCGTCGTCCAGTCGCTGCACCACGGCCACCACGGCCACCACGACCGCCTCGGCACGCGCGAGAGGGCCGGTTTCAAGGGGTCATGGTAGAGCGCGCCGGCCGAGAATGAAAGACGCTTGCCCGCCTTGTGTTCTCGGGCGGGCAAGCGTACCGTCGCGCCGACCGCTACTCGATCTCGCGGATGAACGCGCCGTGCCAGGTGTGCGGCCAGACCTGGCCGGTCAGGGCGTTGACGCTGAGCATCCCCAGCGGCGTTCCGTTCATCCCGTAGTCGAAGGTGAAGTACCCGGGGAAGGCCTGCGACCCGACCACGCTGGTGCCCGGCAGGTAGCCGGCGAGGAAGGAGTTGGCCCGGCTCGTGGCGGCGGCCTCGTCGAGACGCGCGCCGGTCGATGGCGCGTTCGGATCGGCCGTCCTCGGGCCCATCGTGTTCGGGCCCATGCCGGGTCCGTATCCGGGTCCAAAGCCGCGCATCCCACCGTAGGCCCCCAAGCCCCAGCGCGCGTTCCACATCATGTTGGGTCCGGGCTCTAGCGACACCGCCCCGCTGTAGCGGTCGAGGAGGATCTCGCCGACGGCGCTGCCGCTCGCGTCGAGCACCTGGGCGTAGACGTTGTTGGTGAACACCATGATGTCGTGGAGCTGCGCCCCGGCCGTCAGACGGTCGGCGAAGCGCTGCAGGGTCTGGCGGACGGTGGCGTCGTCGATCGGCGCGGCGGTCGAGGGGAGCACCTGCATCAACCCGCTGCCCATCATCCCGTAGCCGCCCATGCGCCCGGGTCCCAGGGCCCAGGGGCCCATGCCGTCGTAGGGGGCCATCCCGTAGCCGCCCATCTGCGCGGGTCCCATGCTCCAGAGACCCGAGCCGTCATAGGGCATCATCCCGTAGCCGCTGCCGCGGTCCATCCAGCCGGGGCCGTGTGCCTGCATCGAGCCACCGTATCCGCCCGCCCGGCCGGCGCCGTAGGGGTAGGTCCCTTGACTGGGGACGTTCCTCATGGCGCCCTGGGCCAGGGCGAAGCCGGCGACGCCGGCCAACGCGAACGCTGCCAGCCGCGGAATCCACCGCTGCCGGCGAGGTGCCGCCCGTCTCTCCGCTCGATCGTTCATACCAGGTCCCTCCTCCGCTGCTCGAACTCCTCGCGGTCGATCTCGCCCCTGGCGTAGCGCTCCCGAAGGATCTGGAGGGCGCTGTCCGTGCCGGAGGCGCCGCCCTGACGCGACGCGTCCTTCGAGCCGTGGTCGCCGGAGCGGCCCAGGTCGAGCGCGCGTACCAGGTAGACGATGCCGAGCACCAGGAGCACCAGGAAGAGCAACGATCCGATCCAGCCGAACCCGCCGAACCCGCTCAAGCCGTAGCCGAAGCCCATCATCGGAAGTCTCCTCGTTTCATGGAGATCAGCCTAGGGAGCGATTGTTCAGCTTCGATAAAGCCGTGACGAGCGGCGACCGGACCGTGCCCTAGCTGCTCGCGCCGTTCGCCTCCCGCGCCTGCGGCAGCGAGAAGGTGAACGTTGCCCCCTCCCCGGGAGGGCTCACCACGGCGATCGTCCCGCCCTGCCGCTCGACCAGCTGTCGCGCGATGGTCAGCCCGATGCCGCTGCCGCCGGAGTGCGGGCTGCGAGCCTTGTCGCCGCGATAGAAGCGCTTGAAGACGTTCGGCAGGTCCTCCGGGGCGATGCCCGGGCCGGTGTCGCGTATCGCGAAGCGGACCTCGCCCTGCGCGGGCGGCGATACCTCGAGCGTGACGGCGCCGCCGCCGGGCGTGTAGCGCAGGGCGTTGCCGATCAGGTTGGACAGCACCTGCAGGCTCCGTTCGCGATCGGCGTGAACCCAGGGTGACGGCTGCGGCGCCCGGACCTCCAAGTGGACACCGCGTCGCTCGGCCTCGGGCGCGAAGGCGGCCACCGAGGCGTCGAGCAGCGAGCGGGCGTCGACCGGGGCCGGCTCGAGCTCCAGCTGCCCGGTCTCCACGCGCGACAGCAAGCTCAGGTCGTCGACCAGATGGGCCAGGCGGTCGAGCTGGCGCCGTGACGCCTCGAAGACGCCCGTCGCGTCCTCGAACACCCCGTCCTCGAGCCCCTCGACGTAGCCGCGCAGGTTCGACAGCGGCGTGCGGAACTCGTGGGCCACGTCGGCGAGCAGCTCCACCCGACGCTCCTCGCTGCGCTGCAGGGTGTCGGCCATGCGGTTGAAGGCCGCCGCCAGCTCCCCCACCTCGCCGGGAGCGCTCGGGTCGAGGCGGTCGCCGTAGCGGCCGCCGGCGATGCGCTCGCTCGCACGCGTCATGTCGCGCAAGGGGGTCACGATGCGACCGGTGACGTACAGGGCGACGCCGGTGGCGGCCAGGGCGGCCAGCAGCGAGGCCCAGGTGAGCGACTGCGTGAGGGCGCGCCGGTAGGCCTCGTTCAGGTCCACGCCCATGCCGTTCAGACCGCCACTCATGCCCATGGTGCCGCGGTTGCCCAGGGCCGCCATCATCTCGTCCATGTGGTGGCGCAGGAAGAAGGGAGCGAGCGCTTCGCCCACCAGGCCGGCGGCGGCCGCGGCCACGACGATGACGAGCAGGTACGACGGCAGCAGACGCCAGAAGAGGCTGGTCCGGCCGGCTGCCGATACCGCCTCCCCGGGCCCCGCGTCCGGGGTCGGAGCGCTCACGTCGACTCCAGCCGGTACCCCACGCCCCGCACCGTGCCCACCACTCCGCGAGCGCCGGCCGCCTCCAGCTTCTGGCGGAGGTTGGAAACGTGCACGTCCACCACCCGGTCGACGCCGGTGAAGTCGGGCCCCCACACACGGTCGATGAGCTCGCCACGGCTGAAAACCCGGTTCGGTGCCGCGGCCAGCGTCGCCAGCAGGTCGAACTCGAGCGCCGTCAGCACGATGGTGTGGCGGCCTGCCGTGACGAGGCGCCTGTCGCCGTCGATGAGCAGCCCGGCCACCTCCAGGGGTCCCTGCCCCTGCAGTCCGCCGGTCTCGGCGCGGCGCAGGACCGCCCGCACCCTCGCCGACAGCTCACGGGGGCTGAAGGGCTTGGCGACGTAGTCGTCCGCGCCGGCCTCGAAGCCGGCGATACGGTCGCCTTCCTCGGTCCGGGCCGTGAGCATGATGACCGGCACGGCACGGCTGCGGCGGAGGGCGTGGAGGAAGGAGAGCCCGTCGAGGCCCGGCAGCATCCAATCGAGCACGACCAGGTCGGGAGCGTGCTCGAAGGCCGCTTCCAGCCCAGCTACGCCGTCATGCACGACCTCGACATCGAAGCCGTCGCGCTCCAGGTAGGCCCGGACGACCCGGGCCGTATCCTCGTCGTCTTCGACGACCAGCACGTGGGAGGCCACCGTGCCCACACGCTACATCATGGGCCGGCGCTTCCTTCGGTGCGAGGTCAGCAGATGCACGCCCAGCACCCAGCCGGCACCGAACGCCCAGCCCGCCAGGACGTCCGAGGGGTAATGCACCTGCAGGTAGGGGCGCGACACTCCGATGGCGACCGCCAGCAGCAGGCCGAGCACCCCGATCCAGCGCCAGCGCCGCGGCAGCGTGCGCCACAGCAGGAGGTAGAGCGCCAGGTAGAACGCCATGTCCCCCATGGCGTGCCCGCTGGGGAAGGAGAAGTTGGACTCCGGGACCAGGTGGGGGAAGAGGGTGGGACGCGGGCGGGCGAAGATGCCCTTGCTCACCAGGTCGAGGGCGGCTGCTCCGCCCACCTCGATGGCGATCACGACGCCGTCCCGCCAGCGCCGCAGCACGAACAGGGCCACGACCAGCAGCGCCGTCACGCCCGCGACCGGCTTCGGCTCGCCGATGCGGCTGAGGGCGCGGGCCACGGCGGTCCGAGCGGGGGTGACGTGCTGGTGGAACCACGTCAGGATCGGTCCGTCGAACGAGAAGCCCTGATGGTCGTAGACGCCGTGGGCCATGAGACCGAAGGCCGCCAGGAGCAGCGCCAGCAGCAACCACAGCAACAGGGTCGCCCAGCCGCGCCGAGCGTCGGAGGTGGAGTCACGGAAGCCGGCCATGGTTGGAAGCCTACCTGAATGCTTTGTGAGAGGCTCGAGCGGTCGTGGCGGCCGAACGCTCAGAGCGTGATGGCCCGGGTGCCTCCCGGCTCGAGCCCCATCTGCACCTCCTGCAGATCGGCCAGCACCTCGCGCACCGCTTCCTGCTGCCCGTCCGGGCACGCCACGATGACGAAGGCGCTGATCTTCCCGCCCGGGAGCTGCGCAAAGGCGCCGACCTCCCGCACCCGCCGCGTCACGTCGAGGACGTAGTCGTCGACGAACTTGCCCGGCAAGCGCTGCTTGAGGTCCTGCTGCTCGCCGATGATCTCGGCGATGCGGCGCAGGTCGCCCGCTCCGAAGGCCGTCTCCAGCTCGTAGGCGATCGCCTTGAGGTCGTGCAGCACGTCGTAGGCCTCGTTCAGACGGCTGCTCAGCAGATCGAGCGACGGCTTGGTGCGGGCGTGACGTCCGCTGTAGAAGAACAGCAGCGAGTCGGCGAACGCCCTGCGTGTGGCATCCGACATGACCACCTCGTGTGCGTCGATGTCGGCACCTCGGTACTCGATGAGCTTGAGCCCGCCGAGAGCGGTGATCGTGGGGTCGTGGTAGCCCGACGCCCCTTCCAGCACCTCCACCTCGATGTGACCCGCCTCGCGCGCGAGCTCGGCCGGACCGAGATCCTCCCCCTTGAAGCGGTGCATCGCGTGCAGCAGGCTGACGGTGAGCGCTCCGGAAGCGCCCAGGCCGCTCTCGCTGGCGAGGTCGGCCAGGATGTGGACCGTCAGCGGCGTGTCGAGGAGACCGGTGAGCCGCAGGCTCTCGCGCACCAGGTCGTGCCGGATGCGGCCTCCGCTCGCGGCCTTCTCCTGCGTGTCCTGGTAACGCAGCTCGAAGGTCCGGTCGATGTTGGGCTTGAGGACCACGTAGACGAAGCGGTCGACGGTCGCGCTGACGGTCACGCCGCCGAAGGCCTCGGCGTAGGGGCGGATGTCGGTGAGGCCGCCGGCCAGGGGGATGCGCAACGGCGTCTTGGCTACGATCACGCGGAGGGCCTCCTCTCGAGCTCGAGCACCCGCCGTTGGACGTCCAGCACGTTGTCCTCCGGGGTGGGCTCGGTGCCGCCCAGGTGCACCCACTCATCCGTCTCCAGCCATCCCACCTCGAGCCCGGCGTCGATGCGCCGTTGGAGATTGGGGAGGGCCCGCACCTCGGCGCCGGTCGGTTCGGTCATCGCCGCCATCACCGCCGGCTCGAGCTTCCACAGGCCGATGTCGGCGAGCGGCCCGCGGCCGTACCAGGCCTGCGTCACCCGGGCGCCTTCGGTGGTGACCCGCACGCTGGCATTGGCGTCGATGCCGCCCGGTGCGAGCGTCAGCACGTTGGCCGAGGAATGCTCGGCGACGGCCGCGAACAGCTCGGCCGTAACGTAGAGGTCCCCGAGCCAGATCACGGCGGGTCGGCCCGCGGGTAGCGCGCCCGATACCCGTGCCAGCGCGTGACCCGTGCCGCGCGCCTCGCCCTGCTCGACGTAGCGCAGCGGCATCCCGTCGTACTCGTCGCCGAAGTAGGCGCGCACCTGCTCCCCGAGGTGGCCGACGACGAAGGTGAGGCGGTCGTGCTCGGGGTCGACCGCTCCGGACGCGCGGAGGTTGCGCACCGAGAACTCCACGAAGGGGGTGAGGCCGACGGGGAGCATGCACTTCTGGAGGTAACGCCCCAGCCTTCCGAAGCGCGTTCCCTTGCCGGCGGCCAGACAGACGACGTCCATGCGGGCATTCACGCTACCACGTCCCTGACGGACATCGACCGGGATGGGGAGCATCGGGGAGCGCGGGCGCACGGAAAGGCGCGCCGGCTTCGCGCACGGCGCGCGTTCCAGACCGGCCGACGGCACAGAGCCCGCAACGGTCGGGACCGTCGGCTGGCTCGACCAGGGCGGCTCCGCAACGGTCGATCGCCCTTGGGGGGATCGGGCGGGGCCCGCCGCACGGAAGGCCCCCCAGCTGGGGCCATAGCGCCCCGCGAACCCTCGGCCGCAACCTACCAGGCCCTGTTGCCGGCGTGGACGGGGCGCAGCATGCCGTGGATCTCCCCTTCCGGGTAGTCCGTCGTGTGGATGTCGACGTACATGCGCTGCAGCTCGAGCATGGTCCTGTACTCGGGGGTCAGGGCCACCCGGCCTTGGAAGGTGCCCTCCGTCCCCCAGGTGGACTGGAGACCCCGGATCAGCGTGTCGAGGTGGTACATGCCAGGGTCGTGGTGCAGGTGCACGCCCTCGGCGAGGTCGGTTCGGATCGGGCTGGAGAGCCCGCTATAGGTGCCGTACAGGACGAGGTCGTTGCCCTCCACGTAGGCCTGGACCCAGGCCCTGCTTCCCGCCGCCGAGCTCACGACGGCGGCCAGCGTCTCACGTCCGGTGGCGATGTCGCAACAGCTCAGGTGGGCCTCGTAGACGACCGAGCCCGCCTCGGGAGGCTGTGCCATCGCCGTCGTCAGCACTACTCCCAGGAGCAGCGCCGGGGCCAGCAGACGTGCGAGCCCACGTGCCATGATGACCATCCCTTCCGGCGGCCGCAGCCGCCCGAACGAGGTCGAACGCTCTTTCATGGATGTGCACCGGGGCCTGCGACGTCCGCTCACGACGCCAGGTCGCCCCTCAACGGCTGACTGCGGCGGGCATGCGCACCACCCCCTGGCCCCTCCGTGAGGGGAGTTGCGGGCTCAACTCATGATGGGCTCCGTTCCCGGGCCGAGCCAGGGACAATCGGCCCTGGCCGCTCCGAGCGCGTCGTGGTACCGACCGTGCCCCCCGACGCGCTGGGGCGGCGCGCGACGTGACGATCCGCGCATCTCGTCTCGTCCCACGGTCCTGGGGCTCCGGACGTGGTATGCCCAATCCATGAACACGCTCGTAGTCGGTGCAGCGGGGCGGACGGGCGCGCACATCCTGCGCATGATGCTCGCCGCACACCTCGGACCGGTGCGCGGCCTGGTACGCAAGCCGGAACAACGCGACGCGGTGGCCGCGTTCGGGGCGGAGCCGGTGCTCGTGGATCTGGCGGAGGAGACCGGTGAGGACGGGTCTGCCGTGCTCGGCGAGGCCCTCGCCGGGGTCGACGCGGTGATCTACGCCGTGGGGGCGGGATCGGCCGCTCTGGCCGATGCCGTCGATCGTCGGGGCGCGGTGCGACTCATCGAAGCGGCCGGACGTGCCGGCGTCGGACGGTTCCTCCTGATCAGCTCGATGGGCACGGACCGTCCCGAGAGCATGCCTGCCGCCATGCGTCCGTTTCTGCAAGCGAAGCGTGAGGCCGAGGAGGCGCTGCAGGGTAGCGGCCTGGCGTGGACAATCGTGCGTCCGGGCGGGCTCACCGACGATTCGCCCACCGGTCGGGTACGTATCGCGCCGTCGCTCGGGACCGGCGGCACCGTGCCGCGCGCGGACGTTGCGCGCGTCGTCGTCGCCGCCCTGCGGCTGGGGGTGGCCGAGCGGCAGGGGTTCGACCTGCTCGCCGGAGACACGCCCGTGGACGAGGCGCTCCAAGGACTCGCGTCCTCGCAAGGGTGATGAGCGGGCGCTAGACTGGAAGCGCCGTGCCACCCGCGGAATTCGAGGAGGTGTCCATGATCGCCAAGGCTCCTTTCGGCAAGACGGGTCACCAGAGCACTCGGACCCTGTTCGGCGCCGCCGCGCTCAGCGACGTGACGCAGTCCGAGGCCGACCGGACGATGGAGCTGGTCCTGGATCACGGCCTCAACCACATCGACGTGGCGGCGAGCTACGGTGACGCCGAGCTGCGACTGGGCCCCTGGCTGGAGAAGCACAGGGGTGAGTTCTTCCTGGCCAGCAAGACGGGCGAGCGCGCCTACGCCGATGCGCGCGACGAGATCCATCGCTCGCTGGAGCGGCTCCGCACCGACCACCTCGATCTGATCCAGCTGCACAACCTGGCGGAGGAGGACGAGTGGGAGCTCGCCATGAGCGACGACGGCGCGTTGCGCGCCTGCGTCGAGGCGCGCGAAGAGGGGCTGGTGCGCTTCATCGGCGTCACCGGCCACGGCCTGGGGATCGCCGCCATGCACCGGCGCAGCCTCGAGCGCTTCCCGTTCGACAGCGTGCTCTTCCCCTACAGCTACGTGCTGCTTCGGGACGAGGGCTACCGTGCCGACGTCGACGCCTTGCTCGCGGTCTGCCGCGAGCGCGGCGTGGCCGTCCAGACGATCAAGTCGCTCACGCGCCGGCCCTGGGGGGAGCGGCACCAGACCCGTGCCACCTGGTACGAGCCGCTCGAGGAGCAGGCGGACATCGATGTCGCCGTGCACTGGGTGCTCGGCCACGAGGGCTTCTTCCTCAACACCGTCGGCGACATCCACGTGCTGCCCCGGGTGCTGGACGCGGCCGAGCGCTTCCAGGGGCCGGTCTCCGACGAGGCCATGCGCGCCGTGGTGGAGCGTCGCGGCATGGAGCCGCTCTTCAGCCGCTGAGACGCTCCTGGGCCCGAGCCAGACCCGACCCCCGCGTGGATCCGGGCCGGTCGCACCGCGGTTCGGGGGCGCCCGGGCGGGGCGCTCCCGGAAAGGGATCCGCCTTCCTAGGACCGTGCGCCCCGCCATAGAGCGGGCTGCAACGCGGCCGCATGATGGAGGGGTGGGCGACGGGCGACGAGGGGTCCCGTGGCGCGTGGCGGCTGGTGAGAACCGGTCACGTGCTCAGTGTGGTTTCGGTGGCCGACGGTCGGCCGGGGCCGCGCGGAGCGGGGCCGTGCCGTGAGCCCACGCCTGGCACTGTCCCTGGCGCTCAAGGAGATCCTCCGCAACAAGGCCCGATTCGTGTCGATCGGTGCCGTCATCGCGCTGATCACGACGCTGATCCTCTTTCTCGCCGGGCTGGGGGAGGGGCTGGCGCTCGGCAACCGGCAGTACGTGAGCGGCCTCGGGGCCGACCTCCTGGTCTATCAGCGCACGGCGGACCTGCAGATCGCGGCCAGCCAGTTCGACCGCTCCGCCGTAGCCTCGGTGCGGCGGGTGGGCGGGGTCGCCGATGTCGGTGCCATCGCCTTCTCGTCGACCGTCGCGGAACCGACACAGGCCCGTGCGCGCGGTGCGCCAGGGGTAAGTGGAGCCCGCGCCGCTGAGGCCGATGCGAGCACGGGGGCGAACGGCCTGCGGGTGTCGCTCATCGGGGTCGAGCCCGGGCGCCCCGGGGATCCGCCGGTGCTGGAGGGGTCCGGCTTCACGTCGGCGAGCGGCAACGAGGTGGTGCTGGGGCGGCAGGCGGCGCTGAGAACCGGCCTGAAGGTCGGCGACGTGCTGACGGTGCGCTCCACCCAGGGCGCGGTGGACGAGCGCTACGACCTTCGCGTGGTGGGGATCGCGGGTGGCCAGCAGTACCAGATCGCCCCGTCCATCCTCGTGCCGCTGGTGACGTTCGAGCGCATCAAGCCGAAAGCCAACCTCCAGGACGACCCGCGCGCCCTGCTGTTCAACGTCGTCGCCGTGAAGGGGGCCGCCGGCGTGGCACCCTCCACGCTGGCGCGGCGTGTCGAGAGCCAGGTGCGTTCGGTGCGCGCGGTCGACCTCACCACCGCCTACCAGAACATCCCCGGCTACTCCGCGCAGCAGAGCACGCTCAACACCCAGAGCGCCTTCACCCTGATCATCGGCATCCTGGTGGTGGGCGGGTTCTTCCAGATCCAGACGCTGCAGAAACTGGGCCAGATCGGCATGCTCAAGGCGATCGGCGCGTCCAACGCGCTGGTGGCGGGCGAGACGGTGCTCCAGATCGTGCTCGTCAACCTCGCGGGTGTGGTCGTCGGCGCGCTGGGCACGGCCGTCCTCGCAGCCACCTTCCCGGGGACGGTGCCGATCGTGTTCCAACGCGGGAACGTGCTGACCGCCCTGGTGGGGCTGCTGGTCATCGGGCCGCTGGGCGGTCTGGTGGCGCTGCGCGCGGTCCTCCGGGTCGAGCCGCTGCGGGCCCTGGGGTTGGGCAAGTGACGGGGCGCCGGCCGTGGGATCCGGGCCCGGATGCGGCGGCGACGGGCCGCGACGCTCGTGTCGGGGCGGGGGCGCCGAGCCCGGCGGCGAGCGGCAGGCAGGGGTCGACCCGGGGCGGAGGTGGAAGCGAGGCGCCGGCGCTGGTGGCCGAGGGCCTGCGCAAGACCTACGCCCTCGGGAGGCAGACGATCCGCGCCGTCGACGGGGTCTCGATGACGCTGCGGCGCGGGGAGTTCGTGGCGCTCGTGGGGCCATCGGGCTCGGGCAAGACGAGCATCCTGGCGATGCTGGCGGGGCTGCTCCGGCCCACCGAGGGGAGCGTCCACATCGCCGGCGAGGACCTGGGAGGGCTCGCCGATCGCCGGCTCGCCCGCTTCCGCCGGCGGAACATCGGCTTCACCTTCCAGCAGAACAACCTGGTGCCCTACCTGACGGTGCTCGAGAACGTCACCTTGATGCTCTCCCTCAACGGCCGCTACGACGGGGAGGGGGCGCGCCGCGCCCGGGAGCTGCTGGAGCGACTGGGTCTGGGCGACCGTCTACGCAGCCTGCCCTCGCAGCTCTCCGGCGGCCAGCAGCAACGCGTCGCCATCGCCCGGGCGCTCATCCACCAGCCCCCGGTGGTGCTGGCCGACGAGCCCACCGCCAGTCTCGACACCGAGCGCGCACACCAGGTGGTCGACACCTTCGCGAACCTGATCCATCACGACCGTCGCGCCGGGATCATGGTCACCCACGACCTGCGGATGTGCCGCGTGGTCGACCGCGTGGTCGTGCTGCGCGATGGCACGGTGGACCGCACCATCGAGGACCGCGCAGTCATCGAGCGGCTCGCGGAGGAGGCTCTCATATGACGTCGGCGGCGACCGGGCTACGGAGGCGACAATGCGGATGAGGCGAGCGATGCTGTTCCTGGCCATCGGCGTGCTGGTGGGCGTTGGAGGGACGACCGCCTACCGCCTGCTTGCGCCGGGCGGTGGCGCACCCGCGGCGCCGGCCGCGGCGCCCGAGGCCGTGCGTGAAGGCGCGCAGCGCGTCCTCGCCGGTGGGGCCCCCGGCGAGGACGGCTCCTCCGCGGCAAGGGCCGCGGCCTCTCGCGAGGGTGCTGTCGGTGCGTCGGTGCTGCCGGTGGCGACCTTCGCCGAGGGCGAGGTGCACCCTCGCCGCACGGCCGATCTGGCCTTCTCCGTGGCCGGCGTGGTCTCGCAACGACTCGTCGAGGTCGGCGACGAGGTCGAGGCAGGAGCGCCGCTGCTGCGCCTCGACAGCTCCAACGAGCAGGCGCTGCTGCGGCAGGCGGAGGCGGCCCTGTCGGCGGCCGACGCCCAGGTCGGGGTGGCGCAGGCGGCGGAGATGGCGGCGCGTCAGCAGGTGGCCGCGGCCGATGCCGGCGTGGCGGTCGCCAAGGCACAACTCGACGCCGCCGAGGCGTCGGCCAAGCTCACCCTGCACGAAGCGGCCAACACCATTGCGCGGGCCGAGGCGCAACGTGCGGCGGCCGCCGCCGCGGTGACGCAGGCCGAGGCCGCGTCCGGGCAGGCTCGCGCCGCGGCCGAGCAGGCGACCGCCGCCGTGAAGGAGGCCCGGGCTCGGCGTGATCAGGCGGCCGCCGGCCGCGACAGCGCCGCGCTGGCCGTGGAGCGACGCACCTTGCGCGCGCCCTTCGCCGGCCGCATCCTGGCGATTCCGATCGAGGTGGGGGAAGCCGTCGGCGCCGCAGGGCCGGCGGCCGCGCCCGCCGGCGGTGGCGGGAGCGAGTCCGTGGTGCGGCTCGCCGACACCAGCGCCTGGCTCGTCGACACCACCAACCTGACCGAGCTCCAGGTCGTCGGCGTCCAGGTGGGCCGTCGCGTCGTGGTCGAGGTGGACGCACTCCCTGGGCGCGCATTCGTCGGCGAGGTGGAGCGCGTGAGCGGGGCTTCGCAGATCGTCCGTGGCGACGTCACCTACGTCGTCACCGTGCGCATCCTCCCCGACGGTGCGGCCCCGCGCGATCTCGGCCTGCTGCGGTCGGGCATGACGGCGGTCGTGAAGGGGCTGGTGCGTTGAGGGAGGGGGCGTGTCCCGCGCGGGCCGCGCAGGCCGCTGGGCTCAACGCGCGGTGTTCCCGCCGTCGACCGGAAGAGCCACCCCGGTGACGAAGCTCGCTGCGTCGCTGGCGAGATAGGTTACGGCCTCCGCTACCTCCTCGGCCCGACCAACGCGGCCCGCGGGCAAGGCGGCGCCCAGGGCCGCCAGCTCGGGCCCCGGATTCTCGGCATCGCGGAAGTAGCCGTCCTGGCGCCATCGCTCCACGTAGGTGTCGCCTGGGCAGACGGCGTTCACGCGGATGGTCTCGCCGGCGTGATCGAGCGCCATCGCCCGGGTGAGCTGCACCACCGCGCCCTTGCTGGCGCAGTAAGCGGCGGCGCTCGGCCCGCCCACCAGGCCCCAGTCCGAGGCGACGTTGACGATGGCGCCTCCTCCGCGAGCGCGCAGCTCGGGGAGGACCAGGCGGCTCATGCGCCAGACCGCCGTCACGTTCAGGTCGAAGACGGCCGCCCACGTCCCTTCGCTCGTTTCCTCGGCCGTGCCCCGCACGACCATGCCCGCGTTGTTGACCAGAACGTCGATTCCGCCGAGGAGGTCGCGAGCCGAGCGCACCGCGGCGGCGCAGTCGTCGGCTCGGGTGTGGTCGGCTGGAATGTAGTCGGCCCCGACGGCGTCCGCCAGAGCACGCCCCAGCCGGTCGCGGCGCCCCGTGAACGCCACGTGCGCGCCGCGGCGCACGAACAGGCGGACGATCGCTTCGCCGATGCCGCTGGTGCCGCCCGTGACGAGGGCGGCCTTGCCCTGCAGGATCATGCACGAGTATAGCGGCGGCTCCTGGCGCCGTCCGACCGCCGTCCGACGGCCGTATGATCGCCCCCTGATGAGCGACGCCATCGACGACGCCACCATCCACGACCTGCTACAGCGCGCTCGCGACGACGAGGGCGCCTACCTCGCGGACCTCGAGGCGCTGGTCCGCATCGAGACGCCGTCCGGCCACCTCCCCGGCCTCGAGCGTGCCGCGAGCTGGCTCCAGGACGCCTTCGACAGGGTAGGCGAGGTGACACGCGAGGACACCTCCGCCGGACCGCTGCTCTCGGTGCGCTGCGCCGGCCGGGGCGCCCGGGTCGTGATCCTGACGCACTACGACACGGTGCAGCCCGTCGGGTCCTGGCCCGAGCTGTGGCGCATCGACGGAGACCGCATCTTCGGGCCCGGCACCAACGACATGAAGGGCGGGCTGCTGTTCGCACTGCACGCACTCCGCATGCTTGGCGCCGAGCGGCGTCCGCAGGTGGAGGTCCTGCTCACGCCCGACGAGGAGGTGGGCAGCGCGGCCAGCCGCCCACGCATCGAGGCGGCCGCCGGCAGCGCCGACGCGGTGCTCGTCCTGGAGGCGCCCACCAACGAGGGCGATCCCAAGGTCGCCCGCAAGGGCGGCGGCCGCTACCGCATCACCGTCCACGGCCGGGCCGCGCATCAGGGCGTCGAGCCCGAGAAGGGCGTCAACGCCGTGGTCGAGGCGGCGCACCAGGTGCTGGCGCTGGAGCGCATCAGCGATCCGGAGCGCGGATCCCGGCTCGGCGTCAACGTCATCCACGGAGGAACGGTGGTCAACGTCGTCGCCGACCGGGTGGAGGTGGAGGTGGACGCGCGGGCCTGGACGCTGGCCGAAGGGCGGCGCCTCGACGCGGCGTTGCACGGCCTCGAGCCCGTCCTTCCCGGAGCACGGCTCGAGGTTGCCGGCGCGTTCGCGCGGCCCCCCATGGAGGCGCTCCCCGGCACCATGGCGTTGTTCGAACGGGTACAGCGGATCGGTCGGCGGTTGGGGCTGGACCTGGCCCAGGGCCGCGTCGGCGGCGCCTCCGACGGCAACTTCACCGCGGCGCTCGGCATCGCTACGCTCGACGGGCTCGGTCCCGTGGGGTTCGCCGATCACACCCGGGAGGAGCACATCCTGCGCTCCGAGGTGCCCGAGAGGCTGGCGTTGCTGGCGGCCCTCCTGGCGGAGTTGTCGATGGGCTCAAAGGCCGGCCGCGGCTGAGGCGCTCATCCCCACCAGCAGCCAAGGAGAGTCAGGGCGCGCCAACGCGCGCCCCTCCTCCTTGTGCCTGCTGCCCCCCACGGTTTCATCTGAAACGATACGCCTTTTCGGACGCGTTGCGTCAATAATCGGAGCAAGGTTTGTACCCGTTTCGTCCGTCGCCGTCGTAGAGGGCGCTAAGCGGCACGGCGGCCGTGGCGGCCGGAGCCCGTCCAACGGGTGCGGATTGCGTCCACATGAGAGGCCTCGTGCGCCGCGAGGCGGCCCTCATCGGCCAAGGGTCAGGCGCTTCGCGGCTCGAGGGCCGCGTTCCGGGTCGGATCCATGATCAGCTCGCGATAGATGCGTCCCATCGTCTCGGGGGGGTAGGGCATGTCGTGCGTCAGCCACCACTCGATCAGCACCATGAACGAGCGGATGATGTGTTGCGCCGCGACCTCGAGGGGGACGACGCTTCCCGGTCGGGTGGCGAAGCTCTTGTAGATGCTCGCCTCGCCCACCTCGAGCGCGCGGCCGAGCAGGTCGACCGAGCGCTGGCTGGCCAGCAGCACGCGATAGAGGGGGGCATGGGCCTTGGCGTGGCGGAACACCAGCGTGCCGGTGCGCTCTGCGTCGTCGTCGGCCGACACCGGCTCGAGCCGCTCCATCAGCCCGTCGAGCACCTCCTCGAGGAGGTCCCGGAGCAGCGCCTCCTTGTCCGCGTAGTGGCGGAAGAAGGTGGCGTAGCCGATATCGGCGCGCTCCGTGAGGTCGCGGATGGTCACCGCGTCGTAACCCTGCTCCAGCGTCAACTCGACCAACGCTCGCCCGAGTCGGCTCCGCGTCCTCTGGACGCGCAGGTCGGGTCGGCGTTCGGTTGCAGCCTGGTTCGCCATCGCCACGATGAGTATAGCCGTCCCCGCGCGGGGAACGCTTCCCAATGCCCGTGTCGCGCCCCCGCCCCCGCCCCGTCGGGCCCGGGGCCGCCTGTCGTGAGCCAGCGTGGATATCATGCGACACCCTGTATCATAAAGTCGTGTCCCTCCAGGAGCTCCCTCCCCGTTCCGCCACGGTCGCCGCCGGTCGTGCACGCCGTAGCCAACCCGCCCACGACCCGTACGATCCAGCCGCTCCCGCCTTCGAACGCCGCTCGGACGGGAGCGTGGTGGTGCGGTCGGCCTCCCTGGCACAGGCCGTGCTCCGCGCCGGAGGAGCCGTGCGCCAGGCGGGCTTCAATGCCGAGGCCATGGAGCGTGGCGGCCTCCGCCTGAGGAAGCCGATCCTCTTCCAGGAGGGTCGCGAGCACCGCGATCAGCGGGTCGCCATCGCCCCCTACTTCACGCCCAGAGCGGCGAGCGAGCGCTATCGCGGGGTTGCGGAGGTCGCCGCGGACGAGCTGCTGAGCGAGTTCCGCTCCGCCGGCGGGGGCGATCTGAGCGCTTTCGCGATGCGGCTGGCGGTACGGGTGGCGGCCGAGGTCGTCGGCCTGACCGACAGCCTGGACGGCCGCATGGACCGCCGCCTGGACGCCTTCTTCGCCCTCGAACCGGAGCCCTTCTCGTGGCGGCCGCGCCGACTGCTGGCCTTCGCGCGCGTGCAGAGCGCGATGCTTCGCTTCTACTGGCGCGACGTGCGGCCCGCCGTCGGCGCGCGACGGCGTCGGCGCCGCGACGACGTGATCTCGCACCTGCTCGACCAGGGCTACCGGAACGCCGACATCCTCGTGGAGGCCGTCACCTTCGGGGCGGCAGGGATGGTCACCACGCGCGAGTTCATCAGCATGGCGGCCTGGCACCTTCTCCAGGACGAGGCTCTTCGGCGCGACTACCTCGCGCGTGACGCCGACGGGCGCAAGCGCTTCCTGGCCGAGGTGGTGCGCCTGGAGCCGGTGGTCGGGCACCTGCTCCGGCGCGCCGAGCGCCCCCTGGAGCTGGAGGTGGACGGGCGCACGGAGACGATCGCGCCGGGCACCTTGATCGACGTCGACATTCGCTCGGCCAACGCCGACGCGGCCGCCGTCGGCGACCGGCCGCTCGAGCTGGTGCCGGACCGCGAGCTCCGCATGCGCGGATTGCAGCCTTATGGGCTGTCCTTCGGCGACGGCCACCACCGCTGCCCGGGGTCGTTCCTGGCGCTGGAGGAGGCCGACGTCTTCCTCGAGCGCTTGCTGCGCCTGCCCGACCTGCGCATCGTGTCGGGGCCGGCGCTGCGCTACAGCGAGCTGGTCCAGGGCTTCGAGCTGCGGGCGTTCAAAGTGGCCACGGGCTGACGGGCCGGGTGCCGTAGCCTTGCGCTTCGCACGGCGCGGACTGGCGCTGCCTCGTCCAGGCTAGGCGGGCACGCGCTTGACGTCGACGTACACGCCCTCGTCATCGATCACGACCTGCTCGCAGAGCGTTTCGTAGCGGCCGAAGTCCACCAGCGCGTTGGCGAAGCCCTCGGCGGAACGCAGGTCTCGGAACGGTCCGACGCGGCAGTCGATCTCGCCTTCCCAACGATTGGGCGGCAGCACGCGGTTCGGGGAGCGCTGGACATTGGGGGACGCGACCATTCCGACCTCCTTCCGCACGCCGGGCGACGGGCGGTCTCTGCTCATCATGCGGCCCCAGGGTTGGACTGCCATGAGGTGGGGGTTAGTTGAGCGTCCGGTTCCGGCGGTAGGCTGGGCGCCACGCGGCCCTGCCCGGAACGGGCCGGGGGTGGCACCGGCGAAGGCGCTGCGCCCGGCGGTGCGGGGCGGCCGGGAGGCGAGCATGGACTTCGAAGGCAAGCGTGTGCTGGTGACCGGTGGCGCGCGGGGCATCGGCCGGGCCATCGCGCAGGCGTTCGCCCGGCGCGGCGCCCGCGTGGCGATCGGCTACCGCGACAACGAGGCGGCGGCGGAGCAGGCGTTGGGATCGTTACCGGGAGAGGGGCACGTGTCGCTTGGCGGCGACCTGGCCGACCCCGCCATCGCCCGGCGCGTCGTGGAGGGCGCCATCGAGGCGCTGGGAGCGCTCGACGTGCTCGTGAACTGTGCCGGCATCGGTCTCCACCACCCCCTCGACGAGGTGGGCTACGACGCCTGGCAGGAGGCGTGGAGCCGCATCCTGGCGGTGAACCTGGTGGCGCCCGCCAACACCTCGTACCTCGCCGCTCGGCACATGATCGAGCGCGGCGGCGGGCGCATCGTCAACGTGGGTTCGCGTGGGGCGTTCCGAGGGGAGCCCGACCAGCCGGCCTACGGCGCCAGCAAGGCCGGGCTCCACGCCATGAGCCAGTCGCTGGCGCAGCACCTGGCGCCGCACGGCATCGCCGTGGGGGTGGTGGCGCCCGGCTTCGTCGAGACGGACATGGCGCGCTCGCGCCTGGAGGGCCCGGGTGGCGACGCCATCCGCGCGCAGAGCCCGCTCGACCGCGTGGCCCGGCCGGAGGAGGTGGCCCACGCCGTGCTCTTCCTCGCATCCGACGACGCCTTCTTCTCGACCGGAGCGATCCTCGACGTGAACGGGGCGTCCTACCTGCGGAGCTGAGCAGCGTTCAGCACCCGTGGCAGCAACGCCAGCGAGGCCACCTCGAGGACCGTCGAGAACGCCACCAGGTAGGCCGGCCCCAGCTCGTAGAGGCCCCCCATCGCCAGGCTTCCCACCATCCAGGCGGCGCCGAAGGCGGCGTCGAAGAGCCCGTAGGCGGTGCCCCGCCGCCCGGCCGGGGTCAAGTCTGCCACCGCCGCACGCATCAGGCTCTCCTGCAGCCCCAACGCCGCGCCCCACACGGCGGCCCCCAGCACCAGCAGCCACGGCGCCTGCGCCAGGAACAGCAGCGGAGCGCTCGGCAGCGTGAGCAGCGGTAGCGCGGCGACCACCCGCAGGCCGAAGCGGTCGTACAGGCGGCCGACGAGATAGGCGGCGCCGGCGTCCACCCCCATCGCGAGGGCGAAGAGCAGCGGGATGGTGGCGGGCGGAAGAACGGCCGCGCTCCCGAAACGGAAGGCGATCAGCGCGAAGTGGGCGAAGCCGGCCACGGCGAGAGCGGCGAACGCCAGGTAGCGCCAGTACAGGGTGGAGAAGCCGCGGGTGTCGAGTCGGCGGACGTCGTGGCGCTCGCCTTCGGGCTCGAGCCCCCGCACGCGCAGGAGCACCACCAGGGCGGCCACCGCCGGGATCACCAGCACCCCGAACCCCAGCCGGTAGCCGGAAAGCGCCACCGCGCCGGCGACCACCAGCGGGCCGACCAGGGCTCCGATCTGATCGAGCAGCTCGTGCAGGCCGAACGCCCGGCCGCGACCGAGCTCGGTGCTGGCGCTGGCGAGCAGGGCGTCTCGCGCGGGCGTGCGCACGCCCTTGCCGAGGCGCTCCGCGAAGATCAGGCCGGCGGCCGGCGCCACGGCGCCCGTGAGCGCGATGGCGGGCACTGCCAGCAGGTTGATGGTGTAGCCGGCGATGACGACGGCCCAATGGTGGCCGCGCCGGTCGATGTAGCCCCCGGAGAACAGCCGCAGCCCATAACCGAGGAACTCGCCGACGCCCGCTACCGCGCCCACCAGCAGTGGCGTGGCTCCCAGCACCCCCAGGTAGGGGCCCACGATGCTGCGGCCGCCCTCGTAGGTGAAGTCGGCGAACAGGCTGACGATGCCGATCCCGACGATGAAGCGCCAGGCCAGGGCATCTCGGGTGCGCGCGTTCATGGTGGGCCGGAGCAGCCGGGCCGCCGCCTGCTGAACCTCAGCGGTCCTCGACCGTTCGCTCGCCACGCTTCGAGCGAAGCACCAGGATCGTCACCACCACGCCCGCGAGGAGGGGCAAGCCGACCAGCCACAGCAACCAGCGTACGACCGAGCGGGAGCCGGTGTTGACGGGCGGGAAGGTGAAGTCGAGGCTGCCATTGGGCGCCGTGCCACCGATCTGGAGCGCGACCTTGGCGGTGGTGTCCTCGTTCTTGTAGGTGCTGTCGCGCACGGTGAGGGTGTAGGTGCCGGCGGCGGGCGCGTCGAACGAGGCGCGGTAGGTACCGTACGGCTCCTTGTACTCCTGGAAGGTCAGCGCGACGGGCGTGGCGCCGGGACGGTTCGCCGGGACCAGCGTGCCGCTCAGCTTCGCTCCCTCCACGGGCGACCTGGCAGTGGTCGCCAGGTCGACGGTGATGACGAGCGACGCGCCGGGGCGCGGCGGGTCGGGGGTGAGCGTCACCGATCCCAACACGAGGGTGCCGTGGGCGACGGCGGTGGGCGCCAGCAGCAGCGCCAGCATCGCCAGGAGGGCGAGGGCGCGCCTCCTAGGCCGCCGGCGAGCGCCGGGCGGGATCGTGGGTTCGGGGAACGGGGAAGTCCTGGGCATGGCGAGCTCCGTCGGGCGGGCCCCGCCTGCGCGGCGGCCCTGCGTGGCGCGACGATACCAGGCGTACCTCGCCCGGCGCCGGGCCTCTCGAACGCGGCGCCGCGTGCGGCGCGCGACCTAGCGCGGGCCGCACGGCCGTAAGAATGAGCGCGGATTCTCGACAGCCGCCGTGGACGGGGCAGCCCCCCGGTTGCAGGCGGACGTCACGCCAGGATCGAGAGGAGCACGTATGCCGACACGTCGAGCCAGCGCACGCTGGGAAGGGACCCTCCAGCAAGGAACCGGGACCATGAAGCTGCAAAGCGGAGCCTTCGAGGGCCGCTACAGCTTCTCCTCGAGATTCGAGGAGGGCACCGGCAGCAACCCCGAGGAGCTGATCGCTGCCGCGCACGCCGGTTGCTTCAGCATGGCGTTGTCCGGCGGCCTGGGCCGCGCCGGCTTCACGCCCGAGTACGTCTCGACCCAGGCCGCCGTCAGCATCGAGAAGCAGGAGGCGGGCGGCTTCAAGATCACCAAGAGCCATCTGACGTGCGAGGCCAAGGTTCCCGGCATGAGCCGCGAGGCGTTCCTCGAGGCGGCCGAGGCCGCGAAGGCCGGCTGTCCGGTGTCGACGGCGCTGGCCGGCGTCGCGATCACACTCGACGCGAAGCTGATCGACTGAGGGCCGACAGAGGCGGGTGCGTCCCGGTCGACGCGCCCGCCGGTCGGCCCCAGGTTGCCCCGCGTCAGCGCTCGCCGTGGCGGTCGCCGCGGGCCGAGGCGTAGAGCGGGGCGGCGCGGCCCAGCACGACCAGCGTCGCCAACAGGGCCAGCGCCACGGCCAGGAACACCGGCGCGAAGCCCAGCGCGCCGATGAGCGCACCGCCGAGCAGCGGGAACAGGAGCCGCGGCGCGGTCAGCGTGCCGACCAGGCCCCCGTAGGTCGGCCGGGCCGCATCGGGTGCGATATCGACGAGGACGTTGTTGAACGACAGGTTGCGGCTGTTGACGGCGGCCCCGACCAGCAGGAACACCAGCGCGTACTGGCCGGGCGCCCAGCGGGCGAGGGCCAGGGCGGTCGGCGGCAGGGCCAGGCCGAGGGCGAGGCAGGCGCGCAGCACCGACGGGCTGCCGTGCCGGTCGGAAAGCCAGCCCCAGGCCAGGTTCGAGGCCGCTCCGCCCACCACCTGCAGGATGATGAAGGTCCCGATGGCTTCCGGCCCGGCGTGCAGGCGCGTCTGGGCGAGCGTGACGTAGAACGGCAGCAGCATGAGGTGGAGGCCCGCCAGGTTCTCCACGACGACGAGGCTGCGAAGGGCCGCGTCCCCTCGCCACAGCCGGCGCAGGTCGCCGAGGTAGGCGCCGAGCGGCGGACGGCGTGGCGGTGCGCCGTCCGGCTCCCGCAGGCCGAGGAAGCCGAGCCCGGCGACCGCCAGGGCGACCCCCGAGCCGAAGAACAGCAGCGCGTAGTTGCGCGGGAAGGCGAACGACGGGTGGGCCAGGATCGCGCGCGCCAGGAAGCCGGCGCCGAGGGCCGCGAGTCCGCCCAGGAACTGCCGGCTGGCGTAGAAGCGGCCGCGGAGGCCGGCCCGCACGCTCTTTCCCACCATGTCCACGAAGGCGACGCTGCCCAGGCTGCCGCCCACCGCGAAGGCTGCCAGAAGCGCAAACAGCGTGGCCAGCAGCAGGGTGTGGGAACGGTCCGCCCACAGGAACGTGAGCCCGCCCAGCGCGAGCCCCGCCAGCGCCCGGCTGAATACGGCCACCAGAAGGAACGGCTTCTTGTGGGCGGCGCCCTCCACCCAGTGCGAGAAGAGCAGCTGGGGGACGACCTGGCCGGCGAGCAGCAGGCTCGTCATCAGACCCACCAGCACGGGAGAGCGCGACAGCAACGCCGCGTAGGCGGGGAGCACCGTCGAAGGGTCGGCCAGCGCCGCCCCCACGGCGAAGAAGACGCCGTGCCAGACGAGAGCCGTGAAGTTCCAACGCGCATGTTCGGGCCGGCGGCCCGTGGACGCGGATGCCATGGCGATGGGCGTGGGTGGGTGAGGCCCTGCCCCTCCGGTGGAACCATCGTACGTCGCCAGGGGCGCGTCGCAGCGGCCGCCCGCGGTCCGTATCGGGACGCGTCATGCTCCACCGCTTCGCCCGCTAGGGCGGCGGTACGCTCGGGGGTGGACGGTTCGCGGTGGCGCGACGGCACGCCTCCGGTCGCGCGACCGCACCGCGCGATGGCGGGAGGCGAGAGGAGCAACGATGCCAACGACACGACTCGATACCACCGAGCTGGGACGCACAGGCCTGGAGATCACGCGGGTCGGCTTCGGTGCATGGGCGATTGGCGGGGGAGGTTGGGAGTTCGGCTGGGGCCCACAGGACGACGCCGCGTCGATCGCGGCGATCGAGCGCGCGCTGGAGCTGGGCGTCAACTGGATCGACACCGCTGCCGGCTACGGCTTCGGGCGCTCCGAGGAGGTCGTCGGACGCGCGCTCCGGGGCCTGAAGAATCACGAACGGCCGCTGGTCTTCACCAAGTGCTCGCTGCTGGAGGGACCGGGAGGCAAGGTCGTGCGGGTGCTGAAGCGGGACTCGATCCTACGCGAGGCCGAGGACAGCTTGCGGCGTCTGGGAGTCGACGCGATCGACCTGTACCAGATCCACTGGCCGATCCCCGAGGCGGACATCGAGGAGGGCTGGTCGGCGCTCGCGGAGCTGAAGGAGCAGGGGCTGGTGCGGCACATCGGCGTGTCCAACTTCGACGTGGCGCAGCTCGAGCGGATCCGTGCCGTCGCCCCGGTCGAGACGCTGCAACCGCCCTTCTCCCTCATCGTGCGCGGCGTCGAGGACGAGATCCTGCCGTACGCCGAACGGCAGGGCATCGGGGTCATCGTCTACTCGCCGATGGGTTCCGGCCTGTTGACCGGAGCCATGACGCAGGAGCGCATCGCCGGGCTCCCCGACGACGACTGGCGCAAGACGGCGGCCGACTTCCAGGAGCCGAAGCTGTCCGAGCACCTCGCCCTGGTCGAGCGTCTGAAGGCGGTGGCCAGGCGCCACGCGACCGCGCCCGGGGCGGTGGCGGTGGCGTGGACGCTGCGCAACCCCGCCGTCGACGCCGCCATCGTCGGCTTCCGGCGACCGGACCAGGTCGATGGCATCGTGCCCGCCCACGCGCTCGCGCTCACGGACGAGGATGTGGCCACCATCGAGGGCCGAGTGTAGGGGAGACCCTGCCCTTAGGCGCCTGGAGTGGGCCGCGCGTGCCTCGAGCTTTGCCGGAGGACGCTCGTGGGGGCTGCCCCCTACGGCAGGCCTCCCTGGCCCGGCTTCATGCGGTGGGTTCCGCCTCGAGCTCGTCGACCAGCGAGCCCACGTGGTCCACGGCGCGTCGCAACGTCTCGGGCGCGGTCATGTCGATGCCTGCGCGCGCGAACAGCTCGAGCGGCCCCACCGAGCCGCCGGACTTCAGGAAGCCCAGCCAGCGCTGAGCGGCCGGCTCGCCTTCGTCGACCAGGTCGCCGAACATCGCCACGGCGGCGGACAGCCCGGCCGCGTAGGTGTACGGGTACATCCCCATGTAGTAGTGCGCCTCGTGCATCCAGATGGTCCGGTCCTCGTCGGTGAGCTCGACGCTGCCGTCCCAGAACGCCTTCAGGACCTCCATCTCTTCCCGATCGAGGACGTCGGCTGTGACGGGCTCACCGGCCTCGACCAGAGTGTAGATCCGGCGCTGCAACAGCGCCTTCTGAAGGTGCACCACGAAGTTCCGGTAGAAGGTCGCCATGTGCGTCTTGATGACGCGGCGCCGGAAGGTGGCGTCGTCTGATCCTGCCAGGAGGTGGCGGGCCAGCAGCAGCTCGTTGAAGGTCGAGGGCGCCTCGATCGCGAACAGGCTAGGGCGGCTGCGGCTCAAGGGGTTGTTCTCCATGGCCAGCTGGCCTTGCACGGCGTGACCGAGCTCGTGAGCCAGGATGAAGGCGCCGCGGAGGCCGCCGGTCCAGGTGACGAAGACGTACGGGTGGATCCCGTGGACGGAGTGGCAGAACGCCCCCCCGCGCCGCCCGGCGTTGTCCGCGCGATCGATCCAGCGCTCGGCGAAGGCGCGCTCGAGGACGCCACGATACTCGGGGCCCATGGGAGCGGCCGCCTCGAGAATGAGCTCGCGGGCCCGCTCGAAGGAGACCGACGGGCCGCCACCCGGCCAGCCGGCATCGATGTCGGCGACGCGGGTGTGGTCCAGTCCCAGCACGCGTTGCTGGATGCCGGCGTAGCGCCGCATGTGCGGTGCGATGCCGTGGCCGATCGTCTCCAGGACAGCGTCGAAGGCGTCGCGACCGACCTCCTGGTGGTGGAGGTCCATGTCGATGGCGGACGGGTAGCCGCGCACCTGCGCCTCGACCACGGCCGAACGAACGAATGCCGCCAACGAGGCCGCCAGGGTGTGGCGGTACGGGGTGAACCCACGCGCGACCGATCGATAGGCCTCGCGTCGTAGCCCCGTATCCGGAGACGACGAGAAGGTGAACATCTGGCGCCCCATGGTCACAGCGTGGGCCTGCCCGTCGCGGTCCGTGGCGGGCTCGAAGCGCACGTCGGCGCCCGAGGCACGCTGGTAGACGGTGGAGGGCGCCTCGAACACCTCGCCGAAGGAAGCCAGCACGCGCTCGGTCTCCGGGGTCAGGCGGTACGGCTTGTCGCGCAGGGTCATCTCCAGCAGCCGCTCGAAAGGTTCCAGTCCGGGCTCGGCGGCCAGGAAGTCGGCGACGGACTCGACGTCGAGGGCCAGGATCTCGTCGGTCAGGAAGGTCGTGTCGCGCTCGACCTCGCTGATCAGCTGCTGGAGCCGGGCGGCGTCCGCCTGCCGATCGGCGTTGCTCTGCTCGACCGCAACGCCGAGCATGGCGAACGCGGCGACCCGGCGAAGACGCAGGCTCAGCTCCTCGAACGCGGTCAGGGCCTCCAGGAGACGTCCCGCGCTCTCGCCGACGCGCCGTTCGTGGGCGGTGACCTTCGGGATCTGCTGCCGTACGTCGTCGCACGCGCGCAGCCACGCCTCGCGGTCGGGGAAGAGATCGGTGAGGTCCCAGGTCTGGTCGACCGGGACGTCGCTGCGGGCAGGTTGATCGGCCATGACGCACCATATCCCCTGGGCCCGCGGTCGGCCGGCCCATCGCTGGGACGATTGCCACTGGCGCTCGGCGTGCCGGTTCTGCTACTGCTCGGTGCACAGAGGCGTCCGAACCATGGCGTGCCCACGTGGGCGCGTTCTGCCGGTAGCGCGAGAGCGACCGGTGGTCAGGTCCTTGGGGGATCAGAGATGGCACTGGGGGAATGAGCGAGGCTCGCAATCCGCGTTCGAGGACGAGCGCGGAGCACACCTGCGGCGTTGTGCAGTGGCGGAGGGGTCCGGTCGGCGGTCGAGAGGGTCGCCGGGTAGGGCGGACTGGCGTGCGGACGTCCGGCCGGGCCCCGGGGGAAGGGGGGTGAGGGGGCCGCGACGCCGACACGAGCGGATCCCGTGGGTGTCGACTCGAGACAGTTGGCAAGGGTCAGGTACCTATATGGCACGCAGGCTTTCGCTCTCCATCCTCTTGGCGCTCGGTTTCTCGATGCTGGCGGTCGCTGTCGCGCAGAGCGGTAGCGGGCCGGCCGCCGACCGCGCTGCCATCCAGCAGGTCTGGGTGGACTACACGAACGCCGTCGAGACCGGCAACGCCGACGCCTACATGGCGCTGTGGGCCGATGGTGGCGTTCAGATGCCTCCGGGGGCGCCGCCGAATATCGGCAAGGACATGATCCGCGCCAGGACTGAGAAAGGCATGGCGGCGGACGCCGGAAACAACGTCGTCATGAACATCGATCCCAAGGAGATCACCGTCCTCGGTGACTACGCCTACTCCCGCGGGCTCTACACGGTCGATGTCACCGGGAGCGACGGCAAGGCCCTGGCGCACGTCGACGGTAAGTTCATGACCATCCTGCGCCGTCAGGACGACGGCTCATGGAAGATCTACCGGGACATCTTCAACTCCAACGTTCCGCCGAGCTAGGGGAGACCTGTAAGGTCGCGCGTTGGGACGCTCGGCAGGGCGTCCCAACGCGATACGCGCCTGGCTTCGAGCGATGCGGCC
>CAZIBD010000014.1:6411-7814 GCA_964536935.1 uncultured bacterium | reverse complement strand
CGGCGGCCTCCGCAGACGTCTGCGCTCCGCGGTGGCGCGGCACTGTCTACAATGGGGGCTCTAGCGTCGGGGGACGGAGGTGTGTCGATGCTGCCACCCTCTGCCGAGATCGAGACCGCGCGCCGGCGCTCGAGGAGCTTCGCGCCCAGCTGGGTGGACGGGCTCCAGCGCGCCGTGGAGTGGCTGCCGTGGCCCGGCTGGGCGACGTACGCAGCGCTGTGCGCCGCTCTGGGGGCGCTGGTGACGGCCCTCAAGTGGTCGGCGGGTACCTATCCACCGGGGACGGTCTACCCGTACCACCTGGTCGCGTTCGGCACCGGGATCTTCGGCTTCGCCCTCATGCACTACCTCGATCGGGCCGCAGGGACCGCGCTCGAGGCGATGCGGCCGGCCCTGACGCTGACGGACAACGAGCTGGCCGGCGTCCGCTACCGGCTCACAACCATGCCGGCATCGGGCGCTGCCGTTGCCACGCTGCTGGGCGTGGGCTTCGGGGTGTTCCAGCGCTTCGTGATCCTGCCGTCGCGCCTCGAGGCCTTCAAGTACGCGAGCTCCGGTGGGCTGTTCTACGTCGAGAGCGCCGTGGTCCTGCTGTTCGATTGGAGCGTCATCGGCGCCTTCGTCTACCACGCCGTGCGCCAGCTCCACCTCATCGACGGGCTATACCGCCGCCACGCCGCGATCCACCTGTTCCATACGCGGCCTCTGTACGCCTTTTCCCGCTTTTCGGCGCAGCACGCCGTCGGCATCGCCGCGGCCGGCTACGCCTGGCTCGCGGCGTACCCGCCCGATGCAGGGCCCGAGGCCACGAGGCTACTGCTGTCGAGCCTGGCCGTGCTCGTGGCGCTGGCCGTGGCGGCCTTCCTAGGCCCCCTCTGGGGCGCGCACCAGCGCCTCGTCCAGGAGCGGGAGCGCCGCATCCACGATACCCACCGCAAGATCGAGGCGGTCGTGGCGCGCCTCCACGACGGCGTCAGCGCCGACGACTACGCGGCCATGGACGGCATCACCAAGGCCATCACGGGCCTCGCGGCGGAGTTGGCGCTCCTGGAGAAGGCGAGGACCTGGCCGTGGCAGACCAACACCCTTCGCGGTTTCCTCACCGCGGTGTTGCTGCCGCTGCTGTTGTGGGGGGTGCAGCAGGCGCTGATGCGGACGCTGCTGTCCTGAGTCGGTCGCGCAGTCGGAGCGCCAGCGCTCATGAAGGACGATTGGCTCTTTCCTGACGGCGCCGCCATCTGCTAGGCCTCAGACAACAGCGACACGACGTGAAGAGGCGTGGGGTTGGGCGCCCGGCATCGTTTCCGTCTGCTGGGAAAGTGGGGGAGGCGTGCGTGGAGTGGGGGGTGTGGTCGGTCTCGCGCTCGCGGCCGTTTCCAGGGCCGAGCGCAGATCTCTCGATC
>CAZIBD010000014.1:3859-6311 GCA_964536935.1 uncultured bacterium | reverse complement strand
GCGCAGGATCACGAGAGCCACTCGAGAGATTCGAAAGGAAGGTGTCGACATGATCCGCAAGTTCACCCTATGCGTGCTTGCGATGTTGGGGTTGATGGCCGTGGTGGCGGTCACAGCCCAGAGCGCGGGCGGCGACATGGAGGCGGACAAGGCCGCCATCCGCCAGGTGTGGGCCGAGTATTCCCACGCTGCAGAGACCGGCGACCTCGAGGGGTGGATGGCGCTATGGATGCCGGGAGGGGTCAAGATGTCGCCCGGTAAGCTGCCTATCGTCGGCCTGGACGCCATTCGTGCCGCAACGGGGGTCGGCAAGAGTAGCGCCACGGTCGCCCTGAGCATCGATCCCCAGGAGATCACGGTCCTCGGCGCCTGGGCCTACTCGTGGGGCACATACACGAAGGACGTGACGCCCACGGCCGGCGGTGCCACGTCCCACACGAACGGCAAGTTCATGACCATTCTGCGCCGGCAGGGCGACGGTTCCTGGAAGATCTACCGGGACATCGACAACTCGAACGTGACGTCGGACTAGCGCCGGCACGCGGTTGCTCGACGGTCGGGGCGCCCAAGGGCGCCCCAACCGCACGATCGGGCCTCCTCCTGGACTCGGCCCTCAGGCTCGCTCGCGCGCCGCCATCAGCGCCTCCGGGAAGCCGAGCGCCAGCAGCGCCGACAGGAGCCCGACGACGGCCAGCACCCAGAAGACGGCCGTGACCGTGCTCGCGCTCACCCACAGGCCCAGCACCAGCACAAGGATCGCGCCTACGCCGTTGGCAAGGCCCATGGCGATCCCGGAACCCATGGACTTGCTGCTGGGAAACATGTCCTGACCGATGAGAACGGTTGCCGACGCACTCAGGAACATCGATACCCCGATGAGCGCGGCGAAGACCCAGATCCATACGCCGTGCACGAGCGCCATCGGCACGATGAAGACCGACATGGTGATCGCCGACAGGATCAGGATGGGGCGGCGTCCCAGCGTGTCCGTCAGGTGTCCTCCAGCAAGGTTCCCGATGACGCCGATGACCAGCATCGTCGTCACGATCGATGCCCCGCCGACGAGGGAGCCGCCGCGCAGGTGCCACAGGATCGGAAGAAACGTGACCAGGCCCGCCGTCACCAGCGCCCGCAGGCCGCGGTACCCGACGAGCAGGACTAGCGGGAAAGCCTGCCGGCGCCAGCCCAGTGCGCCAAGCCCGCGTGGGCTGGCGGGCAGCCTGGGGGCCCAGCGCCAGAGGAAGGGCACCGAAACGAGCGCGGGGATGGCGACGATCCATAGGCTCCGCAGGCCGAACGAGGTGCTGATCAGGCTCGCCGCGGTCGGCCAGATCCCTCGGCCGAGCTCGCCGCCGACCAGGAAGGCCGACGTGAAGAACCCTTGCCGTGCCGGCGCGAGGGAGCGGACCGCGGCCACGGCCTGTGGGTGGAACATCGAGCTGCCGAGCCCGATC
The DNA here is from genome assembly GCA_964536935.1 of uncultured bacterium. Taxonomy (GTDB): domain Bacteria; phylum Deinococcota; class Deinococci; order Deinococcales; family Trueperaceae; genus JASBRS01. Next base: position 4,857 of record CAZIBD010000014.1, on the reverse strand, counting down.
AGGAGGAGGAACACGGTGAGGCTCCAGATCGACGTCGTTCTACCGATCATGGCGCCGCCGAGTGAACTCGCCAGCAGGCCGACCACGATCATGCTGCGGCCCCCGATGCGGTCCGCGATCCACCCCATCAGCGGCTGCGTGGTCTGGCCGATCGCCAGGGCGGCCATGAGCGCGCCCGCGACCCGCACGGGCTGGTCGAGGGAGACCAGCACCGCGGGGAGCACGCCGGGAAGGTAGTTGGCAGCCCCGTCGTTGAGGAAGTGGACCCAGCTCAGGCCTAGCAGGCGTGAGGGTGAGGTACCCCTCGTTCCCTCCGCCGGTGCCGTCTCGGCAGCGGCGGAGGGAACGGTTTGCCTGCCATCCGCTGGTTCCCGGTAGGTGCCGTCCCTCATGCCCGTTCACCCCCCAGCGAGAGTCCGCCGTCCTGCCCGTCCTCCAGGCTCTCGATGAGGTTCGCGAGCAGGGAACGAAGACGCATCAGTCTTTCGCTTCCGAGCTGCTCGGCGAGGTGGCCGTCCCAGGCGCGCGCTCGCCCTTCGACCCTGGTTGCCAAGGCCCGGCCCTCGTCGGTCACGCACAACAGGCGCTTCTGGCGGTGTGCGGGATCCTCCGCGGACCGGAGGAGGCCGGCGACCTCCAGGGCGTCGGCCAGGCGCTTCGCGTTCATGGCGTCGGTCTGCATGCGGCGGGCGAGCTCGCGAAGGCCCACGCCCGAGGTCTCCGCAACGAGGCGGAGCACGAGCGCCTGGGGTGCGGTCAGACCCAGATCGGCGATGAACGCCTCCCAGGCCGAGCGCAAGGCGCGGTGAGCGGAGCCGAGCATGAAGCCGAGGCCCGTTTCGACGGTTCTCGGTTCCTGCTTGGAGGCAGGGTCAGGCGAGGCGCCCATGAGACGGCCCTCCCCTCGTGCGACGCGGAATCCATACCGTAGAGATCACTACGGAATCGTACGCCCTCAGCCGTAGCTGTGTCTACGGTCTGTGCTGCGGGACCGACGC
>CAZIBD010000014.1:0-3759 GCA_964536935.1 uncultured bacterium | reverse complement strand
CGTTGAGCACGGACGTTGAGCACGGATAGGTCCGATGCCCGACGCGACCCGGCCCGGCTGGCTGCGGGACAGTACCGCGATGACGCCAACCTGAAGGCGCGTATGGCCCTTCACGAGCGCTTCGGCGAGGGGGTGCCCTGGCATCCCTGGGTCTTCGCCAAGCTCCCGCGTCGCGAGGGGCTTGCCGTGTTGGAGCTCGGGTGTGGGCCGGCTCGCTTCTGGACGGTCAACCGGGAGCGCGTGCCGGTGAGCTGGACGGTGACGCTGACCGACGTGTCGCCGGGGATGCTGTCGGTGGCCCGGCCGACGATTCGAGCGGCTGGGCTGGACGCCAAAGTGCTGCAGCTCGACGCGGCCGAGCTCGAGCGAGACGAGCGCTTCGGCGACGGGGCGTTCGACGTCGTGCTCGCGAATCACATGCTCTACCACGTGCCCGACATCGACGCCGCCCTGCGCGGGATCCGCCGTGTCTTGCGGCCTGGGGGAAGGCTCTTCGCCGGCACCAACGGCATGCACCACATGGACGAGCTGAGGCGCCTGGCCGTCGAGGAATTGCCAGCGGGCACCGTCGACGGTGGGCGTTTCGCGTTCGACCTGGAGAACGGCGAGCCCCGCTTGCGCGCCCACTTCGCCTCGGTGCGGCTGCACCGGAGCGCCGACGTCCTCCGGGTCGCGGACGCGGACGCCGCGGCAGCGTACGTGGCCTCGATGGCGGGCGTGGCCGGCGTGCCGGGGAGCGAGCTGGCGCCGGAGCTGGCCGTGGCGCTCGACGCGGTGGCAGCACGCGTGCGCGCGGTCCTCGCAGAGCGCGGCGTGTTCGTGGTCCACCGGGTGACGGGCGTGTTCGAGGCGATGTGACCTCGGCGGTGGCGTGATGGCGCAACGGTGCGGTCGAGGCGCGCCTCCGGCCGACCGCCGTCACCCGCGCTTCCGTAGGGGCCCCCTGGCGTAGACGCGCCCAGCCCTATATGGTGGTCGGAAGCCGACCAGAACTGGGCGCCTGCCGCGATCGTCTCCGGCTGCGCCCAACCCGACCCGACCGTGGCGCGGGCGCACGCGTCACGCCACGATTGGCCACCGCGCCGAAGCGAGGTTCTTCGACGGATGAGCTCAAGCATAGTTCGCGCCATCGGCCACGACTTCCTGGGGCATTCGCCCCTCTGGTACAAGCGTCTGATCCTGGCCTTCCTGGTCGCCGACCCCGCGCTCTACCTGCTCGGCGGATCCCACGGTGGCTTCCTGGCCGGATGGGCGCTCGTGGTGGAGTTCATCTTCACGCTCGCCATGGCACTCCGCTGCTATCCGCTCCAGGCCGGCGGGCTGCTCGCGTTGGAGGCCGTAGCGATCGGGCTGGCGAGCCCGGAAGCCGTCTACCACGAGGCCCTCACCGACTTCCCCGTAATCTTGCTGCTGATGTTCATGGTGGCGGGCATCTACTTCCTGCGCGACATGCTCCTGTTCGTGTTCACCAAGCTCCTGGTCGGCGTGCGCTCGAAGCTGTTGCTGTCGCTGGGATTCGCCTTCTCAGCCGCCTTCCTGTCGGCGTTCCTCGACGCACTCACGGTGACGGCGGTGATCATCACGGTCGCGGTCGGCTTCTACGGCGTCTACCACAAGGTGGCCTCCGGCAAGGGCTTCGACGACGAACACGATCACCACGACGACACGCTGGTGCACGACTTCCGGCACGGTGACCTGCAGCGCTTTCGAGCGTTCCTGCGCAGCTTGATGATGCACGCCGCGGTGGGCACCGCGCTCGGTGGGGTCACGACGATGGTGGGCGAGCCGCAGAACCTGCTGATTGCCCATGTGGCCGGGTGGAGCTTCGGCGACTTCTTCCTGCGCCTGGCCCCGATCTCGCTACCGGTGCTGGTAGCGGGTCTGCTTGCCTGCGCGCTGCTCGAGAAGCTGAAGTGGTTCGGCTACGGGGAGCAGCTGCCGGAATCGGTCCGGGACATCATGGAGGCCTTCGAGCTGCGGGAGGTATCGCGGCGCGACGTCGCAGGTATGTTTCGCATCATCGTGCAGGGCCTGGTGGCGGTGTTCCTGATCGTTGCGCTGGCGTTCCACGCCGCCGAGGTGGGTTTGATCGGGCTCGCTGTGATCATCCTCGCCACGGCCTTCACTGGCGTCACCGAGGAGGGCCGCCTAGGCCCGGCCTTCCACGAGGCGTTGCCGTTCACGGCACTTCTGGTCGTGTTCTTCGCGGTGGTGGCTGTGATCCAGCAGCAGCACCTGTTCCAGCCGCTGATCGATGCCGTCCTGGCTATGCGAGGGCACGCGCAGCTCGCCACCATGTTCGCGGCCAGCGGCCTGCTCTCGATGATCAGCGACAACGTCTTCGTGGCCACGGTCTACATCTCGGGCGTCAAATCCGCGCTCGATGCGGGTCTGGTCTCGGCTGCGCAGTTCAACCATCTGGCGGTGACGATCAACGCGGCCACCAACATTCCGAGCGTCGCCACCCCCAACGGGCAGGTCGCCTTCCTGTTCCTGCTGACGTCCGGCCTGGCTCCGCTGATCCGGCTCGGCTACGGGAGGATGGTGTGGATGGCGCTGCCGTACACGGTGGTCCTGTCGGTCACGGCGCTGGTGGCGACGCTGGTGGCGCTGTAGTGGACCCTGCGGCACACCGGGGCGCTCGCGGACCAGGACCCGAACTCACCGCATGGAGCGCGCGAGACGTGAGCGTCACGCCCCAGCACGGCCCCTATGCGGAAGAAGAACGTCCGGGATATCCGCTAGGATCACGAACATGGACATCCTTCTCGTCGCCGGCCTGTGGTTGAAACGCGATGTCTGGGCCGAAACCGCCGACGCGCTGCGGCGGCTCGGCCACGAGCCCGTTGCCGTCGCGCTCCCCGGCGTCGACGGTGGTTCCATGGAGGCCACGCTCGAGGATCAGGTCGAGGCGGTGCTGGCCGAGGTGGATGCCGCGGACCGCCCGCTGCTGGTGGGCCACTCGGCGGCCTGCGCACTTGGCTGGATCGTTGCCGACCGCAGGCCGAAGGCCGTTTCGTCCCTCGCTTTGATTGGAGGCTTCCCCCTGGGCGACGGTCAGACGTACGCGGACTTCTTCCCCGTCGTGGACGGGGCCATGCCCTTCCCCGGCTGGGGGCCTTTCGAGGGTCCCGACGCCGCCGACCTCGACGAGCGGGCGCGAGGGCGGATCGCATCGGAGGCCGTGCCGGTGCCGGGCGGTGTGGCGCAGGGCACGGTGAGCCTTCGGGACGAGGGTCGCTTCGACGTGCCCGTCGTGATGGTTTGCCCCGAGTTCACGCCAGAACAGGCGAGGGCCTGGGTGGACGCGGGTGAGGTTCCGGAGCTCGCTCGAGCCAAGCACGTCATGTATGTCGACATCCCAACCGGCCACTGGCCGATGGTCACGCAACCGGCGGCGCTGGCCGGTGTGCTCGACACGGCCGCCAGGAAGGGTTGAAGCTCCACGGCCTACACCGTCGGTGAGCTGGACGCCTCGACCTGGGATGCGTTCGCGGAGCTCGTGGAACGCAACAACGGCATCTTCGGCGGGTGCTGGTGCATCGGCTACCACCTGACCTCGCGCGACCAGTACGCCGACCGCCGCGCTGCGAAGGAGGAGCTGGTGAAGACCGGCAACGCCCATGCGGCGCTGGTCTTCGACGAGGACGGCCTGGCCCAGGGCTGGTGCCAGTACGGCAGCCCGGAGGAGCTGCCCAACATCAAGCACCGCCGCAAGTACGAACAGGACGTGCCGCCGCTGCCGGACTGGCGCATCAC